>JBGQCL010000131.1:0-25179 GCA_041495365.1 Kofleriaceae bacterium | reverse complement strand
GGACCTCGGCGGTGAGCTCGGGATACGCAGCGACGACGTACGACACCAGCTGCGGCCGGCCGTGGCCGGCGTCGCGCACGACGGTCACCGCCTCGCGCACCGCCGGGTGGCGAGCCAGCTGGGCGTCGATCTCGCCGAGCTCGATCCGGAAGCCGCGGACCTTGACCTGGTGGTCGACGCGGCCGAGGAAGCGCAGGCTGCCGTCGGCCGACCACGCCGCGCGATCGCCGGTGCGATACAGCCGCGTCCCCGGCCGCGCGAACGGATGCTCGACGAACTTCTCGGCGGTGAGCTCCGGCCGGAGGTGGTAGCCCAGCGCGACGCCGGCGCCGCCGATGTAGAGCTCGCCGGAGACGCCGACCGGCACCGGCTCGAGCCACGGGTTCAGGACGTAGAGCTCGGTGTTGTCGATCGGCCGGCCGATCGGGACGATGTCCGGCGTCGCCTCGCCGGGTGCGACCTCGTGGATGCAGCAGCCCACGACGGTCTCGGTCGGGCCGTACTCGTTGATCACGCGCGCCCGCGGCGCCACCCGCTGGCACCACGCGACGTGCTCGGCGAGCAGCTGCTCGCCGCCGACCACGAACACGCGCGCTCCGCCGGGGCGCGGCGCGTCGCCGGTGTGGGCGCGCAGCCCGTCGATGTGCGACGGCGTGAGCTTGACGACGTCGACCCCGTCGCCCTGCTGGAGCAGCGCCGCCAGCGCCTCGATCTCCGCGCCCTCGGGCAGCAGCACGACCGTGGCGCCGGCGACCAGCGGCGACCACAGGGTGGTGATGGTCGCGTCGAACGCGATCGACGTGCTGACCGCGGCGCGCGTGCCGCGGGTCATGCCGTACGCGGCGGCGCTCCACGTCAGGTAGTTGGCGAGCCCGCCGTGGGTGATGATGGCGGCCTTGGGCCGGCCGGTCGATCCGGACGTGTACATGAGGTAGGCAGGCTCGTCGAGCGCGCGCCGGCTGGGCGGTAGCTCGCCCTCGGCTCGCGCGATCGCATCGGCGTCGGCGTCGACCCGCACGACCGGGACGGCCGCGCCGGGCAGCCCGGCGGCCAGCGCCGCGGTGGTGACCAGCGCGGCCGGCCCGGCGTCGTCGAGCGCGTCGGCGATCCGCGCGCCCGGATACGACGGGTCGAGCGGGATGTACGCGGCGCCGGCGCGCAGCACCGCCAGCAGGCCGGCGAGCAGCTCCACCGAGCGCGGCAAGAGGACGGCGACGCGATCCCCCGCGCGGACGCCGAGCTGCCGGAGGTGGCGGGCGAGCTGGCGCGCGCGGCGATCGAGATCGGCGTAGCTGACCGCGGTGTCCGCGACCCGGACCGCGGGCGCCCCGGGAGCCGCCGCGATCTGCTGGTCGATGAGCTCGAGCAGGGTGCGCTCGATCCTGGGCGCCCGGCCGTTGTGGCTCCATACCTCGAGGGTCTGGTGGCGCTCGTCCGCGGTCATCAGCGGGGCCTGCATCACGGGGCCGCCCGGGTCGGTGACCATGGCGCGCAGCACCTCCCCGAGGTGCGCGGTCGCGCGCTGGATCGTCGCGCGATCGAACAGCGCGGCGCGGTACTCCCAGACGCCGCGGATGCCGTCGGGCACCTCGCTCATCGACAGCATCAGGTCGAACTTGGCGTCGAACTCGCTGTGCGCCAGGATGTCGAACCGCAGCCCGGCGAGCTCGGGCAGCGTCGCCGGCGCGTTGTCGTGGATGAACATGGTCTGGTAGATCGGGTGATGCGACGGCGAGCGCTCGGGGTGGAGCGCCTCGACCAGCTGGTCGAGCGGCAGCTCGCCGTGGGTGTAGGCGTCGCTGGCGACGTCGCGGACGTGCGCGAGCAGGTCGCGGAACGTCGGGTTGTCCTGGACCCGGATCCGCATCGCCAGCGAGTTCACGAACATGCCGATCAGCGGCTCGAGCTCGTCGTGCGTGCGCAGCGAGAACGGGCAGCCGATCACCAGGTCGGACTGGTTGCTGTAGCGCGCCATGACCGCCGCGAACCCGGCGAGCAGGGTCATGAACAGCGTGGTGCCGCCGGCGCGGGCCAGCGCGCGCAGCTCGTCGGCGAGCTCGGCCGGCAGGTGAAAGCTGTGGGTCTCGCCGCGCGGGTCGATGCTCGCGGTGCGCGGCCGGTCGGTCGGCAGCTCGAGCAGCGGCGGCGCGCCGGTCAGGGTGTCCACCCAGTGGCGGCGCAGCGCGGCGAGGCGCTCGTCGTCGAGCGTCTGGCGCTGCCAGGTCGCGAACTCGGTGTACTGCACCGGCAGCTCGGGCAGGCGCGGCGCGCGGCCGTCCAGCGCGGCCGCGTAGAGCTCGCGGATCTCGCCGGCGAGGATCGCCAGCGACACGCCATCGCCCACCAGGTGGTGGAGGGTGACCAGCAGCACGTGCTCGCCGGGCGCCATCGCGACCAGGCCGATCCGGATCAGCGGCGGGCGCGCGAGGTCGAACGGTGTGCGCGCGGCGCGCTCCATGATCCGGTCGAGCTCGGCCGCGCGCTCGGACGCGGTCAGCCCCCGGAGGTCGAGCCGGGTCACCGCGAGCGCGGCGTCCTCGGCGACGATCTGGACCGGCTCGCCGGCGCGGGTGGTGAACGCGGTGCGCAGGACGGCGTGCCGGCGGACCAGCGCCGCCACCGCGCCCTCGAGCGCGGCGACGTCGAGCTCGCCGTGCAGCGCGAGCGCGATCCGCATGTTGTAGGCGGTGCTGGTGTCGTCGAGCTGGGTCTGCACCCACAGCCGGCGCTGCGCGAACGACAGCGGCACCGGCGTGCCCGGCTGCGCGGGCGCGATGCGGCGCAGCGCCGACTCGGCGACGGCCGGCACCGCCTGCTGGTCGAGGAACGCGATGATCTCGCCCTTGCGCGCCGACAGCAGCGCGCGCGCGCCGGCGTTCAAGCTGCCGTGCGGTGCGTCGCACTGGAGCACGTCGCCGCGGGTCGATAGCCGGACGCCGCGGCGCGCGAGATCTGCGAGGAGCTGCCGCAGGTCGGCGGCGATGGTCTGGGACGTAGCTTTCACGGTTCGATCCACGGTTCGATCCTCTCGGTCAGGGAGTCAGGGCAGCGGCCGCGGCGGCTGCGCGCGCAGGCCAGGTCGGTGATGGCCAGGTCGGTGATGGCCAGGTCGGTGATGGATCGTGGCGTCATGGCTCGAAGCGCTCCTTGAGCCGGCGCAGGTACTCGAGGCCCTCGAGCACCAGCCCGGGCGCGACGCCGAAGTCGATCAGGCATGCGATCTCGTCGACGCCGGCCGCCTCGAACCGCTTCACCGCCGCGTGGGCGGTGTCGAGCGCGCCCATGCACGACGCGTTCTGGTAGTAGCGGTCGAACGTCATGTCGAGGATCTCCTCGACGAGATCGGGCGGGATGTCCTCGCCGGGCATCCGCAGGCCGCCGCTCACCGTGCCCGCGCTGCGCGCCGCGGCGACCTCGAGCTTGACGGCGGAGCGCAGGTACTCGCGGAAGCTGGGGCGAACGATCTCGCGCACCGCGGCGTCCGAGGCGCCGACGAAGGTGTGCAGCATCAGGCTCACCACGCCGGCGCGCGGCGCGAGGCCGGCCGCGGCGCGCTCGTCGCGGTACAGCCGGATCTTCTCGGCGAGCTGACCTGCGTCCTGCATGATCATGTGGGTGAGCACGTTGGCGCCGATCCGCGCCGCCGAGCGGTAGGTGTCCGGCGAGCCCGAGGTGGTCACCCAGATCGGCAGCTCGGGCTGCGCCGGCCGCGGGTAGAGCGACAGCGCGACCGGGCCCGACGGCGCGTCGCGGGTGATCGGCTCGCCGCGCCACAGCCGCCGGAGCTGGCCGATCTGGTCGTACATCACCTCGTGGCGGCGGGCGTAGCGCTCGGGGAAGAACGCGAAGTCGTTCGCGTTCCAGCCCGAGCCGAACGAGATCGCGACGCGCCCACCGGACATCCGGTCGACCATCGACCACTCCTCGGCGATCCGGATCACGTCGTGGAGCGGCGAGATCAGGCTGCCGGAGCGCAGCTGGATCCGCCGGGTGATCGCCGCCAGCGCCGCGCTGGTGACCGCCGGATTGGCGAACGCGCCGCCGAACCGGGCGAAGTGGCGCTCCGGGGTCCACACGGCGGTGAACCCGTGGCGGTCGGCGAACCGCGCCGCCTCGAACAGCAGGTCGTAGGGATTGCCGTCGCTCGCGTCGGAGCCAAAGAAGAACAGGGTGAATCTCATCGGGATGCCTTTCGCAGGGGCGCGCGGCCCGGGGCGACGACCGCGCTGGCGGCGCCGGACGCCATGCCAAACGCAAGATCGATCGTGAGCTGGGCCGCGACCTCGAGCGGATCGAGCCAGGGCAGCGGCAAGGTGGTGGCGAGGGACAGGGTCTCGAGCGCGGCCGACAGCTCGGTGCAGCCGGCGATGACCAGCTCGGCGCCGTGCTGCTCGAGCCAGTGCACGGCGCGCCACACCGTGGCCTGGGCCCGTGCGCCGATCTCGACGCCGCTGGCCTTGATGCCCCAGCCCGGCGCGTAGATCGCGTCCATGATCTCGGCCTGCAGGCCGGAGCCGACGGCCGGCGCGATCGTCGCGATGCCGAGGCCCTGCAGGCTGCGCGGGTACAGCGACGCGCGCAGGGTCCCGTCGGTCGCCAGCACGCCGACGCGCTCGATGCCGGGGGTGCGGCCAGCGATCGCCGCGGCGGTGTGATCGATCAGGTGCAGCCACGGGATCGATAGCTCGGCTTGCACCCGGCGGTGGAACGCGTGCGCGGTGTTGCACGCGACGACCAGGAAGTCGGCACCGGCGGCCTCGAGCACGCGGCCGTAGCGGACCAGCGAGCGCGCGCAGCCGTCGCTGCCGTCGGCGAGGCTGGTGGTGCGATCCGGGATGTCGGTCGCGTTGACCAGGATCCACACCGGGTGGCCGCCGTCGCTGGTCGCGCCGCGCCGCGCCGACTCGGCGATCAGCCGGCGCTCCAGCGCGATGTGCGCCAGCGGGCCGAGGCCGCCGATGATCCCGGGGATCGCGGTCTGCGCGCGGGCCGCCGCGCGGTCAGTGGGCATCGGGGAGCTCATGCTGCACCTCGCGGAGCGGGCGATAGCGCGACACGGCGAGCGTCGCGACGATGGTGACCGCGCCGACCAGCGCGAGCAGCAGCGCGCTGCCGCGTCCCCGCCCCACCCCGATCCACGGCCCCACCGCGCGCGCGAAGCCACCGCCCGACATCAGCGGATCGAGGACGCGATCGGCGAGCGCGCCGGCCGCGACGAAGCCGAGCGGGCGGCAGATCCGCGCCAGCCGGCGCAGGGCGAACACGCGGCCCTGCAGGTCCAGCGCGACCTTGGTCTGCCACAGGGTCTGGGCGCAGCCGTTGACCATGGGGATCGAGAACAGCGCGCCGAAGCCCGCCGCCGCGAGCAGCCACGGCGCGGTCGGAAATCCCATGACCACCAGGTGCGCGCCGAGCACGAGCTGGAAGCCGACGACCCCCGTGACCCGCGCGCGCGGCCCGCCCCACAGATGCATCGCGACGCTGCCCGCCAGCATGCCGGCGCCGGAGAACGAGCGCACCGCTCCCAGCACGCCCGGTGACGCCAGCGACAGCACGACCGGCGCGCTGAGCACCTCGAGGAAGCCGACCGCCAGGCTGCTCACACACGACAGCGCGAACAGCCCGACCAGGCCGCGGCGCACCGCGATGTAGCGCCACGCCTCGGCGGTCTCGCGCCAGATCGACGGGGCGCGGTGCACCCGCGGTGGCCGCGGCAGCGACGGCACGCGGACCGCGCTCAGCGACACCACCGCGACCGCGAACGTGCACAGGTCGATGACGAAGATCCCGGTCAGGCCGCAGGCATGGAGCAGCAGCCCGCCGAGCACCGGCGAGCACAGCTCCGCGGCGGCATCGGCGGCCAGCACCGCGCCGCTCGCCCTGCCGAGCCGGGCCTTGGGCACCAGCATCGAGGTCATCGCCTGGTAGGCCGGCCCGTGGAGCGCGGCCAGGCTCGAGCTGAACGCCGTCGCGACGTAGAGCTGCCACACCGCGATCCGGTCGGTGGCCACCAGCATCGCGATCGCCCCGCTCGCCACCGCCGCCCCGGCGTCGGACACCAGCATCGCCGTCCGGCGATTCCAGCGATCGACGAACGCACCCGCGATCGGCGACAGCAGCAGGCCGGGCAGCACCGCGCACATCGCGATCACCCCGAACTGGGTGGCCGAGCCGCTGCGCTGGAACGCCCACACCGCCAGCGCGAACTGGGTCATGCCGGAGCCCAGCACCGAGACCAGCTGACCGCACCAGATGGTCCAGAACGTCGCCGGGTTGGTGGTCGACGTGGTTGTCGATGTCGTCATTCACAGCTCGATGGTCTCCGTGGCGCGCTCGCCACCCGGGGTCTGGAGGGCCAGGGCCAGGGCGCGCTCGCTCGCGCCGGGCTTGCGGTCGATGTGCTCGGCGAGGCCGGCCACGGTCGGCGCGTCGAACAGCGCGCGCAGGCCGAGCTCGATGCCGAGCGCGGCGCGCAGCCGCGCGACCAGCTGCGCCGCCAGCAGCGAGTGGCCGCCGAGCTCGAAGAAGTTGTCGTGGATGCCGAGCTGCTCGACGCCGAGCAGCTCGCGCGCGTGCTCGGCGACCAGCGCCTGGGTCGGCGTCGCCGGGGCCACCGGGGCGGCGGCCGCCGGCGGCGCGGCGGCGAGCGCGGCGAGCGCCCGGGCGTCGACCTTGCCGGTGCCCAGCCGCGGAAGCTCGCGGACGACCACCAGCCGCGCCGGGATCATGGCGTCCGGCAGCCGGACGCGCAGCGCCGCCAGGATGTCGTCCTGGCTGGCCCCGTCGTCGGTGACCAGGAACGCGACCAGGCGGGCGGCCGGCGGCTCGCCGAGCAGCTGCACCGAGGCCTGGCGGACGGCCGGGAGCTCGCCGAGCACGCTCTCGAGCTCGGCGAGCTCGATGCGCACGCCGCGCAGCTTGATCTGACGGTCGGTGCGGCCCAGGATCTGGAGCTGGCCGTCCGCCCGGTAGCGGCCGCGATCGCCGGTGCAGTACAGGCCGATGCCGTCGTGCGCATGCGGGTTGGCGATGAACCGCTGCGGGTCGCGATCGGGGACGTTGAGGTAGCCGCGCGTGCCGTACGCGGTGCGCAGCACGATCTCGCCGATCTCGCCGACGCCGCACCGCGTGCGCTCGGGGGTGAGCACCAGCGCCTGGGTGTCGGGCAGCGGGATCCCGGCGGGCTGCACGCCGGCCTCGGGCAGATCCGGGACCCGGTGGTAGCACTTGATCATCGTGGTCTCGGTCGGGCCGTAGAAGTTGATGACCTCGGCCGCCGGGGCGAGCTGGCGCCAGCGCTGCACCAGCTCGGCCTGCAGCGGCTCGCCCGAGAAGAACACCCGGCGCAGATCGGGCAGGCGCGCGCGGCGGTCGGCGCGGGCGATCCAGTGCTGTCCCAGGCTCGGGACGGTGTGCAGCAGCGTGATCTTCTGGCGCGACAGCCAGGCCAGCGCCGCGTCCGGATCGGCGAGGTCGCCGTCCTCGGGGAGCACCAGCGTGGCGCCGCTGGTCAGCGGCAGGAACACGTCGCGCAGGACGGCGTCGAACGACAGCCGCGTGGTCTGGGCGACCCGGTCGCGCGGACCGACGTCGAACTCGGTGCGCTGCCACGCGACGAAGTGCGCGAGGCCGCGGTGGGTGCCGAGCACGGCCCGGGGCGTGCCGGTGGTCCCCGAGGTGTAGAAGATGTAGGCGTCGCCCGGCTGGCGCGCCAGCGCCGCGGTCGCAGCGGTCGCGGCGCGGCCGGGGGCTGCGAATGGTTCGGTGCATTCCGCGTCCTCGGCGCCGGTGCGGGCGATGCAGCGCGCGCCGGCCTCGCGCAGCATCACCGCCTGGCGCTCGGGCGGCAGCCCCGGATCGATGGGCAAGAGCACGCGGTCGTCGAGCAGCGTGCCCAGCATGGCGGCGATCAGGCCGAAGCTGGGCGCGCCGCTGACCGCGACCACGTCGCCGCGCCGGGTCGATCGCGCCAGGCCATCGGCGAACCCGACCGAGGCGTGCCACAGCTCGGCGTAGCTCCACCGGCGCTGGCCCTGGACGATCGCCGGGTGGCCGGGGGAGCGGTCGACCTGCTGGGCGAACGCATCGGTGACCTTCGCGTGGTCGGGCTGCTCGAGCGGCGCCGCGGGATCGGGCAGCATCCAGTCGGCCTCCGCGGTCACCAGCGAGTGGCGGGCGAGCGGCGCCGCGGGGTCGGCCGCGACCTGCGCCAGCAGGTGGACGAGCTGCTCGGCGAGGTGCTGGATCGTCGCGCGATCGAACAGCGCCTCGTTGTAGATCCACTTGAGCACGAGCGCGCCGCCGCGCAGCTCGGCGCCCAGGCTGAGGTCGAGCTGGGTGGGTGTGTCGATCTGATCGTCGAGCAGCGCGACCTCGAGCCCGGGCAGCCGCAGCTCGCTCGCGCCCGCGTCCGGCTCGAGGTTGAACCAGGCCTGGAACAGCGGGTGCCGGTCGGGCAGCCGCGCGGGCTGGATCGCCTGGACCACGCGCGCGAACGGGACATCCTGGTGGGCGTACGCGCCGAGCGTGGCGAGCCGGGCGCCCTGGACCAGGTCCGCGAAGCTGGCGTCGCGCTCGACCGCGAGGCGGAACACCACGGTGTTGACGAACGGGCCGAGCATGCCGCGCAGCTCCGCGCGATCGCGCGTGGTCACCGGGGTGCCGATCGCGAGGTCGTCCTGGCCGGTGTGGCGGTGCAGCAGCGCGGCGTAGCCGGCGAGCAGGACCATGTGCAGGGTCGCGCGGGTCGCCCTGGCCAGCTCGTGCAGCGAGCGCACCAGCGCGGGCTCCACGGTCTGCGCGAGGGTGGCGCTGTGGCCGACGCCGCCGCGCCGCGGGCGATCCGTGGGCAGCGCCAGGCTCTCGGGCGCGCCGTCGAGCCGGTGCTTCCAGTACGCCAGCTGGCGCTCCGCGACGCCGTCGTCGATGGCCTGGCGCTGGCGGACCGCGTGGTCGGCGTACTGCAGCGCGGGCGCGGGCAGCGCGGCCGGCGCGCTGTCGGCGCAGTGGCTGGTGTACAGCGCGGCCAGCTCGTCGACCAGCAGCGCGAACGACCAGCCGTCCCCGATCAGGTGGTGCAGGGTCACCAGCAGCACCCACTCGCCGGCGTCGACCGCGATCAGGCAGGCGCGCAGCAGCGGCCCGCGCTCGAGGTCGAACGGGCGGCGCGCCTCGTCGATCGCGAGCTGGCGAACGGCGCCCGGGCCCTGCCCGTCGATCCGCGCGAGCACGAGCTCGGTCTCGCCGGCGGGCGCGATGACCTGCTCCGGCCGGCCATCGACGACCGCGAACCGCGTGCGCAGCACGGCATGGCGGCGGACGATCTCGCGCAGGGCGCGCTCGAGCGCGTCGACCCGCAGCTGGCCGCGCAGGCGCACCCCGCCCGGCATGTTGAAGCTGCCGGTCCCGGCCTCGAGCTGCGCCTGCAGCCAGATGCCCTCCTGGGCCCACGACAGCGGCGCGCGCCGGAGCTCGGTGGCCGGTGCGGCCGGTGCCGCTGCCGCTGCCGGTGCCGCTGCCGCTGCCGCTGCCGCTGCCGCTGCCGGTGCCGCTGCCGCTGCCGCTGCCGCCGCCGGTGCCGGTGCCGCTGCCGCTGCCGCTGCCGGTGCCGCCGCCGCTGCCGCTGCCGCTGCCGCTGCCGCTGCCGGTGCCGCCGCCGCTGCCGCTGCCGCTGCCGCCGCCGGTGCAGGTGCCGGTGCCGGTGCCGCTGCCGGCGCCGCTGCCGCTGCCGGCGCCGCTGCCGCTGCCGCTGCCGCTGCCGCTGCCGCTGCCGCTGCCGCTGCCGCTGGTGCCGCTGCGGTGGGCGCGGCGCGGCGGGCGAGGAACCCGCCGTCGCGCATCGCGGCGATCGCCGCGCCGGTCGCCGCGACGATCCGGTCGACGTCCCGGTCGGTGTGGGCCGTCGACAGGAACCCGGTGCGGCCCTCCCAGACGTAGATCCCCGCGAAGATCAGGTGCTGGTAGAGCAGGCGCAGCTCGAGCGACTCGTGCAGGTAGTTGGTGCGATCGGCGCCGCCGCGCGACGCGATCCGGAACATCGATCCGGCGTGGACCAGGGCCAGCGGCACGTCCTCGGCGCGGAACGCCCGGTTCATGCCGGCGGCCAGCCGCGCGGTCTGGACCTCGAGCCGGTCGTAGAGCTCGGGACCGCGCGCCTCGATCTCGCGCAGCACGGCGAGCGCCGCGGCGACCGCGAGCGGATGCTTGGAGAACGTGCCGGCGAAGAACGTGGTCTCGACCGCGGGGTAGCTGGCATCGCCGAACCGCCACGCCCCGCCGTCGATCCGGTCGAGGTAGCGGCGCGCGCCCGCGACCACGCCGATCGGCATGCCGCCGCCGAGCAGCTTGCCGTAGGTGGCGATGTCGGCGGTGACGCCGAACCGGCCCTGCGCGCCGCGCGGGTGGACGCGGAACCCGGTGATGACCTCGTCGAAGATCAGCGCGATGTCGAGCTCGCGGGTCAGCGCGCGCAGCTGGTGCAGGAAGCCGTGCGGCTGGACCTCGGGCCACCGGCTCTGGATCGGCTCGACCAGCACGGCGGCGAGCCCGCCGGCGGCGGCGCGGATCGCATCGAGCGAGCGCGGATCGTCGTAGTCGAGGATCACCAGGTCGTCGACCGCGCCCTGCGGGATGCCCGGCGCCATCGGGATCGACGCGTGGCGGTCGCCGCGACGGCCGAGCGCCAGCGTGCCGTCCGAGTGGCCGTGGTACGAGCCGCGGAACATCACGACGCCGTTGCGCCCGGTCGCCGCGCGGGCGATCCGCAGCGCGGTCATCACCGCCTCGGTCCCCGAGTTGCAGAACGTCACCCGCTCGAGGCCGGTGATCCGCGTCAGGCGCTCGGCGAGCTCTCCGGCCCGCGCGCACTGCGGCCCGATCTGCGCGCCGCGGGCGAGCTGGTCGGCGACCGCCTCGCCGATGAACTCCGGCGCGTGGCCGAACAGGTGCACGCCGAACCCCATCGCGATGTCGATGTACTCGTTGCCGTCGACGTCCCACAGCCGCGATCCGCGCGCGCCGGCGCCGACGATCGGGTACTGCAGCTCCTTGGTCTCGCCCGAGAACCCCGCGGTGGCGCGGCGATCCGCGAGCGCATCGCGGTGGCGCTGCGCGTGCTCCTTCGAGCCCCGGGTGCGCAGGTTGTAGCGGCGGATGAAGTCGGCGAGGTAGCGCTGCTGCTCCGGGCTGCGGGCCGGCGGCGCGATCGCCGGTGCGGCGGATGGCGCGGCCGGCGCTGCGGCGGGTGGCGCGGCCGACGCCGCGGCGGGTGGCGCGGCCGACGCCGCGGCGGGTGGCGCGGCCGACGCTGCCGGCGAGGCCGCCCGTGACACCGCCGGTCGCGCGGCCGGCGCTGCGCTCGATCGAGACTCGCGCGCGGGCTCGGCCGGATGGATGGCCGCCGGCGATCGCGACGCGCGCGCACCGGCGCCGCCTGCGCCGAGCAGGCGCAGCTGCTCCGACATCAGATCGAGCTGGCGCGCGATCACCGGGGTCAGCCGATCGGCCGGCGTGGCGCTCCGGCCGGCGGCCGGCGGCTCGACCGACCGCGGTTCGCGGCGCGCGATGACCTCGACCGGCGCGAGGGCCTCGACCGGCGCGATGACCTCGACCGGCGCGCTGGCCTCGACCGGCGCGATGGCCTCGACCGGCGCGCTGGCCTCGACCGGCGCGGGCGCGGCGCCCTCGGGGCGCACCTCGTGGTGCGCGACGAACTCGGCGAGCGTCGCCAGGTCGGTGACCTGCTCGAACAGCTGATGGGGCGCCACGCGCACGCCGTGATCGCGCTCCACCGCGTGGGACATCTCGAGCAGCACCAGCGAGTCGGCTCCGAGCTCGAGGAACGGGCGCCGGGGATCGAGCTCGCCGGGCGGCATGCGGAGCTGGCGGGCGAGCAGTTGCGACAGCGAGGCGAGGATGTGCGCCGAACGATTCGACATCAGTTGTGGCCTTCCAGGGTGCGGAGGTTGGACGCGGTGGGCAGCGCGGGCGCGGCGTCGGCGCTGGCGTCGAGCTCGCCGGCGAGCAGCCCGAGCTGCTGGCGCATCACCTCGAGCTGCTGGTGCACGAGCTCGAACACCAGCTGCCCGGCGGTGGCGCTCGATGGCTCGACTGCCAGAGGTACGAGCTCCTGCGGCTCGGCCGTCGGAGTCGCGACCGCCGGACGCAGGGGAGCGTCGCTGGACGGGTCGAGCGCCGGGGCCGAGGGCGCCGGAGCCGAGGACACTGGAGCCGACGGCGCTGGAGCTGCGATCGCCGGAGCTGCGACCGCTGCGGGCGGTGCAGCGGCCGGCGCGGGCGCGGCGGTCCAGTAGCGCCGCCGCTGCCACGGGTAGCTCGGCAGCGCGATCCGGCGGCGATCCGCCGGGAACAGGCGCGCCAGGTCGAGGTCGACGCCGCCCTGGTAGAGGTCCGCCGCCGCCTCGAGCAAGCTGACGTCCTCGCGCTCGGGCCGCGCGCACGGGATCCACCGGCGCGAGCCCGCGCCGCACGTGCGCAGCGCGACCGCGGTCAGCGCCGGCTGCGGACCGAGCTCGACCACGGCGTCGACGTCGGCGGGCAGCGCCGCCAGCGCCTGGTCGAACCGGACCGGCGCGAGCACGTGCTCGGTCCAGTACCCGGCGCGCGCGGCGCCGTCGCCGACCGGCGCCCCGGTCATCGCGCTGATCCAGAGGACCTGCGGCGCGCGGTGGCACAGCTCCGCCGCGCGCCGGCCGAGCTCCTCGACCATCGGCGCCATGAGCGGCGAGTGAAACGCGTGCGAGACCGCGAGGCGGCTGGTCTGCCACCCCGCCGCGCCGCCGTGCTGCACCACCCGGGCGATGCGGATCTCGGGACCGGCGACCACGACCTGGCGCGGGCCGTTGACCGCCGCGATCGCGGTATCCGGCCAGCCATCGATCAGCGCGGCGACCTCGCGCTCCGCGGCGCCGACGGCGACCATCGCGCCGCCGGGCGGCAACCGGCGCATGCCCTGCCCGCGCGCCACCACCAGCCGCATCGCCGCCGCGGGATCCAGCACGCCCGCGGTGCACGCCGCCGCGACCTCGCCGATGCTGTGGCCGAGCACGACATCGGGCGAGATGCCCAGCGCGCGCCACCAGCACGTCACCGCGTACGCGAACGCGAACATCGCCGCCTGGGTGTAGTCCGTGCGATCGAGCAGCGCGGCCGCCGGGGTCCCCGGCGCGGCCCACATCACCTCGCGCAGGCCGCGCGGCAGGCCCGACTCGGTGCGGAACCGCTCGTCGCACCACTGCAGGGCGTCGGCGATGACCGGCCAGCGCTCGGCGAGCTGCATCCCCATGCCGGCGCGCTGGGCGCCCTGGCCGGTGAACGCGAACGCGAGCCTGCGGATCGGCGCCGGGCGCGGTGCGCGCCGGCAGCGCTGGATCGCCGCCTCGAGCCCGCGCGCGGTCGCCACGGTCGCGGCACGGCACACCAGGTGGCTGCTCGAGGTCGCGATCGAGAGCGCCAGATCGACCAGCGCGGCATCGCTGCTGCGGGCCAGCTGCTCGACCTGGGCGAGCCGGGCATCGAGCGCCTCGGGCGTGTGCGCGCCGACCGCGATCAGCTGCGGCGCATCGATCACTCGCTCCGGCACTCGCTCCGGCGCGCGCGCCGGTGGCCGGGCCGCGGGCCCCTGCTCGAGCACCGCGTGGGCGTTGCTGCCGCTGAACCCGAAGCTGCTGACGCCCGCGAACCGGGGCGCGTCGCCGCGCGGCCACGGCGCGGCCTCGCGCACCACCGAGACCGGCAGCTCGGCCCACCGGATGTGCGGGTTCGGGGTCTCGAAGTGGAGGTTGCCCGGCAGGGTCTCCGCGTCGAGCGCCAGCGCGGTCTTGATCAGACCGGCGATGCCGGCCGCCGCCTCGGCGTGGCCGATCCGGCTCTTGGTCGATCCGATGCGGAGCGGCTGGTCCGCACCGCGCCCGGCACCGTACACCGCCGCGAGCGCCTCGACCTCGATCGGATCGCCCAGCGGCGTGCCAGTGCCGTGGGTCTCGACGTAGCTCACCTGCGCGGGGGCCACGCCGGCGCTGGCCAGCGCGCGGCGGATCACCGTCTCCTGCGCCCGCCCGCTGGGCGCGGTCAGGCCGTTGCTGCGGCCGTCGTGGTTGATCGCGCTGCCGCGGATCACGGCGAGGATGCGGTCGCCGTCGCGCTGCGCCGCCTCGAGCGGCTTGAGCAGCACCACGCCGCAGCCCTCGCTGCGCACGTAGCCGTCGGCGCTCGCGTCGAAGCTGGCGCACCGGCCGCGCGGCGACGTGGCGTGCAGCGCGCTGAAGTAGACGTGGCCCTCGGGGCCGAGGATGAGGTTGACGCCGCCGGCCAGCGCCTGCTCGCACTCGCCGGACCGCAGGCTCTGGCAGGCCAGGTGCACCGCGACCAGCGACGACGAGCACGCGGTGTCGACCGCGAGGCAGGGGCCGACCAGCCCCAGGGCGTACGACACCCGCCCGGCGGCGACGCTGGCCAGGTTGCCGGTCACCGAGTAGCGCGGATCGACCGTTCCGGCGCGCTCCTGGCGCAGGTAGTAGTCGTTGCTGCTGATCCCGACGAACACGCCGGTCGAGCTGCCCGCCAGCCGGCCGTTGGCCAGCCCGGCGCGATCGAGGGTCTCGTAGCAGACCTCGAGCAGCAGCCGCTGCTGGGGATCCAGCGCCTCGGCCTCGCGCGGCGAGATCGCGAAGAACGCGGCGTCGAACTCGTCGACGCGATCGACGAACCCGCCGAGCTGCGCGGCCTGCCCGCGCCCCGGATCGACGCTGGCGAGGGAGCTGGCGAGAACCTCGGTGTGGGTCCAGCGGTCCGCGGGGACCGGCCCGATCGGGTCGACCTCGCTGCACAGCAGCCGCCAGAACGCCTCGGGCCCGTCGACCCCGCCGGGGAACCGGCAGCCGACCGCGACGATCGCGATCGCCGCCGGCGGCGCGCCCGCGGTCACCGCCGCGGCCGGCACCGTCGCGCCGCCGGCCCCGGCTCCGGCGCCGGCTCCGGCGAGATACGCGGCGATCGCGTCGATCGTCGGATGGTTCCACGCCAGCGTGGCCGGCACCGGGTGGTGCAGCGCCGCTTCGAGATCGCCCGCGATCTCGACCGCCATCTGCGAGTCGAGGCCGTACTCGACCAGCGGGCGGCCGGTCGCGATGTCCCCGGCGGACAGCCCGGTCCGCGCGGCGATCGCGTCGCGCAGCCATGCGCGTATGCGACCCACCGGCTGCGCCGCCTCGCCGCCCGGCCCCTGCCCGCCCGACTCCCGCGCCGCGGGCGACGGCGGCGGGTCCGCCCGCCAGCGGGCGACCGTCGCGATCGTTCCATCGGCGATGCCGGCCCGGCACGCCGCGCGCGTGAGCTTGCCGCTCGACGTCTTGGGCATGGCGCGCGACGGCAGCAGGATGACCTCGGTGGCGCCGACGTCGTGCGCCGCGATCACCGCGCCGCGGATCGCATCGATCACCGCGGTGAGATCCTGCTGCCCCGCGCTCTGGACCTCGGCCGCGACGGCGATCCCCTCGGCGGCCCCGGCGAACGTGCTGAACGCGGCGACGCAGCCGGCGCGGATCGCGGGATGCGCGCCCGCCACCGTGTCCTCGATGTCGTGCGGGTAGAGGTTGCGCCCCCGCACGATGATCAGGTCCTTGTGCCGCCCGGTGACGTAGAGCTCCCCGCCGGCGACGAACCCGAGGTCGCCGGTGCGGGCGTACGGCCCGGCGGCCGGGTCATCGCTCCGGCGCGCCGCGAACGCGGTGTGCGTGGCGTCGGGCCGGTTCCAGTAGCCCGCCGCCACGCTGCCACCGGCGATCCAGATCTCGCCCACCACACCGTCCCCGACCTGCGCGCAGCTGTACGGGTCGACGATCGCGAGCTGCTGGTCCGCCGCCGGGGTCCCGCAGGCCACGAGCTCGACCGCCGCGGCGGAGCCGGCGGCCTCGGCGAACCGCCCGCGCGCGAGCTGATCGCGATCGGCGCGCCGGACCACCGGCGCCTGGTCGAGCTCGCCGCCGGTGACGATCAGCGTCGCCTCGGCCAGGCCGTAGCACGGGTAGAACGCCGTGCGCGCGAAGCCGTGGGGCCCGAAGGTCTCGCAGAACCGGTCCAGCGTGTCGGGCCGGATCGGCTCGGCGCCGTTGAACGCGACCCGCCACGACGACAGGTCGATCGCGGTCGCGCCGGGACGGAACCGCCGCGTGCACAGCGCATAGCCGAAGTCCGGGCCCCCGGCGGTGGTCACGCGGAACCGCGAGATCGCCTCGATCCACCGGATCGGACGCTTGAGGAAGTCGAGCGGCGACATCAGCGTCACCTCGAACCCGACGTAGAGCGGCTGGAGGATGCCGCCGATCAGCCCCATGTCGTGGTAGGGCGGCAGCCAGCTGAAGCCGCGGGCCTGCGCGCTGTGCCCGAACTTCTGCCGGATCAGATCGGAGTTGTGGGCGACGTTGCCGTGGGTCACCATCACGCCCTTGGGATCGGAGGTCGAGCCCGAGGTGAACTGCAGGTAGGCGAGCTCGCCCGGCGCCGGGACCGCCAGCCAGTCCACGCCCGGCGCCGGGTCGCCCACCGCGTCGGTGGGCAGCCACGGCACGTCGGCGAGCGGCGTGCCGCGGACGATCGCGCCGGCCAGCGCTGCGATCGGGGTGGTGGTCACGACTGCATCGATCTGAGCGGCGGTGGCGATCGCGGCCAGGCGGGCGACGGCGTTGTCGCTGCGCGCGCCCACCGGCGGGTACGCGGGGACGACCACCACGCGCGCCATCAGGCAGCCTAGGAACGTCGCGACGTAGTCGAGGCCGGGCTGCGCGAGCAGCAGCACGCGCTTGCCCGCGAGGCCGTGCTCCGACAGCAGCCCGGCGACCGCGGCGCAGCGCCGGTAGGCCTGGGCATACGTCCACTCGACGACCTTGCCGCCCGGGTCACCGTCGACCAGGTAGCGATACAGCAGCGCGTCGGGTTGCGACTGGAGATGGCGCGCGAACGCGCCGAACAGGCAGACAGGTTGGTTCATGGAGGGTGAGCTCTCGACGAGGAGCGCGGCGGTTGCGCGGCGAGCCGATGTGCACGGCACGTACCAGCGCGGTCGATCGCGGCGCGATCGAGCAACGACACGGAGTTGGATCGCGCGCCGGGCGCGAACGCACGCGCGAGTGTCCGGCTCCTCGCCAGTCGGGTCGCGCCGAGTGTCCGGCTCTTCGGACACCGGCGCCGGTCATGGCAAACCCTGCGTTGCGAACTGGAGATCCGCCCCTCACGGTGATCTGCGTCGCGCCGCCCCGCGTGCGCGGCCGCCGGGCCAGCGGCGCAGCGGCGGCGTGTGTTAGCCTCGTGCGCGGTGGAGCTAGGGCAGTACGAGCTCATCGAGGAGATCGGCTCGGGCGCGATGGGCCGGGTGTTCTCGGCGCGCGATCGCCGCACCGGCCGGCTGGTGGCGATCAAGGCGCTGGCCCCGGACGCCTCGTCGGACGATCTGTTCAACATCAAGCGCGAGTTCCGCATCGCGATGTCGCTGTCGAGCCCCCACCTGGTGCCGATCTACGACCTGTTCGTCGAGGGCTCTGCCAGCTACATCTCGATGGCGCTGCTGCGCGGCCGCACCCTCGACGAGTGGGCGCGCGACACCGACTGGCGCGGCGAGCCCGCCCGCCTGGGCGGCATCCTGCTCGGCGCGCTGTCCGGGCTGGTCGATCTACACGACGCCGGCCTGGTCCATCGCGACATCAAGCCCCAGAACATCATGGTCGACGTCGACGGCTCGACCGTCCTGGTGGACTACGGCCTGGCGACGCGGACCGATGCGTCGAGCTTCGTCACCAGCAGCCCCAACGCGCTCGCCGGCACGCTGGCCTACCTCGGGCCGGAGGCGCTGGGCGCGGCCGATCCCTCGCCGGCGCTCGATCTGTTCGCGCTCGGCGCCACGCTGTACGAGCTGGTGACCGGGGCGCTGCCGCCGCGCAGCCCGCTGTCGTGGCACGTCGCCGAGGACCGGCTGTGCGACGCCGCGCGCGCCGCGTGGCCGGAGGCGCCGCCGCCGATCCTCGCGCTGATCTCGGCCACCCTGCGCAACGACCCGGCGCAGCGCTGCACGGCGGCGCAGGCGCTCGCCCTCGCGGCGCCGCTGTGCCAGCCGCGCAGCCGCGCGCGGCGGTCGACCGGCGCCGGGCAGTCCGTGCTGATCGGACGCGACCGCGAGCTCGAGCGCCTGCAGGCGCTGCTCGACCCGGGCGGCGCGCGGGTCGCCGTGCTCGGACCGTCGGGGATCGGCAAGAGCTCGTTGCTGGCGCGCGCGCTCGGCGATCTGCGCGCGCGCCGGCCGGCCAGCCTGGTGCTCGCGGGCCGCTGCCATCCCGGCGAGCACGTTCGCTACCGCGTGTTCGACGGGCTGATCGACGAGCTGACCCGCTGGCTGCTGCGCCTGGATCGCGGCGAGCGCGCGCGGCTGGCGCACGACGAGACCGGCGTGCTGCGCCAGACCTTCCCGGTGCTCGACCGCGCGCTGGACGCGCCGGCCGTGGCGCCCGGGCCCGACGACCCCGGCGAGCGGCGGCTGCGACTGCCCGGCGCGCTGGCCGCGCTGCTGGCCAGCGTCCACGCCGCGTGTCCGCTCACGCTGTGGGTCGACGACGTGCACTGGGCCGACGACGACGGCCTGCTGCTGCTGCGCGAGCTGTGCCACCTGCTCGCGGCCGGTGGGCCGAGCATCGTGCTCAGCGGCCGGACGCTCCCGGTGGCGGTGGCCGGGCTGTGCAGCGCGCAGATCGCCATGCCGCCGCTGTCCGATCGCGACGCCGAGGAGCTGGTCGCGCTGCGGGCCCACGGCCGCGGGCTCGACTCGCTCTCGCTCGACAACGGCCTGCGCGCCGCGGCCGGCAACCCCGGCCTCCTGTGCTTCTTCGTCGGATACCAGCCCCAGGTACCGCGCAGCGCGAGCCTGGCCCTGGCCGACGTCGTCGGCGATCAGCTGCACGCGCTGGGGCCCGGCGCGGTCGAGCTGGCCACGGCGATGGCGCTGTCGGGCGAGCCGCTGCCGATGTCGGTGGTCGACCGGGTGTGCCGCATCGACAGCGCGCGCGACGACATCCACCGGCTCGAGCACCTCGGGCTGGTCCGCCGCGTCCCGTTTCGCAGCGTCGAGGCGATCGAGATCGCGCACGATGCCTTGCGCGAGGCGATCCAGCACCACCGCGCGGGCGACGATCTCTCGGCGGTGCACCGCCGGCTCGCCACCGAGCTCGCGCACGTCCTCGAGGTCCCGCGCGAGGTGATCGCGGCGCACTGGAGCGACGCCGGCGACCCCGGGAAGGCCGGCGAGCTGTGGCTCGCGGCGGGGCGCGAGGCGATCGAGGCGCTGGCGTTCGATCACGCCGTGCGCTGCCTGCAGCGCTGCGCGCAGATCGGCGGCGCCGAGCTCCGCCTGCCGGCGCTGCGCGAGCAGGCGCGCGCGCTGTCGTACGCCGGCCAGCTGCGCCACGCGGCCGAGTGCTACCTGGAGGCCGCGCGGCTCGCCGGCGGCGACGAGCGCCGCGATCTGCAGGGCCAGGCCGCGACCCACTTCTTGCTGGCCGGCGAGATCACCGCGGGTATGGACCTCGTGCGCGAGCTGTTCGAGCCGTTCGGCGTCCGGCTGCCGCGCCGGCGGACCGCGATCCTCGCGGCGCTGGTGGTCCAGCGGCTGCGCGCCCGGCGCTGGCGCGAGCCGGCGTACCAGCTGCACAGCGCGGCGGTCGAGCCCCACGCGAGCCTGGCCGACCTGGCGTACGCGACCACCACGAGCCTGTCGAAGGCGGATCTCGCGCTGGGCGCCTACGTCCAGGGCCTGCACTTCGCACACAGCATGCGCTCGGGCTCGCCGGACCGGATCGCGCGCGCGCTCGCGATCGAGGCGATCTTCCACGTGTCGGCCGGCGGCGACGAATCGGTGGCGCGCCAGATGATGGCCCGGGCGAGCGCCGAGCTGGGCGGCCGGGAGCCGGCCCGGATCCGCGCGCTGTTCACGCTCGCCGAGGCAACGCTCGCGTGGACCACCGGGCGCTGGGGGGTCTGCGTCGATCAGGCCGCGCGCGCCGAGCGCATCGCGCGCGAGCAGTGCGCCGGCGCGTGGTGGGAGATCAACGTGTCGCGCGCGGTGCACCAGGACGCCCTGCGCTGGGCCGGACGCTACGGCGAGCTGGCGGCGCTGGCCGAGGACTCGCTCGCCGACGCCCACCGCCGCGGCGATCGGTTCGGCCAGGTCACGTTCCGCATCCGGTTCGCCGCCACGCTGCACCTGCTCGCCGACCTGCCCGACGAGGCGTGGCTGGATTGCGACGCCTGCCACGACTGGCCGTCGCGCGACGTGCACCTCCAGCACCTCGCGGAGTTTCACTCGCGCGCCGAGTGCCTGCTGTACCGCGGCGACGTCGCCGCGGCGCTCGAGTTCGCCGAGCAGCGCGTGCGGCGCATGAAGTGGGCGGCGCTGCTGCGCTCCACCGCGCCTCGCCTCAAGGTGTTCCACCAGCTCGCCGCGTGTCGCCTGGCGCAGGCGGCGGCCGCGCAGGGCCGCGCGCGCGATCGGTGGATCCGCGATGCCCGGCGCGCGATCGCCACCGTGCGCCGGGCGGGCTGGGGCTACGCCGTGCTGCTCGCCGACCTGGTCACCGCCACCGCCGACCACCTCGAGGGTCGCCCGGTCGGCCCGACGCTCGCCGCGCTGGGCGAGCGGGCGCGCGCGCTCGACATGCCGCAGTACGCCGAAGCGATCGCGGTGTTCCACAGGCAGGCGTCGGGCGACGCGGCCGCCGACTCGATCACCGCCTCGGGCACCACCTCGGGCACCGCCTCGGGCACCGCCTCGGGCACTGCCTCGGGCACCGCCTCGGGCACCGCCTCGGGCCTGCGCCTGCGCGGCGCCGCGGACCCGGTCCGCTGGGCCGCGGTCCTGCTCCCCGGTCTGGTCACTCTGCCGCCGCCTCGATGAGATCGAGCAGATCCGACCCCCAGAACCAGCGCGGGTCCAGCGTCCGCTTGAGCGCGAGGAACTGCCGGAACCGTGGGCCGTACATCGCGCGCAGGTCGGCGGTGCGCGCGCACACGCCCTTGGTGAGGTGGACCTTGACGCCGTCGCGGACGAACCGCTGGGTCAGGCGGCGGTACGCCCGGGCCGGCGAGCCCCAGCCCAGCCAGCGCCGGTAGCCGCGCCCGTTCTCCACGGTCAGCGTCACGACGATCGCGTCGCGGTCCGGCGACGACGACAGGAGCGCGCGGCCGGGCGGCAAGCACTTGAGGTCGCAGACCGTCACGCGCACGGCGTTGCCCAGCCAGCGCCACTCGTGCGACATGCGATGGATCGCGGCGAGGAACCGCGCCACGAGGTCGCGGCCCTCATCACCGTTGACGCCGATCGGGATCGACCACGCCTGCTGGACGCCGCACGGCCGGTGCGCCTGCTCGTCCTGCGCGATCGCGTGGCCCTCCATGAAGAACCCGAACTCGGGGATGGTGTTCTGCGTCGGGCTGTGGTCGATGCACGCCTCGAACACGTGGTGATACACGAACCACTCCCCGATCCGCGCCGCCCACGGCAGCAGCCCCCAGCGCAGGATCAGCGCCGCGCTCTTCCACCCGTAGTGGCGATCCCACAGCAGAAATCCGTCGGCCCCGGCGGGCGGCGTCCCGTACGCCACGTTCCCGATCACGCCCTGCATCGGCTGACCGGAGTTGGGGAACAGCAGGCCGAAGCACGCCACCGTGTGCTCGGTGACCCGCCTGGGGATCGCGATGCGGCCGCGCTCGGCCTCGCGCGCGACCTGCGCCCGGCGATGGTGCTGGAGCGTGTCGAACAGCGCCTCCGCGCTGTCGGTGGCCCACATCCAGGTCAGCGCGCGCGCGTCGATCTCGGCGCCGGTCTTGCCCAGCTCGCTCTCGGGAGCGTGCGGATAGCGCGGCCAGCCCGGGGCCTCGGCCTCCGCATCGGCCTGGGCCTGGGGCGCCGGCGCCGGCGCGGCCGCCGGCAGGGTGATCGCGTCCCGGGCGCGCAGCGTCTCCAGCCGCCGCTCGAAGGCGCGGTGCTCGCGCTCGCGGCGCGGATACCGCGGCGACGCCTGCTGCGGCGCGCCGGGCGGGCTGAGCTGGAACGCGCCGTGGTCGAGGCCCTCGTCGAGCTCGAGCAGCAGGTACTTGATGTTCAGGATGCAGCCGAGCAGCCCGAAGCCGCCGATCACGGCGTCGAACCATTGATCGTTCTGCTGCTTGCTCGGCGCCGGCTCGCGGCCGGGGTGCCCGCTGCGGTGGTCCCACAGGTCCCACCGCGCGTTGAACACGCGCACGATCGAGCCATCCGCGCGCAGCAGGTCGAACCACACCACGCTGTCGGATTCCCGGCCGAGCACGCTCGAGAACCGCCACATCCCGTCGCCCGACAGGCTGCCGGCCGTGGTGATCCGCCCCGAGCTCACCATCACGTAGGGCACGAAGCGCGCGGCGGGCGCGGCGTCGTTCGCCGCCTCGTTCGCCGCCGCGTTCGCCGCCTCGTTCGCCGCCGCGTTCGCCGCCTCGTTCGCCGCCGCGCTCGCCGCCGCGTTTTCCGCCTCGTTCGCCGCCGCGTTCGCCGCCGCGTTTTCCGCCTGGTTCGCGGCACCGCGCCGCCAGGCGCAGTGATTGCCGGCCGGCGACGCGGGAAGCGGCTGATAGCGGTCGACCACCCAGCTGTCGCCGGGCGTGCGCAGCCAGGCTGCGGGCTGCGCCAGGCGCAGGCTCGCCCGCGTCACGGCTTCCCACGGGGTCCACCCGGTCACCTCGACGGTCGTCCACCGCAGCGGCCGGGCTTCGGCCGGCGCGGCTCCGGCGATCCAGTCGTCCTCGGTCACGCACACCCGGTGGGGCAGCCCCTCGAGGCTGAGCACCATGCCCTGGCCCAGCGCCTGGCGGTCCAGCGAGTGGCCGTTCGCGCGCAGCGTCAGCGCTCCGTGGCGTCCCGGATCGTGCGCCGCGACCAGCTCGCACAGCTCGGCGACGCTCGACGGTGCACGGACCTCGGCCGCCTGCTCCCGCAGGCGACCGGTGTAGCTCTCCAGCTCGATCATTTGCTACCATGCGCGCCGGGCGCGATGCGCGAAAGGCTACGACGAGAACGCGATCTGTTTCTAGCGTTGCTCGAGCTCAATCGGCGGCGCTCGCTGCGGCCGGCGCTCGAGGAGACGGTCGACATGGTCGTCAGCGCCACCGGCGCCGATCAGGGCTACCTCGAGATCTACGACGACGACCTCGGCGCCCCGCGGTGGTCGATCGCCCGCGGCTGCTCCCCGGTCGAGGTCGACCAGATCCGCAAGCGCGTGTCGCGGGGCATCGTCGCCGCCGCGCTCGCGAGCGGCGAGACCATCCAGACCTCGTCGGCGCTGCTCGACGATCGGTTCTCGGCCCGGTCCAGCGTCCGCGAGCAGGGCATCGGCGCGGTGCTGTGCGCGCCGCTCGGCGACGAGGTCGTGATCGGCGCGCTCTACATCCAGCGCGCCGCCGCGGCCGGTCCGTTCGACGACGACGACGTCGCGCTCGTCGAGTCGTTCTCGCGCCACGTCGCCCCCGTGCTGGCCCAGCTCATGGCGCGCGAGGCCGAGCAGCACGGTCCCGATCCGACCCAGGCCTGGCGCACCGGCCTGTGCGTCGAGGCGCTGGTCGGCCGCAGCCAGGCGATGGCGGACGTGCTTCGCCACATCGCGATGGTCGCCCCCAAGAATGTCAGCGTGCTGATCACCGGCCCGTCGGGCACGGGCAAGACCGCCGTGGCCAAGGCGATCCACGCCAGCGGCGCGCGGCGCAACGAGCCGTTCATCGAGGTCAGCTGCGCCGCCATGCCCGACGAGCTGATCGAGAGCGAGCTGTTCGGCGCCCTGCCCGGCAGCCACTCCACCGCGCACCGCCAGATGCTGGGCCGGATCGCCGCGGCCGAGAACGGCACGCTGTTCCTCGACGAGGTGGCGGAGATGTCGCCGCGAATGCAGGCCAAGCTGCTCCAGCTCCTGCAGTCGAAGACCTACTACCCGCTCGGCAGCCCCAAGCCGGTGCTCGTCGACGTCCGGATCATCGCTGCCACCAATGCCGATCTCGAGGACATGGTCCGCGAGAAGCGGTTTCGCGAAGATCTCTACTACCGGCTCAGCGTGCTGCCGATCCGCATGCCCGATCTGCGCGAGCGCACCGACGACATCCGCCTGCTGGCCCAGCACTTCTGCCAGATCTTCAGCGCCGACTCCGAGCTGCGCGTCACGCTCTCGGACAGCGGGCTGCGCGCCCTCGAGCTCGCCGAGTGGCCCGGCAACATCCGCCAGCTCGCCAACGCCGTCCAGGCCGGCGTCATCCGCGCCCAGAGCGAGGGCGCGACCATCGTCGCGCCGCGCCACCTGTTGCCCCAGGCCGCCGCCGCCCAGCCCAGCGACGGCGAGCGCAGCCTTCACGACGCCGTGCGCGAGTACCAGAAGGAGCTGCTGCTCCGCGCGCTGACCAAGCACGACTGGAACGTCTCGGAGGCCGCGCGCTCGCTCGATCTGGCGCGCTCGACGATGAACAGCCTGATCCGCCAGCACGGCCTCCGGCGCGAGCACGACTGACCGCAGGGTCTGGAGCGCTCTCGGGTTTGCCCACAGCGCGCCCCCTGTGCGAACGCGCGTTGGGTCCTCGCATCTACAGAGCCCGCGATGAGTAGGTTCAAATCCCTGGCAGGATTTGCCAGTATATCTATGCGATTTTACACGGTTATCATGCCAGGGCGGCCTGTCTGAATCAGATTCGTAGTCACCTGCGTCGGGTGGCCCTCGCCCCGACCTTGCGCGGCCCCGCCGTCGGGCGCCTCGCAGTCTGAGCAACCGTCTCCGCGGGCTTGGAACCCTCGGCAGCCCGTAGCCGTTGCGAAAGCTCATCGGCGGCCCGCATCCCGCGCAGCCAACGTTTCACGCGCTCAGCCTCGGTGAGCTGCGCCATCTCACGCGCCAGTGGGTCTCGAGTTCTAGGCCGAGCTCCCCTCCGGCCTACCTTCTGATGCAGTCCCATGACGCTGCAAGCGTACCCTAGCGAGGACGCTCGCGCGATCGGGCGTCCAACCCGCGACCGGCGCGTTCCGGCCGGCGTCCGGGTCCCGGCGCTGGCGGGCGGCGATCCTGGTGAACCAGCTCGCATGCCGGCGAGCTCGGCCGCGCCGGAGATCGCCGCCGACCT
>JBGQCL010000130.1:0-25258 GCA_041495365.1 Kofleriaceae bacterium | reverse complement strand
CCCCGCCGGCGGAGCCGTCGGGGTCCCCACCCCCCGTCTCGCTGCGCTCGATCGCGGTCATGGCTCGACCTCCAGGTCCCGGGCGCCGTCGGCGCCGCCCGCGCTGCCCGCCGCGGACGACAGCGCGGCGAGCTCGGCGTCGACGACCGACAGCTGGATCGTCGCGCACAGCGCGTCGCCGCGGCTGACCGTGCCGGTGAACGACGCCATCTGGTTGCCGCCGAACGCCTTGCTGGCGACGATCGTCAGCTCGTCGCCGACCGCGAACGCGTCGACCGCGAACTCGGCCTCGCGGCACGCCATGATCAGGCCGAGCCGGGGTGGGCCACCGCCTCCGGCCGAGCTCGCGCTCGCGTAGATCGCGCAGGCCTGGGCGACGAACTCGATCATCGCGGCGGGGTGGACCGCGCCGTCGATCGCGAACACGCAGTCGGGATGGATCGTCGCGCGGCACACCGCGCGCTGCTCGGTGACCTCGACGATGTCGTCGATCAGCAGCATCGGCGGCTGGTGCGGGAGGTAGCCGGCCGCCGGGCCGGGCACGGCGAGCGTCACGCGCGCGCCTCCCCGCGGGCCCCAGGTGAGAACCGGAGCTCGAGCCGTGCGCCGGGCTGGATCCGGCCGAGCACGATCGTCGCGGGCGCGCGGTGCACGAAGGCGTCCGCCGCGCGCGCCAGGACCTGCAGCGGATCGATGTCCGGGGCCCCGTCCGCGGCCTCGTTCGGGGCCTCGTCCGGACCCTCGTGGTCGTCGCCGCGCGCCACGATCGCGAGCTCCGCGGTGCAGCCCAGGCCGGCCGCATCCGGTGCAGCGGCGAGCAGGAACGCGGCGGCGAAGCCGACCGGCTCGGTCGGTCCGCGGAACACCGGCGGGACCGGCTCGTCGGCGATGCTGAGCACGACCGGGCGCTCGGACTCGAGCGCGATCAGCGACGCCTCGAGCCAGCTCGCGGCGATCGCGTTGGTGCCGGTGATCGTGGTGGTCGGTGCGGTGCTGCCGGTCGCGACCGAGCACACCCCCGAAGGTGTGTTGTGGACGCTGAGCGCGAAGCGGGCGGAGCTCACCATCGAGGTATCGCGAAAGTCGGCGATCAGGCGCTCGCAGGTCTGGATCTCGCCGTGGCAGGTCGCGAACACGGCCGGCGCGCGCTGGGCCTCCGGCTGCAGCGCACCGCAGACCTCGACGTGCATCTGCGTGACCAGGCTGGTGAACCGCCGCGCGCGGCCCACCAGCAACCCGTAGGCCGGCGCCGTGAACGGCCGTTCACGCCCGGCGAGCACATCCCGAGCGGAGGCGTGACACGTCGAGAAGAACGCCGCCTTCCAGATCTGGACGGACCCGACCGCGCCGGGGGACGGGACGGTGGTCATGACGGCCTCGCGTCCGGCCGCGACACGATGACGCTCACGTTGCTGCCGCCGAAGCCGAACGCGTTGACCAGCACGTGGCGGAGCTCGGCCGCGGTCCGCCGGTCGACCACGTCGAGGCCGAGGGCGTCGTCGAGCGGCGTCGCGCGCAGCGTCGCCGGGATCGCCTGCTGCCGGAGCGACTCGAGCGCGAGCACCAGCGCGGTCAGCCCCGCCGATCCGAGCGTGTGGCCGGTCAGGCTCTTGGTCGCGGTCAGCGGGACGCGGCGGCCGAACACCTGGCGCACGGCCGCCGCCTCGGCCGCGTCGTTGAGCTTGGTGCCGGTGCCGTGCGCGCTGACGCAGTCGATGTCGTCGGGCGACAACCCGGCGCGATCGAGCGCTTGCCGCATGCACAGCTGCCCGCCGAGGCCGTCGGGGTGCGGGCTGGTGTGGTGGAACGCGTCGGACGCCGCGCCGATCCCGGCGACCCACGCCAGCGCCCGCCGCCGGGTGTCCGGCGCGTCGCGCTCGACCAGCGCGTAGGCCGAGCCCTCGCCGAGCGTGATGCCCGCGCGGTCGCGCGCGAACGGCCGGGTCGCGGTCGGCGAGGTCAGCCCGAGGCCGTGGAACCCGAACACCGTGGTGCGGCACAGCGAGTCGGCGCAGCCGACCACCGCGGCGTCCGCCAGGCCGCGATCGATCAGCCGGAGCGCCGACGCCAGCGCGTGGAAGCTCGACGAGCAGGCGGTCGAGATCGCGATGGCCACGCCCTCGACGCCGAGGTGGCGCGCGATCGCCTGGCTGGTCGCGTCGACCCCGTGATCGGTGTAGCGATAGCGCGCGCTCGCCAGCGGCATCCGCGGATCGGGCGCCAGCGCGCGCTCGGTCTCGTCGAGGCCGCCCGTCGAGCTCGCGAACACGTACGCGACGCGGCGCGCGCCCCAGCGGTCGACCGCGGCGCGCACGGCGGGCCGGACCTGGCGCATCGAGGGCAGCGCGGCCATCGCCAGCCGGGTCGGGACGCAGTCGAGCGCACGCTCGTCGATCGATAGGGGACTGATTTTCCCGTCGGCTGGCGGCTGGCCCGGCAAAGCCGCGCCATTCAGCCCTCCGCGCGTCGCGTCGCGCGGATCGATCCATAGCGGGCTTTTTCGCCCCCTCTGACGATCGATCCCCGGCATCACGCCGAGCATCGTGGAGAACGGCAGCTCGCAGAACGCGCCGCCCGGCGAGAACGCGTCGTCGCCGGCGAACGCCCGGTCCAGCACCGTGAGGCTGTCCGTGCCGAGGCAGTTGGCGAGCGCCGCGGCGGTGATGGCGTGCGCGGTCGTCACGATGGATCCAGGGCGGGGCCCCCGAGACGGCGATCGGCGCGACCGCCGCTCCGGCACGCGGCGGCCAGGGCGCGCAGCCGGCGCCTGGACTGCGGGCCGGTGTAGGGGTTGGCCGGATCCCAGGCGTACCCGGCGAGCACCGAGCAGATCATGCGATGGATCGCGGGGACCTTGTCTGGAAAGAAGATCACGTCCTGAAGGCTGCCATCGTACCAGCCGGTGACGAACGTGCGGAACGTCTCGATCCCGAACATCAGCGGCTCGGCGAACTCGTGCTGCCAGTCGACCGGCTCGCCGCGGAGCTGGCGATCGAGCGCGGCCGCCGCGAGCTTGGCCGAGTGCAGCGCGATGGTCACGCCCGACGAGAACACCGGATCGAGGAACTCGGCGGCGTTGCCGAGCAGCGCGAACCCGGGGCCGTGCAGCGCCTTGACGTTGGCCGCGTAGCCGATGATCTCGCCGATCGGCCGCACGGTGTGCGCGTGCTCGAGCAGGCTCCGCAGCCTGGGCTCGTCGCCGATCATCGCCCAGAACCGGTCCTCGTCGCCGCCGGTGTAGCGCGCGAGGTGGTCGCGGCCGGCGACGATGCCGAGCGAGCTGGTGCCGTTGGGGAACGGGATCAGCCACGACCACACGTCGCGGTGGGTCGGGTTGATCCCGATCCGGATCTTCTGGCGGTCGAACGCGCCGGCGACGATGCTGTCCTTGATGTGGCAGAACCGGGCGGCGCGGACCGGAAAGCTCGACGGTGTCTCGAGGTCGAGCAGCCGCGCCAGTGTGCGACCGAACCCGCTGGCGTCGAGCACGAACCGCGGCCGGTGGACCACGAGCTCGCCGCCCTCGGTCCGGGTCGTGACACGGGGCCGCTCACCGGCGACGTCGATCGCCGTGATCTCGACGCCGTACTGCACGGCCGCGCCCAGCCGCTCGGCCTCGCTGGCCAGCAGGTGGTCGAACTGCGAGCGCAGGACCTGGAACGTGAACGCGCACCCGGCGGTGAACTTGTCGGCGAAGTTGAACTCCGAGTACAGCTCGTCGCACACGAACGTGGCGCCGTTCTTGAACTGGAACCCGGCGGCGAGCACGGCGTCGAGCAGGCCGGCCTCCTGCAGGACCTGCGTGCTGTACGCGAGCAGGCTCTCGCCGATCGAGAACCGCGGGAAGTGCTGCCGCTCCTGCACCAGGACCTGGTACCCGCGCTGCGCCAGCAGCGCGGCGGCGACCGAGCCCGCCGGTCCGGCTCCGATGATCAGGACGTCTGGCCCGGCTGGGCGGCCGACCCCGGCCACGCGCGCTAACCTCCCGACGATCCCGGAGGCTGCGGCGCCGGCTGCGGCGCCGGCTGCGGCGCCGGCTGCGGCGCCGGCCGTGGCGCCGACCCCGGCTGGAGCAGCGGCCCGGTCGGCGGCGGCTCGCCGAGCGTCTTCGCGAACTCCTCGTCCCTCAGCAGCTGCTGGGTCGCCTCGGCGAGCGAGTTCGACAGCGCCTCGTTGAAGTTCTCCGGGTTGTGCGTGCGGCCCCAGCGCTTGCTCGCGCCGGCGTAGGTCTTCGTCCAGACCGCATCGGCGCCGCGCCGGAGCGTGGTGCGCATGCGCACGGTGCCCTCGAACGAGCCGCCCTCGACGACGTAGTAGTCGAGCAGCTCGATCTCCAGCGCGGTGGGCGCCCCCGGCTCGAGGTGCGCACCGGCGCCCACCAGGATCGCGCCGATCTTGTCGGTGCAGTACTGGCCGACATTGTCGGTGGTCTGGACCACGAACCCGTCGTCCGCGTAGCGCCCGACCGCCGCCGGGGACTCGCGCAGATCGCGCAGCCCGAACGCGAGCGGCGCGACCGACAGCGCGCGCCCCACCGAGCCGCTCGGCATGGGCTGCGCCTCAACGCCCTGCCATCGCAGGGGGAGATTCTTGATGTGGCCGCTGCCGCCACACGCCGCGCCGGCGATGCAGCCCAAGGCAACCAAGTGTGCCACCAGGAACGCGATGGATGGAGCCCTCACCGCGCCAAGCCATACCACAACTCGTCGGTGGAATGAAGTGGTTCGACCAGTTCGGGCCCCGCGCGTGAGGGCGCTGCCGATCCACCGATCTCGCGCTCACAGCCCGCGCGCGACCCAGGGGGCACCGCCGAAGTAGCGCTGGAAGATCCGCTCGGCGGTGCGGGTCGCGAGCGCCTGGCTGGTCAGCGTCGGGTTCGGGCCGCCGAGCGCGTTGGCGAGCGCCGAGTTGTCGGCGATGAACAGCCGCCTGACCGGGCCGTGCTCGTCGGCGGGCAGCGCGGACAGCACGATCCGGGTCGCAAACGCGTCGCTGATCAGCGTCACGGGCACACCGCCGGGCGACCACGCGTCGGCGGTCGGCGCCATCGGCACGTAGCTGTTGTCGGTCGATCGCTTGGCGAACCGGTTGCGCGGCGCGTGGAGCGGCTCTATGCAGCCCTGCAGGCAGAGGAACGGGAAGCGGTGCGCGGTGTCGTAGGCGGCCGCGTCGGGCCCCTCGTAGCCGGCGAACACGCCCGGGTAAGCGCGCGGACAGTTGCCGAAGTAGTGCTGGGTGGTGCCGCCGACGCCCGCGACCTGGAACAGGAACGAGTTCTGCGGCAGCTCGCGGAACCACGCCGGCCGGGTGCGATCGGCGGGGCCGAACCGCAGGAACCCGGTCAGCGGGTTGTTGGCGTCGTTCTCGAAGTGGGTCCACTCGCCGCGCGGGTCGGCGTGGCGCGCGCCGGCCTCGAGCAGCAGCACCCGCAGGCCGCGCGCCGCGAGCTCCTTGGCGACCACCGGGCCGCCGCCGCCCGCGCCGATCACGATGACGTCACGCATCTGGCGCGTCGATCACGCACGGCGATCACGCTCGTCGAGGCCCACCGGCGTTCGATCGGCGTCAAGCCGCTTGACCGCGGTGCGGCCGGCGGGGCAGGGCGGCGAGTGCGCTGCGTCGATCCTGGCCAGTGCGGCGGCGCGGACACTGGAGATCATCGGCAGTCGCGCATTGCCCATGAACGCACGGAGGCCGGCGCTCCACGCCGTGGCGGCGCGGGCGATCGACGACGATCCTCCGCACGAGCCCGTGGTCGACGCGGTCCGGCCCTGCGCCCGGGCGCTCACCGCGACAGCGGTCTGCGTCGCATGAGACGGCCAGCCTTGTCGCATTCCATCACGGCTACTCCGCGATCACACTGTGCCGTCACGCGCCGGTTCCCGTCGAGGTCGGCCGTGTATGCTGCGACGCAGCCGCGTCCGTCCCTTCCAGCTGAGGTGGTCATGCAACGCTCTCTCGGTCCGCGCTTCCTGGTCCTCGCGTCCTTCGCTGTCTCGGTCGTCTCCGCGGCCTGCTCGGGGAAACCCGCGCCGGCGACCCCCGCATCGCCGGCAGCGGCACCCGCGCCGGCGGCCTCGAGCGAGCCCGCGGCGGCGCCGGCGACCGCCCCGGCTGCGGCGAGCGGTCCCTCGGTCGACGACCGCCGGCACCAGCTCACCGCGCTGCTCGACGAGCGGTGGCAGTACACGCTGCGCACCTCGCCCGAGTTCGCCAGCGTGCTGGGCGATCGCCGCTACAACGACCGCTGGAGCGACCTGTCGCTCGACGCGATCGCCGCCGATCTCGCCCAGTCCCGGCAGTTCCTGACCCGGTTCGAGGCGATCGATACCACCGGGTTCCCCGATCAGGAGGTGCTCAACCAGCAGCTCATGGTGCGCCAGCTCAAGGAGCGGATCGACGACGCGCGGTTCGAGGGCTGGCTGATGCCGATCGACCAGTTCTCGGGGCTGCACATCGAGGTCGCCACGCTGGTGCGGGTGCTGCCGTTCGCCACCGTCAAGGACTACGACGACTACATCGCGCGGCTCCACAAGCTCCCGGCGGCGTTCGACCAGGTGACCGCGCTGCTGACGGCCGGCGTCGCCAAGCACCTGATCCCGCCGCGCATCCTGCTCGAGCAGTGCGTCGGCCAGGCCGAGGCGCTCGCCCGGGGCGGCCCCGCCGACAGCCCGTTCGCCCAGCCGGTGAAGAAGTTCCCGGCCGGCGTCGCCCGGCCCGACCAGGACCGGATCCGCGCCGCCGTGCTCGCCGCGGTCAAGGACCAGGTCCAGCCGATGTACAGGGCGTTCGCGAAGTACCTGCACGATGACTACGTGCCACACGGCCGCAAGGACGTCGGGATGTGGGCGCTGCCCGACGGCGACGTGCGCTACGCCGCGCGGATCAAGCAGATGACCACGACCGACCTCACCGCCGATCAGATCCACGAGATCGGCCTGGCCGAGGTCGCGCGCATCGAGGCCGCGCAGGCCGAGATCGGCAAGAAGCTCGGGTTCGCCGACTTCGCCGCGTTCAAGCGCCACGTGCGGACCAATCGCAAGATCTACGCGAAGAGCCGCGAGGACATCCTCGCCCACTACCGCACGTACACCGACCAGATGTACACCAAGCTCCCCGAGCTGTTCGGCCGGCTGCCCAGGGGCCGCATGACGATCGAGCCGGTCGAGGCGTTCCGCGAAAAGGAAGCGGCCGGCGCCCAGTATGCGCAGGGCACGCCGGACGGCGTGCGGCCGGGCATGGTGCAGGTCAACACCTACGAGGCGACCAAGCGGCTGACCATCGACATGGAGTCGACCGCGTACCACGAGGGCGTGCCGGGGCATCACCTGCAGATCGCCATCCAGCAGGAGCTCGGCGAGCTGCCGCCGTTCCGCCAGCAGTCCGGCTACGTCGCGTTCTCCGAGGGCTGGGCGCTGTACTCCGAGCGGCTCGGCAAGGAGGTCGGGTTCTACCAGGACCCCTACAACGACTACGGCCGGCTGCAGGACGAGATCCTGCGCGCGATCCGCCTGGTGGTCGACACCGGCCTGCACGCCAAGCACTGGACCCGCGAGCAGGTCGTCCAGTTCTTCCACGACCACTCGACGATCGAGGAGCCCGACGTCCAGGCCGAGACCAACCGCTACATCGCGATCCCCGGCCAGGCGCTCGGCTACAAGATCGGGCAGCTCACGATCCTGCGGCTGCGCGACAAGGCCCAGGCCGCGCTCGGCAAGCGGTTCGACATCCGCGCGTTCCACGACGAGGTGCTCGGCGCCGGCGCGCTGCCGCTCGATGTCCTGGAGCGCCGGATCGACGCCTGGATCGCCGCGCGCTGAGCGCGATCGCCGCCGCGCACAAAAGCGAAGCTGCCTCGCGCGGCGTACAGCTGCATCCCGCAGGTGGCGCCAGCGCCCCCAGGATCCCGGCGAAATCGCTGGCCTCGTCGTCGGCATGGCCGCTGCAATCCGCACTGACCACGATGACCACGAACCAGACTCTAGAGACCCTCTCGGTGGAACAGCTCGCTCCGGTGACCGGCGGCGGCATCGGCTCGATGATCGGCGGCATGTTCGGCGCCAAGGGCCAGCAGTGGGGCGCCCTGGCCGACAACATCTTCGGCATGTTCGGCGGCCTGGGCGGCCTGGCCGGCGGCGGTGGCTCCAGCGGCGGCGCGCCCAGCGGCGGCGCGCCCAGCGGCGGCGCCCCCAGCGGCGGCGCGGGCGGCTTCGCCAGCATCCTCGGGAACCTCGGGGGCCTCGGCAAGCTGTTCAGCGGCTTCGGCGGCGGCTCGGGCGGCAACCCGGCGCCCACGGGCGGCACCGGCGCCGGGAGCGCCGGGTAGCGCTCCACACAGCTCCGGGCAGCTCCATGCAGCTCCGTGCAGCTCCGCGGCTCTGGCCACCGCGCTCGCGCGGCTGCGGCGATCACGCCACGCCGGCGGCGATGATCCGCTCGCGCAGGCGCTGCGACTCGGCCAGCGCCTGAGCCGTCGTCGGCCGCCGCGCCGGATCGGGATCGCCGAGCCGCAGGATGTGGTGCTGGATCTCGCCGGCGAGCCCCGGCGCACCCGCCAGGACCTCGGGCGGCAGCCGGAAGTCCTCGGCGCGCCGCGCGCCCGCCATCACCGCCTCGCGCGCCCACGGCGTGTGGCCGGTGAACATCTCGTACAGCACGACCGCGCTGGCGTAGAGGTCGGCCGCCGCCGACACCTCGCCGCGCCGCTGCTCGGGCGCCATGTAGGCCAGCGTGCCGACCGCCTCGGCGCGCGCGCCGGCCGCCACCTGGCCGGTCGCGTCGGGCAGGTGCGCCACCCCGAAATCGCCGAGCATGACCTCCACCCCCGGCAGCTCGGCGTTGCGCCGGAACATCAGGTTCGCCGGCTTGAGATCGCAGTGCACGATGCCGCGCCGGTGCGCCGCCGCCAGCGCGCTCAGGATCTGGCCGTGGCGCTCGATCGCCCACCGCAGCGTGCGCGGCCCGCGCTCGCGCTGGACGTCGCGCAGCGTCCCGCCCGCCGCGAGCTCCATCACGATCCGGCGCGACGCTTCGTCGAGGTCGAGCACCGCGACCACGTTGGGGTGGCGCAGCGACGCCATCACCCGCGCCTCGTGGAAGAACCGCGCCAGCGCCCCGGCGCGCTCGGTGCCGGCCAGGTGCGGGTGGAGCAGCTTGATCGCCACGTCGCGGTCGAGCTCGGCATCGCGCGCGAGGTACACCACGCCGGTCGCGCCGCGGCCGAGCTCGCGGACCAGGCGATAGCGCGCCCCGGCCTGGACCCCGACCACGTCGCCCGCCGCGATCGTCTCCCCCGCGACCGGCGCCGCACGGCCGGTCAGCGCGCGCAGCCGCTCGACCCGCATCCGCACGTTGGGATAGTCGACGTCGTGGCCGAGCACCGCCTCGTAGTGGCGCAGCGCGCGCTCGTGGTCGCCGCGCTTGCGCGCGTGCTCGGCGAGCAGGTAGTGGGCGCGCAGCGCGTGGCGGTCGTCGCCGGTCAGCCGCTCGAGGTGGGGCAGCGCGCTGTCGAGCTCGCCGCGCTGCTCGTAGCGCTCGACCAGCACGGCGCGCAGCGGCGCGGTCGCCGCCACCGGCACCTCGGGCACCGACAACAGCTTCTCCAGCCACTCGATCGCGAGCCGCTCGTGTCCCGACGTCCACAGCCCGTCGAGCGCGCGCAGCACCTCGGGATCGGCGATCTCGCCCCGCCGCTTGCCGTCGGCGAGGTCGGCGACCAGCTTGGCGAGGAACGCCTCGTCGGCGCTGCCCAGGTGCAGCGGCTCGGCGGCCGGCGGCGGGATCGCCGGCGGCGCCGGCTCGCGGCCGATCAGCCACTGCCAGAACGTGCGCTTGCTCATGTCATCCGGGTGCTGGGTATCGGCGTCCGGTCATCCTCGGACCCGCGCTGGCAATCTCGTACGCCACATGCGTGTAGCACGGGCAGGATTTGCCAGTATATCTATTCGATTTCACGCGACTATATTGCCTGGACGGCCCGTATGATTTTCCTTCACATATACTGATCTGCATCAGCGTCTCGGTCCGCGCTACCGCTTCTTTTTCGGGCTGGCTCCCACGGGTCTGGCTTTCGCCGGTCTGGCTTTCGCCGGTCTGGCCTTCGCTGGCTCGACTTTCCCCGGCTTGGCTTTCGCCGCTGATGCTGTCCGCGCCGTGGCGCGGTCAGGCTTGGCTGTAGACGTCGTGATGGCGGTCTCGAGCCCTCGCACGAGGTCAGGTTGCTCCGCGAGCGTCGCGAGCTCTCGTACACGATCGCGGAGCCGAGCACGGTCGATCTTGGGGTAGAGAACCAGGAGCGCGGTCGCGTCCTCGATGTCCTTCGGCCGGGCGGCGATCGCCTTGAACACGACGAGATCCTCGGGGCGCGCCATCGGCGCTTTCACGGCACCGAAGGCGGCGAAGGAAGAAGCAGCGATCGCCTCGTGCTCGAAGTCAGTCCACGCCATCGAGACATCGAACTCCACGCCTGTCGGCTCGTGCTTCAGAAGCAGCACGAGGCTCTCGCTCGCGAACCTCTCGGCGTCATCAATGCGGGGGATGATCCGCTTCTTCGCGAGCGCCCTTACGAGCGCAGCGACATCGATCCGGTCACCTCTCACCGCGGCGTCGATGTCCGTCGTCATGCGGCGCACGCCGCGCGCGATCACGGCGATGCCACCGATGATCATCCACGGCGCACCGGTCGCGTTTAGCGCGATCGTCAAGCCCGCGAGGGCTTGCTCGAGACGTCGATCACTGTGTGCGGGCTTGCTTGGCATTGTTCTGGATCCGTACCCAACGGCGGCGCACTTGGAGAACCGCGGCCTCGCTCACCGGATCGCGCGCGCCCGGCCACACGCCCATCGCCTCCATGGCGTTCGTGGCGGAGAGCGCCTCGGCTACCGCTTGCGCCGGGCGCGGCCCCTCGCTCGCAGCGACCTCACGGCTTCGCGCCGCAGCGAGTTCTTGGCCTCGCTTCCAACGTCGCACCGCTGCAGCCTGATCACGCTCCATCGCTACCTCGTCGTTGCTGTTGGTAGGTTGAACTCAAGTTGGCGACTCCAGCGACCGATCGATGAAGCCTTGAACCTCAGGGCCGACGTGAGCGAAGTCCTCCTCTCTGAGTAGGCTATGCTTGCGATCGAGCATGATCTCCGTCCCGCCAAACGAGATGCCCGCTGTATCGACGAGTCCCAGAATCATCTGTGTTTGGGGTGGCCGCTCATCGCGGATGAACTCCAGCATCTTGACGATGTGCTTTGGATCTTGGTCCTGCTGATTAGGCGAGTCGATCACCAGCGGGGCGCGCGCTGACGTTCCGAACTTCTCGATCACGTGGAGAAACGCGATCTGATACGCCAGCAGCGCTCGCGGAAGCTCACTCCCGGTGTCCTTGAGCGGGGCATCGAGCTTCTTCACCGCGGCATCGGAGACACTGTGGACGTCGAGCCGCTGAAGGAAGCGCTGCATTCGCTCCTCTACCGGACGGACTCCAGGCATCGTCGAACAGGGTACCGAAAAGGTCTGACCTGGGCGAGGCTGGCGACGAGCTTCCGTCGAGAAGCACATCTTCACAGTCCGGATCGGAATTCGATCTTGACGTCGTCTTTGAACTCGCGCGCGCCGGCTTGACGCGTTGCGTCGTCACATTTTGTCTGCCTCGCGCAAGGCGGCAAGGCTCCCGCAACGCTCGATGATCGCTGACCACGGGCGCAGATCGTCGTGCAAGATGGCTCGCTTGTCCAGCGCTTCCCCGCGTAGGCGCCGGCCGTTCAGCTCCGTCCGAATCTGTGCTCGCCCCAAGGGATCTCGTCCGCCTCCTCGCCCAGCCCCGCCACACGCACGGCAGCGCGCCGGACCGTCAACGAGATCGGTGGCCTTACCGACAGAAGCTCAGTGCCGCCTATCGCAGAAACCACAGCGCCACACCGCGAAGATCGTCCTGCTGGGCTCGCCGAACCGACAGCTCGTGTTCCGCGGCGGAGTCAATGAGCATCCGTTCGGTGATCGCCGGCTCGGTTCGCGGCAGCGCGCGGGATAGGACGGCAGCGGCTGCTTGGATGCTGCCGAGCGTCCTCGCGATCTCGTCGAAAGCGTGGTTGGTGACCGCGCCAGATCTCCAGCAAAGGCATCGGCGAAGCCGCGTTCCTCGAACAGATGCCAGTGCGGCGCGAGCGCGTCCCAGTCGTAGCCGGTCATCGCGGCGGCATCGCTCAGATGAAAGCGCCTCTTGACCTGGTCGTCGAACGCCTGGAGCATTGCGCTGGCGTCGACCTTGTGCTGCGTCGCGTGCTTGAGCGCGAACTCTCTCGTCTTGCCAGCTTGGCTCAGTTGCTGGGCGACAGCGGCGCGCGCCTCGTCATGCCCGGTGCGGCGTTCGTACGGGGAACGGCGCTCCTTTTCAGTCGGCTGCGCCGCCTTGAGCTTCGCAGCGGCGACCGCGATGCTGGTGTCGAGGGCGTCCGCGGCCGTGGCAAGCTTGCCGCGTACCACCTCCTCCGGTGTCTTCGCCGCACCGGGCGCCGCATCGTTCGCCTCCCTCCGGGCGGGTGCTTGGTCGAGGCGCCGATCGAAGTCGGGACCCTTGCGGTAGTCACGCTTGGAGATCGGCCGCTCTCCGCCGCCGGGCTGTCCCCGTTGCGGCTGACGCCCTCTGAGTCCGCAGCGCTTCGGCCTGGAGCTTGAGCAGCGCGAGCATGTCGTTCAGCCGGACGATCTCGGCGTACTCTTGGCTCTCCTCCCGCGTGAGCTGACCTTCCGTGCTCTTCTGCGCCAGCTCCTCGACGCGCGGCGACAGACAATTCGTTGCCGACCGCAGCGAGCGCCGCCTCCAGCTGCTCCAGGGTCCGCTTCTTCATCATCAGCTACCCGACCTCGATCTCCTCGCCGTCGGCGAGGATCCGGTCCTTGCGGATCAGCTGGACCCGCACGTCGCCGAGCGGCTCGTCGTTGAAGGTGACGGACGGGCAGCTGCCGCGGCCGAGCAGCGGGCGGCTGCGGTGGAAGATCAGGTCGAGCCCGAGGCCGACCGGGGTCAGGTCGAGCCGGTGGTCCTCGGCCCCGGCGATCAGCGCGGCGCCGCGATCGAGGCCGCCGCGGACCCGGAGCACGAGGATCGTGCCGGTGATCTCGTAGTCGATCGGGCACTCGTCGCCCAGGCCGAGCTCGCCGGCGACACCGAGCGGCACGCGGCCGGCGAGCGGCATGCCGGCGAGGCTGGTGCCGTTGCGCGAGTCGAGGTCGCGCAGCGTGAAGCCGGCGTCGGTGAGCTCGATCTCGGCGTGCTGGCGCGACACCCCGCCGGCGCGCAGCGCGAGGTCGCACAGCGGATCGCGGCCGAGCACGATCCGGCGCGCGGCGCACGCGACGACCAGCGGCTTGCCGCGGCGCTTGAGCTCGACCTTGCCCGCGGTGAGCAGCGCGGTGTCGAGCTCGTCGAGCAGGCGGCGATACGCGGCGGCGGCGGACGTCGCGGCGGCGACCCGGATCAGCTCGGCGCGGGCGTCGTCGCGCCGGCCGATCCGCATCGCGGTCTGGTAGCCGGCGAACGCGTCGGCCTCCTCGCGCGCGGCGTCGTGGGCGGCGTCCTCGCGGGCGAGCGCGGCCTCCATCTTCTCGACCAGCCCGCCGGCCGAGTAGGCGTTGGCCGCGGCCACGTGGTCGTGGATGATCTCGAGCGCCTCACCGGCGAGCGCGTGGTTGTCGCCGGCGACCAGCAGGTCGGCGGCCTCGCGGACCCGGCTGCGGTCGCGCTCGGTGGCGATGCCCTCGGCGCGCACCGCCTCCCACAGCGCCTTGCCGAGCGCCGCCGAGGCCTGCCGGCGCAGCGCCGGATCGTCGCCCGCCCAGCGCAGGGCGTCGCGCAGCGCGCCGAGCTCGCCGTTGCGGGTCGGCGACCGCGCGGCGCGCGCGAGGTGCATGCGGACCGCGCCGGCGTACTCGCCCGCCAGGGCGTAGCGCTCGGCCGCGAGCTCGACATCGCCGGCGGCCTCGGCGGCCACCGCGGCGCGGTAGTCGGCGGAGAACATCCGGCGCATGAAGCTCACGTGACGAGTATACGGCGGCGCCGCCGCGGCGAGCGCGAACGCAGCGAGACGGGGGGGACCCCGACGGCGCCGGCGGGCGGGGCAGAGCCTCCGTGGGATCCTTGCCCCGGCCGTCCGGTCAGGGCGACAGCACCTGCCCGAACTTGGCCTGGTAGTCCTTGGCGAGCTGGTCGAAGGCGGCCTTGTCGTGGCCGCGCGCGTAGGCCTTGCCGAGCGTGCGCCAGGCCTGCGCGAGGTCGGGATCGATGGCGATCGCGCGCTTGAGCTTGTCGATCCCCGTGGCCGTGGTGCCGGCGTCGCGCAGGAACAGGGTGCCGAGCAGGTAGAGCGCCCACGACTCCTCGGGGTCGGCGGCGATCGCGCGCGTGCAGCTGGCGCGCGCGGCCTCGATCTGGTTCATCCGAAAGTCGAGATCGCAGCGCGCCGCGAGCAGGCCCGGCGCGTTCGGCCACTGCTTTGCTGCCGCGGCGATCGTACGCTCGGCCTCGCTGAACTTGCTGGCATAGACCAGGTTGAGCGCCATGCGGACCGCGATGACCAGCGCGGCCTCCTGCTCGGGCGCGACGAACTTGGCGCCGCGCGGGACGCCGTAGCGCGCGTGGGTCCGCGCGATCACCTCCGCCGCCGGGCCGCCCTCGAGCTTGGCCCTGGCGATCGCCTGCTCGGTCCAGGTCAGCGCCCCGAGCCCGAGGTACGCCCCGATCACGCGGTTCCACGCCTCGCCGGCGCCGGTCGGCAGGTTGGCGATCCGGTCCTCGGCGAGGGTGAGCTCGGCGCGCGCGCCGGCCGCGTCGCCGGCGCGGATCAGCGCCTCGGCGACCGCCAGGTGCACGGTCGGGTCGCCGGGCGCGAGCTCGGCGACCCGATTGCACGCCGCCCGCGTGGCCTTGTCGGCGACCCCGGGCTTGGCGAGCATCATCTCGCACCTGAGCTCGTGCATCGTCGCGTTGCCGGGGTACGCCGTGAGCAGGTTGTCGAGCTCGACCACCGCGTCGGCGACCTGGCCGCGCCTGGCGAGCTCGGAGATCCGCCGGTACTCGTCGTAGGCGGAGGTCGGGATGGCGGCGGCGGTCTTGCCGGCGCGGCCGGCGTCGATGACGTTCTTGATGGTCGCGACCACCTCGTCGTACGACGTCTTGACCCAGCCGCCCCACTGCGACTTCTCGATGTCGTCCTGCAGCTTGTGGGCGAGCGCCTCGTCGGTGTCTTCCGACAGCCGGCTGTTGATCGCGAGCTGGAGCAGCTCGCGCGTGCGGTTGGCGAACGTGCCCTGCTGCGGCGAGTACGACACCGCCTGGATCCACGCCGGATCGGTCTCGGCGATCGCGCCGAGCGTGGTCGCGAGCATGTGGAGCAGCACGACGGTCTGCTTGTGGCGGTGGTGCGCGCCGATCACCTCGCTGCGATCGGCGTCCTTGGGGTCGGGCAGCCGGCCGGACAGCGCCTCGAGCTCGGGCTTCTCGGCCCACGCGCGCACGGTCAGGTGACGGCCCAGCGGCCGGGCGTCGCCGAGCGCGGACATCACGGTGGACGCGGTCGTGGCGGGAGCGACGTACCCGATCACCCACATCACGCCTTTGCCCTTGTCGAGCTCCATCAGCTCGCGCAGCGCGTCCTCCGGCGTGCCGGTGCGCGCCCAGTCCCTGTATGAGTCGACCGTGAGGCGCAGCCCGATCATCGGCTCGAGCAGCTGGTTGGCATAGTCGATCTGCTCGCCGATGTCCTCCTTCCAGTGGGGTAGCGCACGGACGTCGGCGTCGGCATAGACCCGGACCTTGGCGTTCCGCGCATCCCCCTGGAACTTCCAGGTGGTTTCGACCTGTGATGGCAGAAACCGCATTTTCGCGGCACCACGCTCGGCACGCTCGGCCTGGCTGGCGCCGCAGGCGGCCAGGGCGAGCAGGAGGAGCGGTCGCAGGGGGAAGCCCGCAGCGGAGCGCATGAGGGGACTTTCCCCGGGGAACCCGGCTCGCGCAAGCGGCCCACCGCGCAGCCAGCGGCCACCGAGCGCAAACTTCGTGCAGCAAGCGTCGTACACGACGTGCCGTGTCTCACGGTCGAATTGTTTGCGACCGGAGCGGTCGACCGCCCTCTCGTGGGGTAGGAGATGCCCGCGCGTGCTGTTGCTCGACGAGCGAATCAGGCCAGATGGGTCGCATGGCCGGACCTGGGCCACGTGCGACGGGGATCGCGTGCAGATCTTCGACGACGACACCCCGGTCGGCGAGCTCTCCGTGGTGGCGGTCGACCAGGTGATGCGGCGGTACGGCCGCCCACTCGATCCGGCGATTGCGCTCGAGGGCGACTCACTCACATGTGGAACCTGCAACTTGCGGCACTTGCGCCATCACGCGCGGGTCGATGCCGAGAGCCGCGACTACCTGGTGTGGGAGCGGCCCGACGACGAACCGCTGGTGTGCGTGGCTGCCACGGTCACCGCAGCGTTGCGCTTCCTCGTGGTTCGATGGCGCGAGCAGAGCATCAGGAATCTGAGATGACGATCGCGCTGGGACATCGTTTCGGCGCGAAGTTCCACCGACGTGAATCTGTGCTTGAGCGTGGCATGCAGGCTGCTACAGAATGGAAGAAGTCATGAGTCGATGGTGGCTGGTCCTGGCGATCGCGGTGGCGAGCTCCACCGCATCCGCGGAACCGCGCCCGCCAGCATCCCTCACCGGACATGGGCTCGCGGCGACGGCCACGACCGAGACCGCGATGAGATCCGCGGAGCAGCTCGTGACCCGTCTGGCGGCGAAGCGCGAGGCCCTCGCCAGGCGCTACCAGGACCAGCTCGGGCAGATCGATCGTTTAAAAAATCAACGCGCCTCCTGGCGGCGCGACAGAGAACTGCGGGACAGCCTCTCCGAGTCGCTGGAGACGGCGAATCAGCTGAGCGCGACGACGCGTGAGCTGGGGCAGACCCGCACCGGCCTCGAGAGTGCGCGTCGAGCCTACCTGGCAGCGATCGACGCCGAGCTGGGCGCCGGCGCACCGCCGCCGCGGGTGTCCGTGCTGGTGCGCGCCAGGGCTCAGCTCGTCCCGCAGCTCAAGGGCGCCCCGCGGCGCATCATCATTCCGGATTTCGAGGTGGATCCGCTGGCCGATCCCGAGGAGCTGGAGCAGCGGGCGGCCGAGCTGCGCGCCAGCGAAGAAGATCTCGGCCGGCAGCTCACGGGCCTCAAGACGCAAGCGGTCGAGCTCGACCACCTCGCGGTGCTGCGCAAGCAGCACGAGCGCGCCGGGGATCTGTTCAGCCGCGATGACGACGAGCCGCACCACAACACGGCGCGGCCGGCCGGCGAGTCCAGCGGATCTCCGGACGACGGCGCCGGGGCCGGCAAGCCGAACGCGCCGGGCGGGTCGAGCGGGAGCTTCGAGAGCTTCGCGCCCATCGTGCTGGCCGACGTGATCAATGCCTCGACGCTGCTCTCGCTGGAGGCAGCGCAGCGCTCCGGCGATTCCGGGCAGCGGGCCGAGGCGGCGCGCCGGGCCGGCGACGAGGTCGCGCGGCGCATCCTCGAGGTGCGGAAGCGACGCCTGGAGATCGAGGCGCGCGCCCGCCAGCTCCGCGCCAGGTCCTGATCGGGGACCCGACGGCCAGGGATCGATTGCCCCAGCGGCGGAGCGCGCCGATGGTTGGAGGTTGGCCACCGTGGCCAGTCTCTGGCCAGCGCGCGGCCGTGGCCAGGGCACATGCCGGCCACTCGACTGGCCGTCACGGTCTGGCCATCGCGGGATCGGCGCGGATCCGTGCGGATCAGTGCTGATAGAGCACACCGGCGTAGGCCAGCTCGCGGCCAAACGACGCGCCCGCGGTCCCGAAGTCGCGCCAGATCGCCGCGCGGACCTCCAGCGACCACGCGGTCGACAGTGCGCGCGTGACCAGGATCTGCAGCGAGCTCCGGTTCTCGTCCTCCAGGCTGGTCAGCTCCTGGTGGAGCAGATCGCTGATCGGGACGCCCTCGGGATACTGGTCGATCTGCAGCGTCGCGGTGGCGCTGACGAACAGTGCGCTCACCACCTCCATCGTCGCCGCGGCGGTGATCCGCTGGCGGATCAGCGACTGGCCGTAGCTGTTCGAATCGACCACCGTCACCTGGTAGCTCCCCGTGGCGACCACCGCGCCGGTCCAGGACAGCTCCAGGCCGCCGCGCTGGTAGCGATCGCGGCGCCGCAGCGTCGAGTCCATCGAGCAGGAATTCCCTGACCCGTCCGGCGCGCAGTTGAACCTCGCCACGCCGTCGTAGCCCCGCGCCTCGAAGCCCAGCACCGCGGCGAGCTCCAGGCTGCGCGTGCGATCCGGCGTGTGCCACAGCACGGTGTCGAGCCGCGCGCTGGCGACCGGTCCGCGCCAGTCGAACGCGCTGACCTGCTTGTAGGCGAAGTCGCGCCAGCCGACCCCGAGCGTCAGGTGGTGATCCTCGCCGTCGCCGAGCATGACGAGCGCATCGCCGCCGAGGTTGCGGTAGGTGCGGGCGCCGATCGGGACCAGCATGCCGAACGAGTCGGCTGCCGTGAGGTGGGCGCCGGCGGCGAGCGAGCTGCCGTCGATCGGGTGCAGCCAGCGCAGCTCGCCGACGTCGAGCATCACGCTCTCGTCCTTGTTCCGCGCGCTCGCGACCATCCGCGCCAGGCTGGACACCTCGACGGCAACCGCGCCGCCGAGCAGCGCGTCGCGGTAGTCGATCCGCGCCCCGAGCCGGCCCACCGCGGCGGCCACCGGCGTATCCTCGGTGCGCGTGACGTTGGAGTCGGCCTCGGCGCCGGACTCCATCCGGACGGTCCATGGATCCGCGGCGGCGATCCCGGCCACCCAGAGCCAGAGCCAGAGCCAGAGCCAGAGCCAGAGGATGAGGATCCCGATCGCCGGCAGCGCCACGCGACGCATGGCCGCAGCCTACGCGAAGCCGTCGCGGCCTGCCATCGTTCGTGGTAGCCACCCCGGGTGCGCTGGATCATGTTTTCGGGCCTGGCGCTCGCGCTGATCGCCGGCGCGGGCTGCCGCGTCGACGCGCAGCAGTGCGACCAGGCCTGCCGCAACGCCATGCACCTCGCCTACTGGAAGGCCGCGGACCAGGAGATCGCCGCGGCCCCGGCCGACCAGCGCGACGCGCTGCGCCAGCAGAAGCTCAGCGAATTCACCAGGAAGGTCGAGGCCGGGATCGACGGCTGCGTCCTGCGCTGCCAGTCGTCGCGCAACCAGGCCGCCGTCGATTGTCTGATCGCCGCGCGGACCGCCGACCAGGCCCAGGCATGCTCCAGGTAACGCGGGCCGCGCCGGTGCTACAGTAGCGCGATGTCCAGCCAGCCTCCGGGGCTGCTGTTCCGCCGGCGCGTCGACCGGCTCGCCGCGCGCGTCCGCTGGCTCGATCGCTACCGGCGGTTCACGGCGATCTCGGCGGCGGCGCTGATCGCGCCGGTCCTGATCGCGCAGGTCGCCGGCGTGCTCGGCGCCGACTGGCCGCGGATCCACGCCACCGTGCTGTCGATCATGCTCGGCGTGATCGTGTGGTGGGTCATCGAGGTCGGCCTGGTCTACGTCACGGCGCTGTGGGAGACCGAGCACGACCGCCTGATCCGGGACCGCGGGCTGCCGCGCGCCATCCTGCGCCGGTCGCGGATCCGCTGAGGCCGAGCCAGGGTCCGCAACGCCGGACGGCCCCGAAACGACAACCGGCCCCGAAACGACAACCGGCGGCCGGAGCCGCCGCTGTGGCCGCCGGCCGAGGGGCCGGACGGGGCTGGAATGACGCTGGAGGCCGGACTAGAAGTCCATGCCGCCCATGCCGCCCATGCCACCCATGCCGCCGCCACCGCCGGGCGCGGGCGCCGGCCCGTCCTTCTTCGGGCGCTCGGCGATCATCGCCTCGGTGGTCAGCAGCAGCGCCGCGACCGACGCGGCGTTCTGCAGCGCGGTGCGCACGACCTTGGTCGGGTCGATCACGCCGGCCTTGACCAGGTCGCCGTACTCCAGGGTCGCGGCGTTGAACCCGAACGCGCCCTGGGCCTCCTTGACCTTGCTGACGACGATCGAGCCGTCGACGCCGGCGTTGTTGGCGATCTGGCGCAGCGGCTCCTCGATCGCGCGGCGCACGATCGACACGCCGAACGCCTGCTCCTCGTTGAGCTTGACGCCGTCGAGCGCCGACTGGGCGCGGATCAGCGCCACGCCGCCGCCCGGGACCACGCCTTCCTCGACCGCCGCGCGCGTGGCGTGCAGCGCGTCCTCGACGCGGGCCTTCTTCTCCTTCATCTCGACCTCGGTCGCGGCGCCGACCCGGATGATCGCGACACCGCCGACCAGCTTGGCGAGCCGCTCCTGCAGCTTCTCGCGGTCGTAGTCCGAGGTGGTCTCCTCGATCTGCTTGCGGATCGTCTTGACCCGCGCCTCGATGTCGGGCTTCTTGCCCGCGCCGTCGACCACGGTGGTGTTGTCCTTGTCGACCGTGACCCGCTTGGCCTGGCCGAGGTCCTGCAGCGTCAGGTTCTCGAGCTTGAGGCCGAGGTCCTCGGTGACCGCCTGGCCGCCGGTCAGCACCGCGAGATCCTTCAGCATCTCCTTGCGGCGATCGCCGAACCCGGGCGCCTTGACCGAGCAGACGTGCAGCGTGCCGCGCAGCTTGTTGACCACCAGGGTGGCGAGCGCCTCGCCGTCGACGTCCTCGGCGACGATCAGCAGCGGCTTGCCGATCTTGGCGACCTGCTCGAGCACCGGGAGCAGCTCCTTCATGCTCGAGATCTTCTTCTCGTGGATCAGGATGTAGACGTCGTTGAGCACCGCCTCCATCCGCTCGGTGTCGGTCACGAAGTACGCCGACAGGTAGCCGCGGTCGAACTGCATACCCTCGACCACGTCGAGCTCGGAGGTCAGGGTCTTGGCCTCCTCGACCGTGATCACGCCCTCCTTGCCGACCTTCTTCATCGCCTCGGCGATCATCTCGCCGATCTCGGTGTCGCCGTTGGCGCTGATCGTGCCGACCTGGGCGATGTCGTCCTTGCCCTTGGTCGGGGTGGAGAGCTTCTTCAGCGACTCGATCACCGCGTGGACCGCGGCGTCGATGCCGCGCTTGAGCTCCATCGGGTTGTGGCCGGCCGCGACGAGCTTGGAGCCCTCGCGGTAGATCGACTGGGCGAGCACGGTCGCGGTGGTGGTGCCGTCGCCGGCGGTGTCCGAGGTCTTGGACGCGACCTCCTTGACCATCTGCGCGCCCATGTTCTCGAACTTGTTCTCGAGCTCGATCTCCTTGGCGACGGTGACGCCGTCCTTGGTGATCGTCGGAGCGCCCCACGACTTCTCGATCACGACATTGCGGCCGCGCGGGCCGAGGGTGACCCTGACGGCATTGGCGAGGGTGTCGACGCCCGCCATCATACGGTTGCGGGCGCGCTCGTCGAAGATGATGTCCTTGGCAGCCATGATCTGTGCTCCTTTAGTCGATCACGCCGAGGACTTCGTCCTCGCGCAGGATGAGTTGCTCCACGCCGTCCACCTTGATCTCGGTGCCGGCGTACTTGCCGAACAGGATGCGGTCGCCCGCCTTGACGTCGAGCTTGACCAGCGTGCCGTCCTCGGTGCGCTTGCCCGAGCCGACGGCGACGACCTTGCCCTCCAGCGGGCGCTCCTTGGCGGAGTCGGGGATGATGATGCCGCCGCGGGTCTTCTCGACCTCCTCGACGCGGCGAACCAGGATGCGGTCCTGTAGCGGGCGGACGTTCATGGCGTGGCTCTTTCCGTGGTGTTTCTTGGCAAAACCGACGTTTTGTTAGCACTCACCTGAGGTGACTGCTAACAGCGGCTTGGTAAGGCCTCTGGCCGCACCGCGCAAGGGGCTAGTGGGTCGATTTTCCTGGCGACTGGGGCGCTGGCCAGAACGGCCTTCAGGCGCCGCGACCCCGCCGCGGAGGCCGTTTTCGCTCCCGCTCCAAGGCCCTGGGATTAGGGCGTTCTTGCCTTCGGCGCGAACTGGCCGAAGATCGGATCATGGATGTCACGCTGGCTGCTTCCGTGGACGAGTTCTTTCACGAGGTTGTCACCGACGCGCTCTCGGCCGTCGATCTCGACGCTTCCGAGTCGGCGGGTTGGTACCTGGTGGGTCTGCTCGGTGAGTTCACGACGGTCCGTCTCACGGACGAACCGCTCGGCCTCAAGCTCGTGGCCGCTCCGGACAGCCCGGGGGAGCGGGTGCGAACGCTCAAGGAGGTCGGCGACACCTCGCTCTACGTCGCGGGGTTCTTCGCGGAGTCGCTGACCCGGTCCCTGGTCGACGTCGACTACTACGTCGGGCTCGGCCAGACCGCCTACGCGCGGCTCGCGCGCTCGCTCGGTGGCCGCAAGTCGATCGGCGAGGTCTATGCGGAGCTCGCGGCCGAGTTCCCGCGGTTCGTCGACGTGCTGGTGGAGGTCCGCAAGCGGGTGACGATCGCCGAGCTCAACGCGAGCAGCGATATCGGCCGGCTGTACGACATCTGGCTGCGGACGCGCGATGAGTGGGTCGAGAAGAAGCTCAAGCAGGCGGGCCTGCTGGTCGACCCCGGTAGCAAGGTGATCCAGTAGGTGCGCCCCGGCGCGTCCGCCGGTACCGGCTCCGCAGCACCGCTGTGGCGGGTCCAGCGCGGCCTCGAGGAGCTGTACCGCGTGCACACCGGCGTCGAGATCGGCGACTTCGTGGTCGGCGCCGAGCTGCGCGACGCGCTGGTCGCCGCCCGCCGGCCGCGCGAGCAGCTCCTGGTCTGCGAGGCCGAGGGCGAGATGGCGCTGGCGCTGTTCATCGATCCGGACGCGCTCGCCAACCTGGTGTCGCACGACCCGGCGCGCCGGCTCGGCGATCACAACCTCGGCGACTTCCTGCTCGTGATCGAGGGCGTGAGCCACTTCATCTACGCGATCCGGTGCGCGCGCGCCGAGCGGCCGGTCAGCCAGCTCGAGCTCGAGCTCCAGGCCGAGGTCGACAAGTATGTCACCTGTCTGCTCGCCACCGAGCCCGGGGCCGAGGTCTCGGCCGCGCTGCGCCGGCGGCTGTTCGACGATGCCGCGTACGAGCCCGATCTCGACCACGACGAGCGCGACCGCTACCGCGCCGCCAACGACAACGCGCAGCGCTACGCCGCGTACCTCGAGCAGGCGTTCGTGGTGCCGCGCAGGATCCCCGAGATGCTCGCCGAGCTGCGCCGGTTCTACCGGCTCGGCCTGGCCGGCAAGCTCGGCTCGATCGCGCGCGCGGCCGGCCGCGCTGCCTGAGCTACTACTCTCCTGATCCTTCGCTCTGCGCGACGATTCTACGCGGCGTGACGTAGGAGCGGCTGGGTGGTCGCCGCACGGATGGCGAAGAGGGCGGCGGAGAGGAGATGGCCCTTGGCGGTGAGGACGTATCGATGCGAGCGTTGGACCTTGCGAACGAGACCGTGAGCTCGCAGGAGTCGGATGTGCCGGCCGATCTTGGCCGAGAGCCGTCGTTGGGCCGCTCGGGTGGCTTCGCGACGGACGGGGTGAAGGATCCGTTGGAGGTCGCGATTGCGAAAGCCAGCGGTGGCGAACTCACCGCGGGCGATCGGCTTGAGGATCGCTAGGTCGGCGGGTCGCCGATTCTGATGGCGCGTGGCGAGCGACCGGCGCAGGTGACGCGACGAGCGAGCTGATCGAAGACGTCGGCGAGCGGAGTGGTGTCGTCGACCGCGGCGAGGGCAGCGAGGTAGTTGTCGTTGGCGCGCTGGGAGACCTGGGTCCGGCGGTGCAGGTCGGCGACGCCCTTGCGCAACGGGAGCCAGGCGAGCTTGGCGTCGGGCCGAGCGTCATCTTGCGGGCGCAGGACCTTGAATGGTTGCGTGTCCGCGATGGTGGTCTCCACCCGGAGGATGCTGCCGGCCTTGTCGTACATCTTGATCGAGTTGCCGGCGGCCCAGTGCTTGACCCGGACGCCATCGGCCCGATCCTTGAAGGAGGTGACCAGCTCGCCGGTGAAGTTGCCGTGCGCGTTCCTTGCCGAGGAAGCGCATGACGTCGGGACTGGCGAAGTGGTTCATGGCGTGCTGGACGAGCGGCGGGTAGATGTCGGCGAGTGCGCGAGGGCAGGTGAACATGGTGTCCGTGGCCCACTCGGTCTGGTGCGCGACCCAGTCGTAGTCCATCGGCGACCTCCGGAAGATCTGGTCGTGCAGTGGGTTGATGGAGCGGGCGATGCGTCGCAACGCCTCATGCCAGTCGGTCTCGAGTTGCTTGTTCATCAACCGCTGGGCGAGGTCGACGTCCTCGATCCATGGCAAGCAGTTGTCGAGGCGCTTGAAGTCGCAGCCGCGTCGGGTGAGCTGCCCGCGCTATGAGCCTGGGCACGATTCGGCGCGCCAGGATCGTGGGCGAAGACGGAGCCGCCGATGGTTCGGGATAGCGACCGGGAGCCTGCCGGGACCGGCGGAGCCCCCATGGCCAGCTCGGGCCCGGGGCCCGGCCGGCGCGCGGCGGTGCTGGTCGACGCCGAGCAGCTGACAGGGCTGCCCGCGCGAGATCCGCGCGCCGCGCCGCGCCGCGCCGGGTCCAGGTCCGCCCGGAGGGCGGCGGCGGACGGCGGAGGCCCAACCGGGCTCGGGAGACCGCAGGGCGGCCTGTGACCGGCGCGTGGAAGCTGACCAGGCGGACTCGGACGCCCCGCTCACAGCCCTGTGCCCAGTACCAATGCCCCGGGTCCTGAATTTCTCGTTCCGGATCCGGAACAGAACCGTGGTCGCCGAGTGAACCCCGACGTCCCCGGCGAAAGGCCGCGGAGGCTACCGCGATCGTTTTGCGCCATCGGGACGTGTCACCGCGAGGACTTCCTGACCTCTGTCCGAAATCCCGAAAACAAGTCAGACAGGGGGCGGTGGCACGGGGCACACGGCCCGGCCCGCGCCACTCGTGTCGCTCCTCGCACTGCGCCATGACCTCGGGAGATCGCAGGGCGGCCTGTGACCGGCGCGTGGAAGCTGACCAGGCGGACTCGGACGCCCCGCTCACAGCCCGGGTCTCGAGCGTTCGGAGGTTGAACGCACGGCGATCGCGGTCGAGGTGGCCCACGTGAGCACAGGCGATCGCGCTCGAGCACCCTTGCGTTTTCCGGTGGGTTATAATATATGCTCAATCAAGATGTCGGCGTCACCCCAACCCGCGCCCCGCCGTCGCCGTCGCCGTCGTCCTCGTCAGCTCGGTCTCGAGCTTCCGACCTGGGGTGGCAAGCGCGCCGGCGCCGGCCGCAAGCCCCGCGGTG
>JBGQCL010000129.1:0-25292 GCA_041495365.1 Kofleriaceae bacterium | reverse complement strand
CGCCTCGAGCGCGGCGCGCGACCGGGCGTACGGGAAGTGGATCGGCGGCAGCGTCGCGTCGCGCGGGTCGCCGCCGGCGGCGGCGCGCTCGTGGGCGTCCTCGCGAAACGTCGCACCGAGGTACATCGCGAGCGGGATGTCGAGGCCGTCGAGCCACACCATCGGACGCTCGGTCCGGTTGCCGTGCTGGTGCCAGCGCCACGCCGGCGTGATCACGAGGTCGCCGGGACGCATCACGACCTGATCGTCGTCGACCGTGGTGTAGGCGCCGTCGCCCTCGAGGATGAAGCGCAGCGCGGACTGGGTGTGGCGGTGGGGCGGGGCGGTCTCGCCCGGCATGATCAGCTGCAGGCCGGCGTACAGGTTGCCGGTGATCTGGGACGAGCCGCGCAGGCCGGGGTTCTCGAGGATCAGGACGCGGCGCTCGGCCTCCGCGGCGGTGATGTGCTCGGCCGCCTCGAGCACGTGGGGCCGGACCTCGGCGTAGCGCCAGCGGTGGGCGACGCCGGTCGGGGTCGGCTCGCGCGGCACCAGCGCCTTGAGGCGGGTCCACAGCGGCGCCAGGCTGTGCGGCTCGATCCGGCGGTAGAACTGCTCGCGCGGCCCACCGGGCGCCGCCGCGGCCGAGGCGGTCGCGGGCGCCGGCGCCGCGGCCGAGGCGGGGGCCTCGACGCGCCAGCCGTACAGCCACTCGACGGCGTCGAACCAGCGCGCCGGGGCGCGGCCTCGCCACAGGTCGTTGCGGACCAGCCGCTCGACGCCCTTGGCGTGATAGATCCGCCCCATCTCGCGGGTCATCACCACGACGCGCGCCGTGCGGGCGACGCGCGCCTGCTCGTAGCGCGCGAAGCCGAGCTCGAGATCGCCGCCGGCGGAGCGCACGGCCTCGCCGAGGGTGACCGCGTCCTCGAGCGCCATGCATGCGCCCTGGGCGAGGTACTGCAGCATCGGGTGGGCGGCATCGCCGAGCAGCGTGACCCGGCCGAACGTCCAGCGCGTGATCGGATCGCGGTCGGCGGTCGCCCACCGCCGCCAGCTCCGGGGCAGCGCCAGCAGCTGGCGCGGCCGCGCGGCGATGCCGTCGAAGTACGACATCACCTCCTCGCGGCTGCCATCGGTGACGCCCCACTCCTCCCGGCCGCGGCTGTGGAACGTGACCACGACGTTCCACTGCTCGCCGCCGCGCAGCGGGTAGTGCACCAGGTGGCAGTCGGGGCCGGCCCACACGCACGGCGCGTTCCACTTGAGGTCGGCCGGGAACTCGCGATCGTCGACCACGGCGCGGTACACGACGTGGCCCGACACCCGGACCGGGTCGCCGATCAGCTGCTGGCGCACCGTCGACTTGACGCCGTCGCACGCGACCAGCGCGGCGCCGCGGTGGCGGTGGCCGGCGCGATCGATCGCGGTGACCCCGCCGGCGTCCTGCTCGATCCGGTCGACCTGCGTCGAGGTGCACAGCTCGATCCGCTCGGTCGCCTGCACGCCCTCGAGCAGCGACCGGTGCACGTCGGCGCGGTGGCTGACCGCGTACGGGTTGCCGAACCGCGCCCGGAACGCCTCGCCGACCGGCAGCGACGCGACCTCGGCCTCGTCGACGGCGTCCATCAGCACGAGCCGATCGGTGTACACCGCGCGGCTGCGCGCGCGCTCGCCGACCCCGAGCGCGTCGAACGCCGAGAACGCGTTGGGTCCGAGCTGGATGCCGGCGCCGATCTCGCCGATCTCGCTGGCCTGCTCCAGCACCCTCACGGCGAAGCCCTGGCGGGCGAGCGCGAGGGCCGCCGCGAGGCCGCCGATGCCGCCGCCGGCGATCAGGATGGGGAGGGAAGGGGGCGTACCGGGCATGGCGAGCCAGGGGCGAGCCTAGCCGACCTGCCGCGGTGATGGCACGGCGAACGTCTGGACGGCTACCGCGCCACGTAGCTGGGGCCGGGAGCCCCGTCGCGTGCCGGGCGGCCGGACAACGAGCTCGGGGCATCGAGGTGGGCCCCGTCATCGACGCCGACCGCGAGCCGGTCGACCAGCTCGCCGCCGAGCCAGCCGGTGACCAGCGCGAGCGCCACGGCGACGATCGACAGCACGAACGCGCCGGCGCCGGGCAGCCCGGCGTTGCCGTAGCGCAGCAACCAGCTGATCGCGAACAGCGCGACCACCGCGACGTTGCCGATGCCGTGCAGCGCGCCGATCCGCTTGGCGCGCGTTCCGGCGGGAATCGCGAGCCAGTCGATCAGGCCGAACACGGCCGCGAGCAGGCCGCCGATGATGCCGCTGGCGATCATGACGTACGAGATATCCGCCCACCGGCCGTTTCCGGTGGCCTCGTAGACGATGTCGAACACCAGCGAGGTCGCGAGCAGTCCGAGGGGAAATACGATCAGCATCTGATGGATTGGATGACCGAAGATCTTTGCTTTTGCGTGCATGAGCGTCCTCCTCACAAGACAGCTCAGGATGGAGCAATCGCCGTACCAGCGGCGATGTCACCGATGGCCCGGCTGCCCAGGGTGTCGCGGAACGCGTTCGGGAAGTGCTTCTGGATCAATGTCTCGTCCGCTGCGGGCGCGACGCTGGCGTGGATCCGGACGCCTTCGGTGTCGGGCAAGAAGAAGGTGGCGCCCGGGCGCACCGAGGTGTGCTGGATGTGGACGATCGGCAGGCCGCGATCGCGGAACTGCGCGAGCAGCGCGCCGGCGCGCGCGCCCGCGGCCTCGCTGCCGTGCAGCTCCAGCTTGCCGCCGGGAAAGTAGTCGTTCTGGATGTCGACGATAACCAAGGCTTTTTTTATCGCGGGCTCCGTCCGAAGGGGCGGGCGAGTGGATCGCAACCCGCGATGTAACCCGCGCGGCGCCGGCGCTGTACAACGGGCAAAGGAGAGTCCATGCGCCACGTTCCATTCTCTGCGCTGCTTGTCGTCGCGACCCTCGGGGTGGGCGGCGAGCTCGCGTTCGCCACGCCGTTCGAGCCCAGGATGATCCCGGAGCAGGTCCAGGCGGTCGGTCACCTCGACGTCGACGCGCTTCGCCGGACCCAGCTGTTCGCCGCCGCCGGTGGGCAGGCGGCGATCGACGCCGCGCTCGAGCACGCGCCGCCCCAGGTCCGCCCGGTCGCCCGCGCGCTGGCCGCCACGCTGCGCGGCGTGTCGTTCTGGCACACCGCCGAACACGGCGCGGTGTACCTCCAGACCCGCGACGCGAAGTCGCTCGGCCAGCTGATCGCGAAGCTGCCGGCGACCCCGGGGCAGCCGATCGACGGCTTCCCGACCTACACGATCACCGCGCACGACAATCCCCACTTCGCCGGGATCTACGGCGACACGCTGGTGGTCACCGATAGCGAGGACAGCCTGCAGCAGTCGATCCACGTGCTCGGCGGCCACGCGGCGAGCCTGGCAGGGTCGAAGGCGCTGCCGATGTCGAGCCGGCAGGGCGTGTTCGTGTTCGTCGCGCTCGGCGACCACCTGCTGGGGGCGATCCAGAAGACGGCGCACTCGAAGATGCTCCAGCTCGGGCTGCGCTCGGTGGTGATCGACGTCAGCGAGGCTGCGGGGCAGGTGACCGCGACCGCGCACGCCGAGATGCGCTCGGCCGACGCGGTGCAGAAGGCGACGAGCATGCTCGAGGGGCTGCGCGCGATGGCGTCGCTGTCCGACGACCCGAGGGCGCAGGCGTTGATCGACGGCGTGACCGTGACCGGCACCGGCAACGCGGTCGAGGTCGTGGCGAAGCTGCCGGTCAGCGCGCTCGCCACGGCGATCCACAACCACACGAAGTGAGCCGCCCGGCCACGTGATGACCGAGCCGAAGCCACCGATCGCCGCGACCTCCGCCGAGGAGCTCGCGGTGCGCGCGCGCGAGGGCAGCCGGGTCTCGTTCGACGAGCTCGTGACCCGCTACCGGCCGCGGCTGGTCGCGTTCCTCGCCCGGCGGCTGGCCGACCCGGCCGACGCCGAGGATGTCGTTCAGGAGACGTTCCTGCGCGCCTACGACCGCCTGGCGCAGTACGATCCGTCGCGGCCGTTCGCGACCTGGCTGTTCACGATCGGCAAGAACGTCGCCGCCAACCACGCGCTCGCCCGCAGCCGGCGCGACGCCCGCGACCGGGACAGCCGCCCGGCCGGCGCCGCGGCCGATGCCTCGATCGAGGATGGCGCGGGCGCGAGCGACCTGTGGCAGCGCGCACGGACGATCCTGTCACCCGATGCGTACCGGATGTTATGGTTGCGCTATGCTCAGGGCCTGACCGTTCGCGAGGTCGCCGCCGAGCTCGATCGCTCGTCGGTCGCCGTCAAGGTCATGCTGTTCCGGGCGCGCCGCCGATTGCTCCAGGAGATACGTTGATGCGTTGCTGGTACACCCGCTGGCAGATGTCGAATGCGCTGGATCGCGGCGAGCTGGCCCCGCTGCTGGCCCGTGGCCACGCCGCGCGCTGCCCCGCCTGCCAGGCGTTCGGTCACGCGCTCGTGGCGCTGGATGACCGGCTGGCGCGCGATGCCCACACCGCACCGCCTCCTCCGGTCGCGCGCCGCGCGCGGTCGCCGTGGTGGATCGCCGGACCGCTGGCGGTGGGCTCGGCCGCCGTGATCGCGATCGTGGTCGCGACCGGCACCCCGCCGACATCCGTCGAGCCGCCCGCCGCGCCGGTGCCATCGGTCCAGGTGTCCGAGGCGCTGGGCCAGATCCGCGGGCTCGCCGACCGGGTCTCGCAGGTGGTCACCACCACCCGCACGCCGCTCGACACCGAGCTCGACAACCTGATCCGCGACGGCAAGCGTGGGCTCACCGCGGTGCTCCAGACCGGCGGCCTCGTCGACGCGCCGTAGCGCCGCGCCGCGGTCACACCGTCGAGATCGCCGCGTCGATGTCCGTCTTCGCTCCAGCGCTGCGCGTGCGGCGGAGCGTGAGCCGCGCGACCGCGACGACGAACGCGATCGCGCCGGCGGCGAACACGGTGTCGCCGAGCACGCGCATCCAGCGCAGCACGTCCATCACGGGCGTGTGCAGGAACTCGGCGCTGCGCGCGTACCAGTAGCCGCGGTCGACGGCGGCCCAGGTCTGGAGCAGGCCGACCGGCAGCACGCTGAGCAGCACCATCGCGCCCAGGCCGAGGTTGATCGACCAGAACGCCGCGCCGAGCAGGCGATCGGGCCACACCAGGTCGGGGCGCAGCGACTTGGTGGTGAACAGCACCAGCCCCATGCCGAGCATGCCGTACACCCCGAACAGCGCGGTGTGGCCGTGGACCGGCGTCGTGTTGAGGCCCTGCATGTAGTACAGCGCGATCGGCGGGTTGATCATGAAGCCGAACAGGCCGGCGCCGACCAGGTTCCAGAACGCGACGGCGATGAAGAAGTAGATCGGCCAGCGGTACGCGCGCATCCAGCTGGTCGATCGGGTGTGGCGCCAGTTCTCCCACGCGTCGTAGCCCAGGAACATCAGCGGTACGACCTCGAGCGCGCTGAACACCGCGCCGAGCGCCAGCGCGATCGTCGGCGTGCCGCTGAAGTACAGGTGGTGCAGCGTGCCGATCACACCGCCGCCGAGGAAGATCGTCGCGGCCAGCACCGCGGCGCGGCCGGCCGATGCCGCCTGGACCAGGCCGAGCCGGACGAACAGGAACGCGATGATCACGGTCGCGAACACCTCGAAGAAGCCCTCGACCCACAGGTGGACCACCCACCAGCGCCAGTACTCGGCGATCGCGAGGTTGGTGTGGCGGCCGGCGCCGAGCGCGGCGAAGTAGAACCCGCCGATCGCGATCGTCGAGATCAGCAGCATCAGCAGCAGCGGACGCTGCGCGTCGCGGCGGCGCAGCGCGGGCCACAGCGCGCGCCCGACCAGCACGACCCACAGGATCAGGCCGATCAGCAGCGCGATCTGGAAGAACCGTCCGAGGTCGATGTACTCGTAGCCGGTGTGGCCGAACCACCACACGCCGTCGGCGCCGAGCTTGCCATTCACCGCGGCGAGCTCGCCGACCAGCGAGCCGAGCACGACCACGACCAGCGCGCCGAACAGGACGTTGACCAGCAGCTTCTGGCGGCGCGGCTCCTTGCCGACCGACGGCGCGATCGCCAGGCCGGCGGCGAGCCACGCGGTCGCGATCCAGAAGATGCCGAGCTGGACGTGCCAGGTCCGGGCCACCGAGTACGGCAGGATCTTCGCGAGCGGGATGCCGTAGAATGACGAGCCCTCGACGCCGTAGTGCGCGGTGATGATGCCGACCAGGAGCTGGAGCACGAACAGGCCGCACACGACCCAGAAGTACTTCACGGTGGCGAGCTGCGACGGCGTGGGCGACGCGCCGAGCATCGGATCGGCGGTCGGCAGCACGGTGGGGCCGTCGTCCTTGCGGCGCGCCGCGTGCCAGAACCCGAGCCCGCCGATGCCGGCGAGCAGGACCAGGATGCTGACCCCGGTCCACACGATGGCATCGGAGGTCGGCCGGTTGGCGATCAGCGGCTCGTGCGGCCAGTTGCTGGTGTAGGTGATCGATTCACCGGGGCGATCGGTGGCGGCGGCCCACGCCGACCAGAAGAAGAACGCCGCCAGGGCGCGCGCGCGGCCGGGCTCGGTCACGGTGCCCGGGGGCAGCGCGTAGGCGTCGCGGCCCTCGGCGAACAGCTGCGTGTAGTACGCAACGTTGGCTTCGATCGCCCGCGCCCGCTCGGGCGACACGGTGATCGTCCGCGTCGCGGCGTCGTACGTGTTGGACCGGACCTCGCGGGTCAGGCGCTCGCGCAGCGCGGCCTGCCGCTCGGGCGGTAGCTGCGTGTACGCCGTCCCGCTGGTCGCGACCGCCCAGGCGTCGAGCACGCCGACCAGCTCGCGATGCAGCCAGTCCGCGGTCCAGTCCGGCGCGACGTACGCGCCATGGCCCCAGATCGATCCGAGCTCCATGCCGCCGAACGAGCGCCAGACATCCTGGCCCGCGGCGACCTGACCGGGCTCGAACACCACCGCCCCGTCGCGGCTGACCACGCGATCGGGAACCGGCGGAGCGAGCTGGTAGATCCGCGATCCGACGTACCCGAGGACGCCGAACGACACCGCGAGCACCGCGATGAGACCGATCCAGAATCGACGCATGACATGCCGGCACGTGCAGGACGTGCGCCAGCGCCCGACCTGCGCGCGCGGTTGCGCCTGGCGCAGCGATCGCGCAGCGATTGCGTGGAGGGCGCGGCGGAGCTGCAGCCGCTGCGGACTTGCGCGCGATCTGCGCCGCGGCGGGCGCCGCTCACCGCGGCAGATCACGCCCTCGGGCAGCGCGCCGGCCAGGCATATGCAGCCCGAGGCGCTGTCGCGCGCGCGGGTCGAGCTGTCGCGCGCCGGTGCGATCGAGCCGACCCGGCGGGAGATCAAGATCGTCGATCGCGATCGGCGGGTCGAGCTCGCGGGGTGACGCTGCGCCGTTCGCGGCGAGGACGCTCGGATCGCCGCGGCGGGTCAGGATCCGCGTCGGGCGCCAGGCCGCCGACCCGCCCGGACTCGAACAGCTTGCGGCCGTCATCGGTGAACTCCCGGTCGTTGGCTTGCTCGCGGATCTGGTCGTCGGATGGCCAGAGCGGGTGCTTGGGTGGGGCCATACCCGTGGGGCAGCAAGGCACGTGCCGCCGGGCCCCGAGGTTTGCCGAGCGCGCGACTGACACGCTGCGAGCGTGGCGACGCGGTACGCTCGGGGGATGAAGCTCGGTGCGTGGCTCGCCGGCCTGCTGCTGGTGATGTGCTCGACGGTGGCCGCGGCCGAGGAGCTGCCCCGCCTGGCCGAGCCGCCGCGCACGATCGACGAGCTCCGCGCGAAGATCTCGGGGATCCTCTTGCGCGAGCAGGTTCCGGGCGCCGGCATCGCGCTGGTCGACGGCGACCAGATCCTGTGGGCCGGTGGGGTCGGGGTGGCCGACCGCGCGACCGCGCGTCCGGTCACCGCCGACACGCTGTTCCGCGTCGGCTCGATCACCAAGAGCTTCGTGGCGCTGGCGCTGGTCCAGCTCGCCGAGCAGGGCCGGATCGACCTCGACGCGCCGGTCGCTGCGCTGGCGCCCGAGCTCGCGATCCGCAACCGCTGGGCCGCCGTCCAGCCGATCACCGTGGCCCACCTGCTCGAGCACACCGCGGGGTTCGACGACATGCATCCCAACGAGATGTACGCGCGGCTCTCCGCCGAGGCGATGCCGCTCGCCGCGGTGCTGGCCCGCAACCCGGCGTCGCGGGTCGCGCGCTGGCGGCCGGGCTCGCGGTTCTCGTACGCCAACCCCGGCTACACGGTGGCCGCGTACCTGATCGAGAAGATCACGGGCCGGTCGTACGAGGACGTGCTCGCGCGCGCGCTGCTCGCGCCGCTCGGCATGACCGGCGCTGCGCTGCGCTGGTCGCCCGAGGTCGACGCCCGGCTGGCGCGCGGCTACGCCGGCGGCGACGCGCCGGTGCCATACGCCGCGCTGTACCACCGGCCGGCCGGCAACCTGATGGCGTCGCCGCGCGAGCTCGCGGCGCTGGTCCAGCTCGCGCTCGGGCGGGGCCGGTTCCGGGGCCGCGCGGTGATCTCGCCGGCGAGCATGGCGCGGATCGAGCGCAGCGAGACGGCGTGGCTCGATGCAGGCGACACGAGCTACGGGCTGGGCAACTTCGGCGACGTGTCCGAGCGCGTGCCGATCCGCGGTCACACCGGCGGGATCGACGGCTTCCTGTCGTCGTACGGCTACCTGCCGGGGCAGGGCGCGGGCTTCGTGCTGCTGCTCAACTCGACGCGCTCGGGGCAGGCGATGAAGGCGATCCGTCACCTGCTGGTCGAGTACCTGCTGCGCCACGAGACGGTGCCGCCGCCGCCCCGCGCGGAGGTGCCCGATGCCGAGCTCGCGCGCTGGGCCGGCACGTACCACACCGCGGCGCCGCGCCACCAGCTGCTGGCGTTTCTCGAGCGCCTGGCACCCGGGATCGAGCTCCACGTCGAGCGCGGCCGGCTGTTTGCCCGCACCGTGCCGGCGGCCGGCGAGCCGGTCGAGCTGATCCCGCTGGGCGGCGATCGGTTTCGGCTCCCGGGGGCCAGCGGCGGCCAGATCCAGCTGGGCCGCGACCGCGAGGGCCGGCGGATCGCGGTGGCCCACTTGCAGTACCTGGTGGAGGAGCCGCGCGCACGGTCGCTGGCGTTCGCCGTCGCGCCCGGCATCTGCCTGGCGATCCTGATGACCGGCCTGGTGCTGCCGTTCGGCGCGCTGCGGCGGCGGGTCGGGCCGGCGCCCGGGTATGGCTGGCCGCTGTCCGTATCGGCGGCGTGCGTGGCGGTCCCCCGGCTGTTCCTCGCGGCGCTCGATCCGTTCACGCTCGGCGAGCTCAACGTCTACACCGCGGGCATCTTCGTCGGGACGCTGGTGTTCGCGGCCGGCGCGGCCGGCAGCCTGGTGCAGGCGCTGCGCTGGTTGCCGCTGCCGGGGCCGATCCTGGGCAGGCTGCACCGGCTGGTGTTCGGGCTCGCCGCGTGCTGCGCGACCGCGTACCTCGGCGGCTACGGGATCATCGGGATCCGGCTCTGGAGCTACTAACTTAGCGCCGCCGCCCCGGCGGGTCAGGCGAGGTTGGTGTAGACGTTCTGCACGTCGTCGTCGCCCTCGAACGCGGCGACGAGCTCCATCACCTCGTCGAGCTTGGCCTCGGGCAGCTCGCTCAGGTTGGCGGCGACGTACTCGGACTGCGAGCCGATCGGGGTCAGGCCGCGACCCTCGATCGCGTGCTGCATCACGCCGAAGTCGCTGAACGGGCAGTGCACCAGGAGCTCGGGCTCGCCCTTGTCGCTCTCGCCGTCGTCGAGCGAGATCAGGCCGTGATCGATCAGGGCGAGCTCGAGCTCGTCGCGGTCGACGCCCTGGGGCGACAGCCGGAACACGCCCTGGCGCTGGAACATGAACGCGACGCTGCCGGTGGTGCCGAGGTTGCCGCCGTGCGCCTTGAAGTGGTGGCGGACGTTGGCGACCGTGCGCGTGACGTTGTCGGTCGCGGCCTCGACCAGCATCGCGATGCCGTGCGGGCCGTAGCCCTCGTAGACGATGACGTCGTAGCTCGCCGCGCCCTGGCCGCTGGCCTTCTTGATCGCGGCCTCGACCCTGTCCTTGGGCATGTTGACGGCGCGGGCGTTCTGCAGCGCGCGGCGCAGCGCCGGGTTGCCGTCGGGGCTCGACCCGCCGCTCTTGACGGCGATCGCGATGTCCTTGCCCACCTTGGTGAACTGCTTCCCGACGCGGTCCATGCGCGCGAAGATGGTGCTCTTGCGTTTCTCGAAGGCGCGGCCCATGGCCACTACCCTACAATGACTGCCGGCGGCGGAGCACCCGCATCGCGCCCGCGATCGCTCCGGCGAGCCCGGCGCCGGGCGGCACCCGCGGACGTCCACGCGGGCGCGGGTGCTTGCCGGCGATCGAGGACGGCGCTCGCGCCACTGCGAGCCGGGTGCCCTGGCCGGGCGGCACGCAGGTGAATGTGATCTCCTGGCCCGGCGTCTGGGCGAGGGCGCGCAGTGCGGAGTCCGACAGCGCGGCGGCGCCGCCGGCGAGACAACCCCGGAGCTCGCCTGACCCGGATCGCCACGTGTAGCGAGGGGGTCGGATCCGGCGAGCTCCGGGGTCCAGGCCAGCCATACCGCGCGGCGCGCATCCTCGACGGCGGCTTGACGCGAAGCTAACGCACCGGGCCACAGCGCCCACCGCGCTCGTCGGCGGTCGGGGCGATCGAGCCGGTCCGGCGTCCGCGTTCACCGCGGCACGAACAGCTCGCGCCGACCGCGCGAGGCGGGGACCGGCTCCGAGCTCGTCACCGGCGGGTCGACGCGCGGTGGCCCGGCAACTCTCACGAACCGGATATGGAATACAAGTTCAGCAGTGGCGCGGCGCCGGGACGTTCGCTCGCGCCGCGCTGCCTGCGAACCGGGGCTCGATCCATCGATTCATGCGAACCGGGGCTCGATCCATCGATTCAGTGGTGGCGATCACCGGCCGACGTCGTGGACCCGCCCGGTGTCGGTGCCGGCGTCTCCCGCCGTGGTCTCGCCGGTGCCGGCCGAGCCCGGCGAGGTGTCGGTGCCGCCCGTGGTCCCGCCCGACATGCCGCCGGCCGAGCCGCTCGCGGTCCCGCCACTCGTGTCGGTGCCCCTCGTGTCGGTGCCCGATGACGCACCCGACGAGCCGGGGTGGGTCCCGGTGTCACCCGCCGATCCGGCCGGTCCGGACGGTCCCGCCGTTCCGCTTCCTCCCGTCATCCCTCCGCTCGCCGCACCGGTCCCACCCGTCGCACCACCCGCCGTTCCAGCGCTCCCGGCCGTTCCTCCGGACGTCCCGCCCGAGGGCTCGCTCTGCTCGGTCGGCATGGGGCTCGGTGACTGGCTCTTGTTCCGGTCATGGTCGTTACGGCACGCGCCCGCCGCCGCGGATACCACGAATACTGAAAGAAAAATCCAACGAGTCATCTGATCCTCCTGCATCGACAGGTGAGCAAGAGCCATGCACGGGGCACCTGGCCTGGTGTTCCGTATCCCGGCCGTCCGCTGCCGCCTGTTCACGCGCGTTGCCGCCACGGCGCGCACGGAGCGAGCGATGCTCGCGCTCGATGAGGCGGGCGCGAGGCGGGCGCGAGGCGGGCGCGAGGCGGGCGCGAGGCGGGCGCGATGCGGGCGCGAGGCGGCGCGAGGCGGGCGCGAGGCGGGCGCGAGGCGGGCGCGATGCGGGCGCGAGGCGGAAATGTGCTCCGGCGCAGCATCACCGGCCGTCGCAGCTTGATGCGTGCCGCGCGACGCTGTGGCGGGGCCGCGCAGCGCGTTATCGACGGCGAGACGGACGAAGATACCGAGATAGGGCGCCTTACTGTAATCCCCCCGATGAGGAGACTTTCATCGAGTCCTGCTTCGTCGTGGCTTGGCGCTCGCAGCCGCTCCATGTTGAAGTCGTCCATATGCTGACCGAGCCTGCTCGTGGTCCTGGCCGCCGCGTCCTCGTCGTCGACGATCATCCCGATTCTGCCGATGCTTCGTGCATGCTGCTGTCCGCGCTCGGCTACGAGTGCAGACCCGCGGTGACCGGTGAGAACGCGCTCGCGGAGGTGGAGACGTTTCATCCCGACGTTGTGATCTGCGATATCGGGCTTCCCGACATCAGCGGATATGACATCGCACGCACCCTCCGGACCCGCCATGGTAGCTCGCTGTACCTCGCCGCGCTGACCGGCTGGGATCAGCCGTCGGCGCGCGCCCGCGCACTTGCCGCCGGATTCGACGAGCACTTGATCAAGCCGGCCAACGCACGAGCTTTGCGCGCGGTGATGGCCGCGTCGCTGCAGCGCCGAGCGCTGCTCGCACTCGGCACCGGCGAATACCCGATGATGCGCTGATTTGCCGGGGTTTTCAGTGTGACCTCGACGCACGTCCCGTTGCCGCAACTAACTGTCCTACGAGCATTGGCGCGCTCCTCGATCCGTGGTCTGTTTTTTCTGCCATGTTGCCCGATCATGGGGGGTTGAGGGTCGCGGTCGTCGGTGCGGGGGAGGCCGTCAGCGTCGAGCAGCTGCTCCGCGGCCTTCCAGACGCGCTCCGATTCGCACTCGTGCTGGCATCGCCGCTGCCGCCCGAGGCCGTCCGCTCGTCGTGCCGGCTGCCGGTGGTCGCCGTCGACCAGCCCTCGCCGGTCGAGCACGGCCGGATCTACGTCGTTCCGGTGGATCGCGAGGTCCGGTTCGTCCACGGTCATCTGATCCCCGGCGAGGATCGCTGCGCCGTCGCGCGGCTCGATGTGCTCCTGCGCTCGGTCGTCGACGAGATCGGGGCGCGCACCACCGCGGTCATGCTCGCGGGACGCGGCGATGGCGGCGTGCTCGGGATCCAGCGGGTCAAGCAGGCCGGTGGATGGACCCTGGCCCAGGACGCCGGCGGCGAGCACGGCGAGATGCCGCGCGCCGCGATCGCGACGGGGCGGATCGATCTCGTGCTGCCGATCGATCAGCTCGCCGCGCGCCTGGCCGCCAGCGCCGCTCCGCCGGAGGGCGACCCGCCCGACATCGAATCAGCGGCGGAGCGGAGCGCGGACGCACTGCGCGACATCCTCGCCGCGGTCCGGACCGGGTCGGGGCACGATGTCGGCGCGTACCGGCGCGACACGCTGGTTCGCCGGATCGCGCGCCGGATGCAGATCACCGGGTCCGCGACGGTCGCAGCCTATCGCGAACATCTGCGCGATCGACCGGGCGAGCTGGCGAACCTGGTGCGCGACCTGCTGATCCGGACGACCCAGTTCTTCCGCGATCCGACGACGTTCGACGCCATCGCGCGCGACGTGGTGCCGGAGCTGTTCGGCGGCAGGCGCGCCGGAGACGCCGTGCGGATCTGGATCGCGGGTTGCGCGACCGGCGAGGAGGTGTACTCGCTCGGCATCGTGGTGCTGGAGCACGCCGCGCGGATGCGCCCGGCGCCGCAGATCCAGCTGTTCGCGACCGATGTCGACGACCGGGCGCTGGCGTTCGCCCGGCGGGGTTGCTATCCGTCGGCGATCGCGCTCGACGTGGCCCCCGCGCGGCTGCAGCGGTTCTTCGTCCGCGACGCCGGCCGGTATCGCGCCCGCGACGAGCTGCGCGAGCTCGTGCTGTTTGCCCGTCACGACGTGCTGCGCGATCCGCCGTTCTCCCGGCTCGATCTGATCAGCGGCCGGAGCCTGATGAGCGATCTGGAACACGGTGCGCAGCGCCGGGCGCTGACCAGGTTCCACTACGGGCTGCGCGGCGCCGGCGTGCTGCTGCTCGACGCGTCGGACGCCGCGCAGAGCTCCGGGCTGTTCGGCGCGGTCGACCCCGACCACGGCGTGTTCGCCCGCCTGGCCTCGACGTCGGTGCTCGATGGCTCGCGCGCCCGCACCGGGCGCTGGCGCCCGCCGGCCGGCTTCGCGGCGCCGGTGCGGGTCGACGTCGGGCGCCACGCCGGCCCGGTGCAACCGGCGGTCGCCTCGTCGATCGACCCGGTGGTCTGCGACCTGGTCGACGAGCTGCATCGCACCCGCGAGCAGCTGCGGATCACGGTCGACCAGTACGAGGCGTCGCTCGAGGAGCTCAAGGCGTCCAACGAGGAGCTCCAGGCGATCAACGGCGAGCTGCGGTACGCGACCTCGGAGCTGGAGATCAGCAAGGAGGAGCTGCAGTCGATCAACGAGGAGCTGATGGCGCTCAACCAGGAGCTGCGCTGCAAGGTCGACGAGGTCAGCCGGGCCAACTCCGATCTCCAGAACCTGATGACATCGACCGAGATCGGCGTGGTGTTCCTCGATCGCGAGCTCTGCATCCAGCGCTTCACGCCGCGCGCTCAGGACGTGTTCAACATCATCCCGTCCGACCTCGGTCGCCCGCTGGCCCACCTCACCCATCGCCTGGACGGCGAGGCGTCGAGCCAGGAGCTGTGCCAGGAAGTGTGGCAGACCGCGCAGTCGGTGCTCGACACGCTGCGCCCGGTCGAGCGCGAGCTGCGTCACCGCGACGGCCGGTGCTACCTGGCGCGCTGGCTGCCGTACCGCTCGATCGAGGGCCGGATCGACGGCGTCGTGCTGACCTTCGTCGACGTGACCGATCTGCGCGACGCCGTGGCCGCGCGGCGCCGCAGCGAGCAGGCGCTGCAGCAGGTCGAGGAACGGCTGCAGGTCGCGCTGCGCTCGGCGCCGCTCGCCGCGCTCGGCTTCGAGCGGGGCGGAATCGACGCGCCGGCCGGTGGGAACCCCGGCGCGCCGGCCGCGACCTGGGGATTCCTGATGGGGCGCGAGCTCGACGCCGGCGAGCGCGCCGCGCTGCCGATGCTGGTCCCCGGGCACGGCGATCGGCTGCGCGCCGGTGTCCGTCAGGCGATCACCGAGCGCGCCGGCCAGCGCGCGGAGCTCGATCTCGAGATCGACGGGACGCCGCGCACGTTCGACTTCCGGATCGAGCCGACCGCGTTCGGTGCGACCGCCGTGGGCTTCGACATCACGCCGAGCAAGGTCGCCGAGGCCGCGCTGCGCGAGGCCGATCGCCGCAAGGACGAGTTCCTTGCGACGCTGTCGCACGAGCTGCGAAATCCGCTCACGCCGCTCCAGGTCGCGCTCGACGCCGCGCGCCTGCTCGATGACGACCCGGGCCAGCGCGCGCACAGCCTGTCGATCATGGAGCGCCAGATCGCGATGCTGACCACGCTGGTCAACGAGCTGCTCGACCTGTCGCGCATCAGCCAGGGCAAGATCGTGCTGGAGCGCGCGATCGTCAGCCTGGCGCACGCGCTGGACAGCGCGGTGGTTGCGACCAGGCCGATGTTCGAAGCCGCCCGTCACGAGCTCCGGATCGACGTCCCGGACCGGCCGATCGAGGTCGACGGCGACTTCCGCAGGCTGGTACAGGTGTTCACCAACCTGCTGGTCAACGCTGCGAAGTACACGCCACCGAGCGGCCGCGTCGACGTCGCGATCGTAGCTGGACCCACGAGCGTGGCCGTGCGCGTGCAGGATGATGGACTGGGGATCACGTCCGACATGCTGCCGCGCATCTTCGACATCTTCGTGCAGTCGCACGACGCCCGTGGGCGCTCGCAAGGCGGGCTCGGGATCGGCCTCCACCTGGTGCGCCGGCTGGTCGAGCTGCACGGCGGAACGGTCATGGCGGTGAGCGCCGGCGCCGGACACGGCAGCGCGTTCACCGTCGAGCTTCCGCTCCACGCCGGAGGAAGTCCCGCATGATGCCGGGCGGACCTCGCGGCACGTCAACGCATGCGCCGGATCCGGAGCCTGCGAAGTACCGGCACCGCGTGCTGATCGTCGACGACTATCCGGACGCGGCCGAGGCGACCTGCATGCTGTTCACCCGGCTGGGGCACCAGTGCCGGTGCGCGATCAGCGGAGAGCACGCGCTCGACGAGGCCAGGGCGTTCGTGCCCGACATCGTCATCCTCGACATCGGCCTCCCCGACCTCAGCGGGTACGAGGTCGCGCGCACGCTGCGCCAGCGCCAGGGCCTGGCGGTCTATCTCGCCGCGCTGACCGGCTGGGGGCAGCCCGAGGATCGCCGGCGCGCGATCGACGCCGGGTTCGATCAGCACATCGTCAAGCCGGCGACCGCGCAGGTGCTGTGCGAGCTGATCGCCGCCGCCGAGCGCCGCCGCGATCAGCTCGGGTTGCCGCCGCCGTCGGCGTGACCGGGCGCCGGCCGCGTCGGGGCGATCGCGGCTGCGCGCCCGGACTGCGGGGCGATTTCCGCTGATCGATCCATAGGGGACTTTCCCGTCCCCTCTCGCCCGGCAAAGCCGGGCGATTCACCCCTCCGCGCGTCGCGTCGCGCGGGTGATCGATCGAGAGGGGCCTTCCCGCCCGAATCGCCCGGCAAAGCCGGGCGATTCACCCCTCCGCGCGTCGCGTCGCGCGGGTTATTCTCGCGCGGATGTCCCTCCGCTACGTCGTCCTGGACTTCGACGGCACCTGCACCCAGATCGAGCTGGCCCACGCCGGCTTCCTCGCCGGTTACCTCGCGATCCTCGAGGACGCCAACGGCTGCGCGCCCGGCGCGCTGCAGCCGGCGTGGGACGCCGCGGTGGCCCGGGTCCGGGCGGCGTCGCCGGACGCGGGGTGGACGCTGCTCGGTGCGCCGTCGACCGCGCCGGCCGCCGCCGATCCGTACATCCTCGCCAGCGAGGCGAGCGCGCTGCTCCAGCGCGACGGCGCGATCCGGCTGGTCCCGCCGGACGCCTACGCGCGGGCCTACGCGGCCAACCCCGCGCCGTGGCGGCCGGAGCTCCCCGCCGTGCTGGCCGGTCTGATCGCGCGCGGCCTGCGGGTCGGCTTCATCTCGAACTCCGATCGCCTGACGATCGAGACCCGGCTGACCGACCTGCTGAACGCCGATCGCGCGCTGCGCCGCCAGATCGTCGTCCACGGCCACGCCGCCAAGTTCACGCTGCGCGAGCTGCCGCTCGGCGCGACCGGCCCGAGCGCCGCCCACCGCGCCCGGTTCGAGGCGCTCGACGGCTCGGTCCGCGCCGCCGGCACCGTCCGGCCGATCTACCTGCGTCGCGGCGCCTACTTCGACGCGCTGTGTGGGCTGTGGCGCGACCTCGGTGCCGCGGACTACGCGATCGCCCAGACCCTGGTCTGCGGCGACATCTGGGAGCTCGATCTCGCGATGCCACGCGCGCTTGGCGCCCATGTCCACTTGATCCGCCGCGCGCCGCCGTTCGACACCTGTCCCTACGAGCTCGCCCAGCTGCCGCCCGGCGATACCAGCGGCGACCTGCGCGGCCTGCTCGACCACGTCGACCGCCTGCGGGGTGCGCCCCGGTAGACCGGGCCGGCCGGTGAAGCGTTGGAAGCCCGACAGGAACCCAGAGGACTCATGAGACACCCAGCAATCACGATCGGTGCCGCCGCGCTGGCGACCTGCGCCACCGCGAGCGCGGCCCACGCGTTCTGCGGCTTCTACGTCAGCGGCTCGGGCGAGAAGATGTTCAACGACGCGACCAACGTGGTCCTGATGCGCGACGGCACGCGGACCGTGCTGTCGATGCAGAACGACTACAAGGGGCCGCTGGAGGACTTCGCGCTGGTCGTTCCGGTGCCGGTCGTGCTCCACGAGCCCGACGTCAAGACCCTGTCGAGGACCGTGTTCGACCACACCGACGCGCTCGGCTCGCCCCGGCTGGTCGAGTACTGGGAGCAGGACCCGTGCCCGATGCCGGTGGAGGAGCGCAGCCGCGGCGCGGCGTCGGAGGCAGCCCCGGCGGCGGCCGGCGGGAGGTTCGACGACGCGATGGCCAAGAAGGAGTCGGTGAAGATCGAGGCCAGGTTCGACGTCGGCGAGTACAAGATCCTGATCCTGTCTGCGACCGACTCGACCGGCCTCGAGACCTGGCTCCACCAGAACCACTACCAGATCCCGCCGGGCGCCGAGCCGCTGCTGCGGCCGTACGTCGAGGGTGGCTCGAAGTTCTTCGTCGCCAAGGTCGATCCGAAGAAGGTCGTGATGCAGGGCGGCCACGCCGCGCTGTCGCCGCTGCGGTTCCACTACGACAGCGACGAGTTCGCGCTGCCGATCCGGCTCGGCATGGCCAACTCGTCGGGCAAGCAGGACCTGATCGTCAACGTCATCTCGGCCGACCAGCGCTACGAGCTCGCGAACTACAAGAACGTGTTCATCCCGACCAACTTCGATGTCAAGCCCGAGGTCAAGACCCGGTTCGCCGAGTTCTACGCCGCGCTGTTCGACAAGACGGTCGAGGCCAACCCCGGCGCGGTGATCACCGAGTACGCGTGGACCGCGGTCCCCAACTACCACTGCGATCCGTGCACCGACGCCGACATCTCCAACCCCGATCTGATGACGCTCGGCGGCGACGTCGTCGGCGGCCAGATCGCGCGGGGCAGCTTCGTGCTGACCCGGCTGCACGCGCGCTACGGCAAGGCCGACATGAAGGACGACCTGCGGTTCCGCGTCGCGAAACCGGTGACCGGCGGCCGCGAGCAGTGGTCGAAGCAGGGCATCGAGTACGGCGCCACGCCGTCGCCGCAGAACTACTTCCAGGCGCGCTACGCGATCCGCCACGCGTGGACCGGCCCGATCCGGTGCGAGCACCCGGTGCGCAACGTGTGGGGCGGTCCGCCCGACGGCAATACCCAGCCGACGATCGCGGCGAGCAAGCTCGCGTTCGCGCCCCGCGGCAAGCTCGAGGTCGCCAGCGTGGTCAAGCGCGACCTGTGGGAGATCGGGCTCAAGCGCGGCGGTGCGCCGGGTGCGGCGCAGCCGGGCGGCGGCAAGTTCGCCACGCCGCCGATCAAGCGGCTGCAGGGCATCGGGCTGCTCGGCCTGCTCGGCGCAGGCGCGGCGTTGCTGGCGCGTCGCCGGAGCCGGAGCTAGCGATGCGGGGCGTGGTCCTCGCCCTCGCCGGCGTCCTCGCGCTCGGGGCCGGGGCGTGCGGCAGCCAGGGCGGCGCACGCCCCGAAGCGTCGTCGATCCAGCCGCGCGCGGCCCCGCCGGCGCGGCTGCCCCGCGCCCCGGGTGAGCACGCCCCCAGCCTGGTCGCGATCGACCGCAGCGTGCCTCGCGTGCCCGGCGATGTCAGCGACGGCACGATGCTGTCCGACGTCGACAGCTGCGCGACCTGCCACCCCGACGCCGCGGCCCAGTGGTCGACCAGCCCGCACTCGTTCGCGTCGTTCGGCAACCCGATCTACCGCGTCAACGTCGAGCTCGCGCGCACGCTGCTGGGCAAGCCGGCGAGCCAGCACTGCGGCGGTTGTCACGACATGCCGCTGATGGTCGACGGCCTGATGACCGGCGCGAGCGACATTCCGGCCGCCGACCTGCGCGCCCACTCCGGCGTGACCTGCCGGCTGTGCCACGGCGTCCAGGGCACGACCAAGGACGGCAACGGCAGCTACGTCTGGTCGCGCGCCCCGATCGAGGCCCCCAGCCTCGGCGATCCGGCGTCGATCGCGCGCCACAAGGCGCAGACCTCGGTCGCGCGGCTCGGCACCGAGCTGTGCGTCGGCTGCCACCGCGGCTTCCTGTCGCCCGACATGGACATGCCGGTGCACTTGTCGGGGCTCGACGAGCCGGGGGCGTGGCGCAGCTCGGCGTGGACCGGCAACGGCATGGCGCGCGTCGACAAGGTCGACAAGAAGACCTGCATCGACTGCCACATGGAGCGCGAGCCGGCGTCCGCCGACGAGGCCGGCGCCAGGACCGGTGCCGGCGGCCGGACGATCGCGTCGCACCGCTTCCTCGGCGGCCACACCTGGATGGCCGCGATGCGCGGCGACGCCGAGCACCTGCGCCGGCTCCGGGCCAAGCTCGAGGGCGCCGCGTCGATCGACGTCGCCGGGGCGCAGGTCCGGGCGCCGGACGATCGCGTTCCGCGCTGGATCCTGCCCGCCGACGGGCCCGACACCGCCGCGATCTCCGAGCTCGCCGCCGCGGGCGCCCGGTCGCGGCCGGGCGGGCAGCTCGCGCTCGATGTCGTCGTCCGCAACCTCCTGGTCGGCCACCGCTTCCCGGGCGGCGTGCTCGACATCCAGGACACCTGGATCGAGGTCGAGCTGGCCGACGCGCGCGGCCACCGGCTCGCCGGGTCGGGCCTGACCCACGATCGCGACCCCGCCGACCAGGATGCCCACGTCCTGCGCACGCTGGTCGTCGACGAGCGCGGCGAGGTGCTGGAGGAGCACGAGATGCCGAAGTTCCGGACCCAGATCGCGACCCAGACCCTCGGTCCGCGCGAGGCCCAGGTCGTGCGCTACGCGTTCGACGTGCCGGCGGGGCTGACCGCGGCCGACTTTCCGCTGACCGCGACCGCGCGGCTCCGCCACCGCAGCCGCACGCTCGCGATGCAGCGCACGGTGTGCGACGCCGCCCGGACCGCGGCCGGCCGGGCGTTCCTCGCCGGCGCCAAGGGGGCGCGCGAGGTGGTGCTCGATCCGTGCAAGCCGCAGCCGATCACGCTGATCGCCCAGGCCCGCGTCGAGCTCGGCCGCGGCGCCCGGCCGACCACCGCACGCGCGGCGTGGGAGCGGATGTACGAGCACGGCATGGCGCTGGTCGCGACGGTCAGCGAGCGGCTCGACGAGGCCCGCACCGTGCTCGACGCCGCGCTGGCCGCCGCACCCGCCGGCGACCGGCGCGCCCGCGCGATGATCCTCGTCCAGCTCGCCCAGGTCGCGAGCCGGCTGGGCCGGACGGACGACGCGCTCGCGCTGATCGCCGAGGCCCGGCCGCTGCTGCCCAGCCCCGGCCCGCCGGTGCTCGATGCGGTCGCCGCCGATGCGCTGAGCCGGGTGTGGCGGTGGCAGGAAGCGATCGCGCCGGCCCGCGCGTGCGCCGAGCGTGCACCGGCGAACTCCGGCGCGTGGGTCGCGCTCGCCCGCGCGCTGGGCTCGACCGGCGACGATGCCGGCGCGCTCGACGCGGCGACCCGCGGTCTGGAGCTGGCGCCGCGCGATCCGGACCTGCTGCGCAGCCAGGCCACCGCGCTCGCCGGGCTCCACCGCGACGAGGCCGCCGCGGCGCTCGCCGCCTACGATCGGTTCCGCTTGCCGGACAGCGCGGCGGAGCTGCGCATCCAGTGCGCCGCCGACTCGCCGCGCTGCGCCCGCGAGCGCGAGCAGGGTCATACCCACCGGCTCGCGCCGACGGCCTCGGTCACCGCGAGATGAGCATCGGGCGCATCATCTCGTTGTCCTCGTGATCCAGGATGTGGCAGTGCCACACGTAGCCCGGGCCGCCGGTCGTCGGGTCGAACGGGAACCGGTTGGTGCCCGCCGAGACCTGGTTCACCGCGGTCGCGGTCGGCGCCCACCGGGTCACGATCGTCGTCACCTCGAACGGCAGCACCTTCAGCGTGTCCTTCCAGCCGCTCTCCTCGGGGCCGGGCGGTACCGGTGAGCCGCTGAGGAACGGGGCGAACCCGAGGTTGCCGCCGACCGCGCCGTCCGCGTTGCGCGTCGTGTAGTTCTGCGGCGGCCCGAAGCCCGGGATGAACGTGCCGGGCGCGTAGGTCACGCCCTTGAACGTGCCGCCCGGGAACCTGCCGTCCCACACCGCGCGATAGTCGTCGCGCAGGAAGTCCTGGCGGCTGACGATCTGGAACTGGATGAGGTGGATGTGGATCGGGTGGGCGTCCTCGGTCAGGTTGGCGATCTGCCAGACCTCGGTCGAGCCGACCTGTGGCAGCTCGGTCGCCTGCAGGCCGTGGCCGTTGGACGCCGAGCCCGGGATCACCGTCGTCGTGCCCTCGCGCAGGCCGTCCCAGTGCGAGTTGTTGAGCATGACCTCCTCGGGGCCGCCGTCGCCCTCGACCTCGACCAGGATCAGCTGGCGGTTCTTGTCGGCCGCCCGGTGGGTGTCGGCGGGCTTGATGTCGACGATCGGCGAGGCGCGCAGCGCGCGCTGCGGGTGGGCCGGGTTGAAGCTGGTGTCGGTGCCCTGCAGCGCCTGGTCGACCCGGAACTCCATGATCTGGCCGTTGGTGTTGGGGTCCGGCGGATCACCGCTCGGGTAGGGCGCGAACGCGCCCTGTCCGTTGATCAGGGTGAAGCTCTTGCCGGCCTGGCCGCTGAAGTCGACGATCACGTCGGCGCGCTCGGCCGGCGCGAGGAACAGGTGCGGCGAGCTGGCCCCGGCGTCGAGGTCGGTCGGCGCGTTGAGCAGGCCGCCGTCCGAGCCGATCTGCCAGATGTGCGGGCCGGGCGTGGTGGTCGGCTGGTGGCTGGCCGCCTGGACGAGCTGCATCTGGTAGAACCGCGCGTTCGAGCCGTTGACGAACCGCAGCCGGTAGCGGCGCGGCTGGACCGACATGAACGGCCAGGACTTGCCGTTGACGACCACGACATCGCCGAAGAACTCCGGGATCCAGAACGGGTGGCTGTCCGGGTTGGGCGGCCCGCCGTTGATGCCGGTCGGGTTGTCGGTCGGTGTGCCGTCGGGGAACAGCAGCTGGCCCTGGGTGTCGAACTGGCGATCCGCGACCAGCAGCTCCTGCTCGAACGACCCGGCCGGCAGCCCGATCGGGTTGCTGGCCGCCCCGGTATCCCGGGTATCGCGGATCAGATAGAACGCGGCCATACCCGAGTACACGTTGAGCCGTGTCATGCCGAGCGCGTGATCGTGGAACCACAGCGTCGTCGCGTCCTGCCGGTTCACGTAGTTGTAGGTGCTCGACACGAACGCCGGGCCCTTGATCGCGGCGTTGGGCGTGAACCACGTGTCGGGATGACCATCGAACGCCGACAGCACCTCGGCGCCGTGGAGGTGCGCCACTGCAGGAATCGGACCGCCATACGGTTGCAAGCACGGACCGGGGATGGGTGTGGTGTCCGTGCAGTGATTGTTACTCGTGATGTGGAGTGGATCAGACCAGTGAACGGTCAGATCCAACGTGAGATACTTCTGCAAGAACGGGGCCGAGCCATTCGGGCCTTGCAGGTGATTCGAGTAGTTCACCGACGTGGCCGTGCCCTGCCGCGCTTCGATGGTGGCACCCGGGTAGTGCGGTGCGCTGTTGTTGACCCGATATCCCCACTGGAACGTGCCCGCGTTGAACGGCGCGGCGAGCCGGGAGTAGACCGACGCCGGCAGGATCCTCTGCTGGAACTCGACCATGTCGACGTTCACGGTCGACGTGCCGCTGACCCGGGAGCCACCGAGCAGGGGCACGGGGTCGACGTACTTGGGGATCGTGGCGCCGTCGAGCGGGGTCTGGGAGACCACCACCGACGGCGCCGCGGCCGACGTCACGTTGAGCGGCTCGTCGTGCGCGACGCAACCGAGCAGCACGGCGCCGGTGGCTCCGATGCCCGCGATCGCGGCGGGCAGGCCACCGGCCGTGCGGCGGTGTCGAGCCGAGAGTAATGGAGTGTCGGATTTGCTTGCAATGCGGAGACAACTATCGCTTTCCATGATGTTCATCGCAACCTCCTACTGATGTGGTCGATGAATGACCGGCGCGCGTCGAGTTGCGCGTGTACGAATCGCCGCGCGCAACTCGCTCGCGCCGAGACGAGCACGCTATCGAGTGCGGATTCGAACGTCAAGCCAGTAGATGAATTGCGATCTCTACGACGTTTTATTGATCATGAATTGAATAATACTGTCGGGTGAATCTCAAAATGTTGAGCGCGTGCAGATGAGGAACAGAATTTCAGAATCCTGAGTGTGCAAGCGCGGAACACCCGTGAGGAATCTGATGGCGAGGCATCCGGCGGCCCGGTGGGCGCGGGCGGGACCGAACGCAGCGGTCGGCGGGCGTGCGCCGCGATACATCGCGGTGGCTCCCGGTGCGCCAACCACCGTCGACGACGCCCGCCCGGTGACAATCGCATTAAGATTGATTTTGAATTACACTATCAACTTCGTTCGCGGCGATCCGCGATCGTGCGCCGCGATACATCGCATGCACGCACCGTGTTCCCGTGATCCTCGCCCGGCGGGTCTTGAAATAAACTGCAACGCATTTGATCGGGCCGATCGAGGCGATCGATGGAACGCCGGTGGTCGACATCAAGCCGGTGCTGCGCGCCGCCGAGCGCTGAGCACCTCGCGCTCAGCGCGGCGGCTGGATCGCCGGCTCTCCGAGGCGGCGGCGATGAACGACGCGGACCATCGGTACGTCCGGGTCCCCGGTGATCTCGATCCATAGCCGGCGCAGCGACTCGACCTCGGCGATCCGCTCGGCGGCGGTCCGGCCACGCCAGTACGCGAGTCGCTCCGCGTCCTCGTCGAGCTCGTCGCGGCGTACCTTGCGAACCACGAGAGGGATTTCGCGTTGTATCGTCATTCTTCGAGGCCCTTCGCGTCGTCGAGGTCATGTGGACGACCCAGTGCCCGCTTGTTCGCAATCAACGAGGAACGGTCGATGACCGGAACCTCGAGGTCGCCGACCTTGGTCGATACTCGCATCGGGTAGGCCTCAGCGAATTCTACCCCGGTGAGGTGGGTGAGGAAATCGACGCGGTTCGGCTCGTAGCGCACGCCGTGAGGTTCAGGAGCTCGATCAGGTCGCGAAAGTCTCTGCCGAGCTCCACGCACGTGATCGTATCATCTGGCGCCGGCCGGCGTAGGATGCGCGGCATGCGCCATCGACCCCTCGCCATGTTCCTCGCGATCGCCGCGGTGTGTGCCGCACCCGCGCTCGCGGATCAGCCCGCAACCTCCTCGTCCAGGACGGTGTCCCGCATGGGAATCCCCTACAAACCGGATGACGATCAGATCGGTCCCAAGGAGCTGATCGATGCGATCCGCTCCCGCCGGCCGGGCGGCAAGCTGCTCAACCTCGATCGCATGCTGCTGCACAGCGCCGCCTACGCCAAGGGCTGGAACGGCCTGTTCGGGGCGATCCGCGGTCAGCTCACGGTGCCCCCCCTGCTGCGCGAGCTGACCATCATGGCGGTCGGCGCGCTGAACCAGGCCGACTACGAGTGGGCGCAGCACGAGGCCGAGTTCACCAAGGCGGGCGGCACGGCGGCGCAGCTCGCGGCGCTCAAGAACCCCACCGCCGCGCTGAAGAACGACAAGCTGTTCGACGAGCCCGAGCGCGCGACGCTGGCGCTGACGATCGAGATGACGCGCTCGATCAAGGTGTCCGACGCGACGATGAAGCGGATCCGCGCCGTGCTGCCGCTCGATCAGCTCATCGAGCTGATCGGGACGATCGCCGGCTACAACATGGCCTCGCGGTTCCTGGTCGCGACCGGCGTCGAGCTGGAGTAGCGGCTACCCGGCTGCGACGTGCTGGACGTAGGCGTCGGGCGCCATCAGCTCGGACAGCTCGGACTT
>JBGQCL010000128.1:0-25373 GCA_041495365.1 Kofleriaceae bacterium | reverse complement strand
GCGCAGCTGTTCGTCTTCACGCTCGCGAACGGCCACACGCTGCGGGTCACGCAGCACCATCCGATGGTGCTCGACGACGGCACGATCATCGAGGCCAGGAAGGTCAGCAAGAAGATGTCGTTCGTCGGCCTCGATGGCCAGTCCGTGGCAGTGACCAAGATCACGCGCGCGAAGCCCACCGCGGACGTGTTCAGCTTCGAGACCGCGGGTACCACGCAGCTGAGCCATATCATCGTTGCGGAAGGCGTCCTGGTCGGCGACCTGAAGATCCAGAACGAGCTGGAGAGCGAGGAGGCCTCGATCGGGCTTCGGCGCTAGTTACCGATAGCCCACCTTGACCATTCGGTGGTTCCGCGTGAGCTGCGGAAAGTCGGCCGGCTGCGGAGCTACAGCCACGCATCGAGGCAGCTGCGGACTCGATCACGACTGCGCGGACTGCGCGATCGAGGGGAGCATCATGGAGCCGCGACTCATCGCGGGCAGCAAACGCTTCCCTCGACGGCAATCGGCCCCCCTGCGGGCGGCGCGATATCGCCAAGCGGGGGCTTGCCGCTCGGGCAAAGGTAGCCAGGGCGATGGGTGGCACCGTCACCGATGTCGCCCACGACCTGTCCAGCTTGGGCCTCGCACTGCTCTTGCGTGAGAGCTTTGTGCTCGGGCGGCGCCTTCATGGGATCATCGGTCGGGGGCCCTTGCGGCGGCTGCTGCGAGGCTGCGCAGGCGGACAGGACCACTGCGATCGCCCAGCGGATCGTCTGGATCTGCATGGTGGATTCCTACATTGTTTGTCGCTGCGGAACAAGGGCCGTCACAGCCTGTCTCCCAGCTCGGACCCGAAATGCAGGTGTCGACGTTGGCGGCGACGCCCTGCTCGCGCTCGGCGCGGCCGGCGGCGCGGCGGATCAGCTGGCCGGTGCACGGCAGCACGTGGTGGACCACGGCCGGCTCGTCGGGGCCGGCCGGCACCGCGATCAGCGGCGTGACATTGATTTCGCGCGATCCGGCGGTGGACAGGCCCATGGCTCCATTCACGGACGTCTGCGCGCCGCGATCTCGCCGGGTCGGTCACGCTGGGTGACACGGCGCGGTGGCAAGTCGCGGCAGGGGTCCCACCGCTGATGTACGCTGCTGGCGCATGATCCGCGATCGTCCGCTCCGACCCGGGAACCGCGCATGACGTGGGTCGAGCCCACCGGCGAGCGGCTGGCGGCCAACGTCGTGCACTTCGCCCGGCTGCTGCGGCGGGCCGGGCTGCGGGTCGGCCCGGGCGACACGCTCGACGCCCAGCGCGCGGTCGCCGCGGTCGACCTGCTGTCGCGCGACCAGTTCTACTGGGCGCTCCACGCGGTGCTGGTGCGCCGCCACACCGACCACGCGCTGTTCGACGAGGCGTTCCGGCTGTTCTGGCGCGATCCGATGGGGATGCAGAGCGCGCTGGCGATGCTGCTGCCGCAGGTCCGGGCGCCGATCAACCGCGGCGTGTCGCGCCGGCTCAGCGAGGCGTGGCGGCCGCCGGCGCCGCCCGCCGAGACCCCGCCCGCGCGCGAGGCCCCGCCCGAGATCGACACGTTCCTCGCGTACTCCGCCGACGAGGTCCTGCGGACCCGCGACTTCGATCAGATGTCGGCCGACGAGCTGGCGCGGGCCCGCGCGCTGGTCCGCCGGCTCGAGCTCGACGTCCGGCCGCTGGTCACGCGGCGGACGCGGCCGGCCGCGCGCGGCGAGGTCGACCGGGCGCGGACGCTGCGCGGGGCGCTGCGCGGCGGCGGCGATCTGATCGCGCTGCGCCACCGCGCCCGGCTCGAGCGGCCGCCGGTGATCGTCGCGCTGTGCGACATCTCGGGCTCGATGGGCCGGTACTCCGAGATGCTGCTGCGGTTCCTGCACGCGCTGCTCGCCGAGCACGGCCGCGGCCACGTGTTCCTGTTCGCGACCCGGCTCAGCAACGTCACCCGCACGCTGCGCCACCGCGACGTCGACGCGGCGCTCGCGCGCTGCGGCAAGGAGGTCGGCGACTGGGCCTCGGGGACCCGGCTCGGCGGCTGCCTCCACGACTTCAACCGCACCTGGTCGCGGCGCGTGCTGGCGCAGGGCGCCGTCGTGCTGCTGGTCACCGACGGCCTCGATCGCGAGGACACCGATGGCCTCGCTGCCGAGGCCGCGCGGCTACGACGGTCGTGCCGGCGGCTGATCTGGCTCAACCCGCTCCTGCGCTACGCCGGCTTCGAGCCCCGCGCCGCCGGCGTCCGCGCGCTGCTGCCCAACGTCGACGAGCATCGCCCGGTCCACGACCTCGACAGCCTCGAGGCGCTCGCCCGGTCGCTCGCCCGCGGCACCGGCCGGCGCAGCCCGGTGGCGTGACACCGGCCCGGCGAGCGCGTCGAGGAACACGCCCCACCAGCCTCGTATTCCGCCGCCGGGCCGGCGTACCTTCGGCGCATGCCGCTCGTGCGCAAGCTCGGTCCGCTCGACGCCACGATGATCGTGGTGAGCGGCATCATCGGATCCGGGATCTTCACCACCCCGTCCCTCGTGGCGAAGAACGTCGAGACGCCGTTCCTGATCCTCGCCGTGTGGGTGCTCGGCGGCGTGATCGCGCTGTGCGGCGCGTTCGTGTTCGCCGAGCTCGCGACCGTCGTGCCGCGCGCCGGCGGCCAGTACGCGTACTTCCGCGAGGCGTTCCATCCGCTGGTCGGATTCCTGCATGGCTGGTCACTGCTGCTGATCATCCAGTCGGGCGCGACCGCGTTTGTGGCGCTGCAATGCGGCGAGTATCTCGTGAAGCTCGCCCGGCTGCCGGCCTCGATGACCACGCCGATCGCGATCGCGCTGCTGCTGGCGCTGGTCGTGTTGCACGGGAGCGGCATCAAGCCGGGCGCCATCGTGATCAACGTGATCACGATCGGCAAGACGCTGGCGATCGCGGGGCTGGTGCTCGGCGCGTTCTTCATCGCCGGTCGCTCGGGGCTGAGCTTCGAGCCGCTGGCGCCACCGCGGCTGCATGGTGCGGGCCTGATCTCGGCGCTGTTTGCCGGCCTGGCGCCAGCGATGTTCACCTACGGCGGCTGGCAGAACTCCAACTTCGTCGTCGAAGAGGTGCGCGATCCCGAGCGCAACCTGCCGCGCGCGATCCTGTTCGGCGTGGCGATCGTGATCGTCGTGTACCTGTCGTCCAACGTGGCCTACGTGCACGTGCTGTCCGCGCCGGCGCTCGCCGCGACCCGGACCCCGGCGGCCGATCTCGCCGGGCGGGTGCTCGGCCCGCGTGGCGCCGACGCGCAAAGCGTCCTGGCGATCATCTCGACGTTCGGGTTTCTCAACCTCGCGCTGATGACCGCGCCGAGGGTCTATTACGCGATGGCGCGCGACGGCCTGTTCTTCGAGACCGTGGCGCGCGTCTCGCCGCGAAGCCACGTGCCGGTCGCCGCGATCGCGACTCAGGGCGTGCTGGCCGCGCTGTTCACGCTCCGCAACGCCTACGACTGGCTGGTCGGCTACGCTGTGTTCGCCGACTGGATCTTCTTCGCACTCGCCGGCGCCGCGCTGATGGTGTTCCGGCGGACCCGGCCGGATGCGCCGCGGCCGTATCGCGCGCCGCTCTATCCGGTGCTGCCGCTGGTATTCATCCTCGCCGGGCTTGGCATCGTCGCCAACATGTTCGTCGCTGACCTGCGCAATGCCGCGATCGGTTCGGCGATCATCGCGGCCGGCGTGCCGGTGTACTTCGCCTGGCGGTGGTGGCGCGGTCGCCGCGGGCCGCGGCCGGGCCCGCCGTCCGTGCCGCGCGATCTTCCTCGAGCGACGCCGGTCAACCGCTGATCCGCCGACGGCGAGATCGCGAAGCGCAACCTGTAAGTCGTACTTACAAGTTCACGGTCACGGCTTCGGATCGACCTTGATCTCGACGCGGCGGGGCGGCAGCGGCCGGGTCCGGCCGAGCTCGACCTGGCCGGCGAGCACGCCAAACCGGATCGCCATGCGGAGCAGCGACACGCCCTGGCGGGCGATGAACAGCGTGATCGCGCCCTCGGCGCCGTACATCGGGTGGCCGAGCGAGAGGTAGAAGTACGCGACGCTGACCAGGGCGAACACCAGCCAGCCGAGCGCGGCGTGGACCAGCGTGAGCGGGCGGCGCAGGACGTAGCTCAGCGAGCGCAGGTAGGTCGCGACGACGCCCGGATCGTGGGTGTCGTGGCGCAGGGTCAGCTCGACGCGCGCGTAGTCCTCGACGGTCCACAGGACGTGGAGCAGCAGCGCGCCGGGGAGGACCGCGAGGGCGAGTGGGCCGAGCAGCTCGCTCATGGTCAGCGCGTGGTCGATCCGGCCCTTGACCAGGTTGGCGCCGAACGCGAGCAGGAACAGCACGACGAGCCAGCCGGGCAGCGCGCACAGCGCGAGCCGGACGTAGGCGAGGTAGGTCGACGCGCCGCCCGCGCCGAAGCAGCGCGCGGTGTCGCCGCGACCCTCGGGGCGCTGGGCGAGCACGCTGCAGGCACCGCCGACCACGAACCACGACGCGAGCTGCCACAGCATGACCGCGCCGAACACGATGCCGGCGGTCGCGACCATGCTGTCCTTGCCGTGGCGGACGGCGTAGATCAGCGCGACGAAGTCGCCGTCGATCGCCTCGTCGAACATCGGCAGGTGCGCGAACGTGTGGGCGAACACCACGGCGATCGCGACGATGCAGGTCGCGGCGATCAGGCTCTGGGCGACGAACACGGCGAGCAGGGTGCCGGTGTAGCGCGACACGGCGCGCGGGCCGGCGCCGATCAGATCTCCGAGTCCGAGCCGCGGCATGGTCAGGGCCCCACGATCTGCATGACGGTCTGGGTGAACCAGCCGAACCATGCCGAGGCGCGCAGCGCGGCGGAGCCGTCGCCGTCGAGGCGGTAGTGGTGCCGGGTCGGGTTGTCGAGCGCGATCTTGCCCTCCGGGTCGATCCAGACCTCGCTGAGCCTGGAGCTGCGCTCGACCACGAGGCGCTCCCAGCTGCCGTTGCCGCGGTCATCCCAGCGCAGCTGCTTGGTCGAGCCGTCGGCGAACTTGAGCTCGATGTCGACCGGGACGTGGATCACGCCGGTGTTCTGGACCACGACCTCGCACGTCCAGTTGCCGGTCGCCGGCGCCTCGATCTCGGTCCGGGTCTTGCGGGCCGAGCCGTCGCCGAACACGCCGCGCGGCTCGTGCGCGGGCCGGCAGGTCGCGCTGCGCAGCGCGAGCTCGACCTGTCCGACCTCGTGGAACACCGGGCCGAAGAACCAGCCGAGGTCCTCGAGCTCGTGGCCGAGCGTGGCGAACAGGTCGCGGCCGGTCGGATGGTGGAACGCGAACGTCCTGGCGTAGGTCTTCATCGCGGCCATGAACCGCTGGCTGCCGACGGTGTGCTCGAGGGTCGCCAGGGCGCGCGCGGTCATCGGGTAGCTCGCCTCGCCGTACGCGCCGGAGTCGACGAACGCGTAGGCCGCGGTCGCGATCGGCGACGGGACCGGCAGCCGGCCGACGTCGATCGCGCGCATCGTCGCCGAGATCTCGGCCTGCCAGCCCATCCAGTCGAGCAGCGAGCCGCGCGGCCCGTAGATCTCGGCCATCGCGTGGGCGTCGGCCCACTCGTTGACGCCCTCGTCGAGCCAGGCCTCCTCGGCCTCGTTGGAGGCGAGCATGCCCTGGAACCAGTTGTGGCCGACCTCGTGCACCGTGACGTACTCGGGCATTCGCATGCCGGGGCGCGCGAACACCGAGTCGCCGGCGGTGGTCACCAGGGTCGGGTACTCCATGCCGCCCGCGCCGTCGGCCGCATCGGGCGGCGGATCGATCACCGACATGATCGGCCACGGGTAGGGCAGGAACATCGCGCTGAACTTCTCGATCGCGCCGATCCCGGCCTCGAGGTGGCGGCGCGCGAAGCCGCGCTGCTCGTGGCGGTGGTAGACCCGGACCTCGACGGCGCCGCCGTCGGCGAGGTGCGCCTGGCCGGTCGTGACCTCCATGTACGGGTCGGCCATCCACGCAAAGTCGTGGACGTCCTCGGCATGATAGGTCAGCGTCCGCATGCCGTGGCCGGCCTCGACCGCGTTGGTCAGCACGCCGGTCGCCGCCACGATGTGCGTGCTGGGCACGGTGAGCGCGACGTCGTAGGTCCCGAAGTCGGCGAAGAACTCGGTGTTGGCGTGAAACGGCTGGCACTCCCAGCGCTCGGCGCCCGGCGCGCCGACCCGCACACCGATCTTGGGGAACCACTGGCCGATCATGTGGAAGTCGCCCTTGTACCCGGTGCGCGCGAACACCTCGGGCAGCTGGTCGGTGAAGGTGAAGGCGACCTCGATCGTCGCGCCCGGCTCGACCGGCTGGGCGAGCGGCAGCTCGATCACGCTCTCGTCGGTGCCCGCCGCGGCGGGCAGCCGCAGCTTGCCGGTGAGGTCGGTGCCCCCGACGCGGACCGAGACGACCTGGATGTAGCCCCAGCCGGTGTCGCTGGCGCGCGCGTTGCGGCTCTCGCCGTGCGAGCTGCGCATGAACAGCGACTGCTCGTTCTTGAACGCGTTGAGGTAGAGGTGGAACGGCAGCGTGTCGACGGCGCTCTGTCCGGTGTTGGTCCAGGTCAGGGTCTCGCTCGCCTCGAGCTGGTGGCGGGCCGGGTCGAGCCGGGCCTCGATCTTGTAGCTGGCGATCCGGGGCGACCGCGCGGGCCCACCGCCGCGCAGCGCCGGGCCGGCGTCGATCTTGGGCATCGCGCGCGGCCGCGGCGGGCCGCGGTCGCGGCTGCACGCGGCGAGCGCGATCGCGACGAGTACGCTGCGGCGGAGCACGACCGTCTATACCATTTCCGTGTACGATCCGCGGCATGGACGAGGCCGATCCCAGGGCGCGTGTCGCGGCGTTCCTGGACCGGTTTGGTAAGGAGCGCAACGTCACCCTGCCGCCGCTGTCGGCCGAGGGCGTCGGCTCGATCCAGCGCGGCTCTGCGGTGGTCGCGATCCACGTGCTGGCCGAGCGCGGCGTGCTCCTGCTGCTCGCCCGGGTTGCGGCCGCCCCGGAGATCGATGCTGCGCTCGGGCGCCGGTTGCTCACCGCATCGTTCGCCGAGACCGGCGATGCCGCGTTCGCGCTCCACCCCGAGACCGGCGATCTGTACCTGCGGATCCTGCGCGGCCTGGACGGCCTCGATTACGAGGAGTTCGAAGATCTCGTGCACTCGATCGCGCGGTCGGCCGACCACTGGGACGATCGGTTCGCGTGAACCTCGCAGATCCGGCAGCGACCCGGTGGATCGGCGAGCGGCTCGCCGGCCTGGTGCGCGGCGGGGACGCGATCGCGCTGGTCGGCGAGCTCGGCGCCGGCAAGACCACGCTGGTCGCCGGGCTGGTCGCCGGGCTCGGCGGTGGCGCGGCGGCCAGTCCGACATTCTCGCTCGTCAACGAGTACCCCGGCGGCCGGCTCGTGGTGTGGCACGTCGACCTGTACCGGATCGAGCGGGCCGTCGAGCTGCCCGAGCTCGGGCTCGACGACGTGATCGGCGACCTGCGCGGGATCTGCGTCGTCGAGTGGGCCGACCGGTTCGACGTGCTGCCGCCCGATCACCTGCGGATCGAGCTCGCCCACACGCCGGGCGGCCGCGGCCTCGCGGTGACCGGCACCGGCCCGCGCGGTCGCGAGCTCGCGGCGGAGCTGGTAGCCTCGGGGTGATGCGCCGCGCCGCCTGGGTCTCGCTGGTCTCGCTCGCCGCGTTCGCGATCCTGCTGCCGTCGGTCCCGGCCGGCGCCGACCGCCCGGGCTTCGACCCCGCGTCGATCTACAAGGTGCCGCTCGGCGACGCGCCGGTCAGTGGCCCGGGCGACGCCCCGGTCACGATCGTCGCGTGGAGCGACTACGCCTGTCCGTACTGCGGCCGGGTGCAGGTCGCGCTCGACCACCTCGCGCGGCTCTACCCAGGCCAGCTGCGCTGGGTGCACCGCACGCTGCCGCTCGACGACGACAGCACGCTCGCCGCCGAGGCGGCGCTCGCCGCCGGCGCGCAGGGCCGGTTCCGGCCGATGAACGACCGGCTGTTCGCGCTGTCCGGCCAGGTCGACCGGCCGACCGTCGAGCTGATCGCCGGCGAGCTCGGCCTCGACATGGTGCGGTTCCGCGCCGACCTCGACAGCCGCGCGTACCGGGCGTCGATCGCCGCCGATCAGGCCGCCGCGCGCGCGCTCGGCATCACCGGGACGCCGACGTTCTTCATCAACGGCCGCCCGGTGCACGGCAACCAGTCGCTGCAGGTGTTCGCCGAGGTGGTCGCGCAGGAGCTCGCGCGCGCGGCCGCGCAGCCCGCCGGCCCGGGGCGCTACGGCGCGCTGGTCGCGGGCGGCAAGCCGTCTGCCGACGCGCCGTCCGACGCCGCGAGCCCGCGCCATCCGCTCGACGGCACCGCGATCTACCGCGTCGGCCTCGGCCTGCCCGGCCACCAGGTCGGCCCCGACGACGCGCTGGTCACGATCGTGGTGTGGAGCGACTTCCAGTGCCCGTTCTGCGCCCGGATCGCGCCCGTGCTCGCTGGCCTGCGCGACAGGTACGGCGACGACGTGCGCATCATCTACCGCCACGCCGCGATGAGCTTCCACCGCGACGCCGCGCTCGCCGCCGAGGCCGCGGTCGCCGCCGCCGAGCAGGGCAAGTTCTGGGCGTTCCACGACCAGGTGTTCGGCGACTTCGGCCACCTGGCGCGCGTCGACCTGGAGCGGTTCGCCGCCGCCGCCGGGCTCGACCTGGTGCGGTTCCGCGCCGCGCTCGACGACCATCGCTACCGCGACGCGGTGCTCGCCGAGACCGCTGCCGCCGAGGCGCTCGGCGTCGACGGCACGCCGACCATGTTCCTCAACGGCATGCCGGTCGGCGGTGCGCGCGACACCCAGACCATGGAGCGCCTGGTCGACGCTCACCTGGCGCGCTCGCGCGGCATGCTGAAGGCCGGCGTGACCCGGGCCGACCTCTACGCGGTGCTGATGACCCTGGCGACCGGCGACGACCTCGCCGATCCGTCGCGGATCCCGTCGATCGTCGACCACCACGTCGAGCTGCGCGGCGAGGACCGGATGCGCGCGGTGGCCGCCGCGTGCCGCCGCCACGACGCGGCGCGGGTCGCCGAGCTCGCCGGCAAGCTCGCGGGCGATCCACGGCGGCGTGCGACGCTGGTCTGCGCCGGCGCCGGCATCGACTTGCCAAGATGACTGCGGCGCGCGACCGGCGGTTGCATTCCCGTGCCGCGCGGTCACCGATCGCCCGCCCGCGGCGCCGTCCGTTCACAGTGGTCGCCGCCGGCACAGTTCGCCCCACGCCGGAACAGCCAGCTACGCGCCGGACGGCTGTGTTTCGCACATGGCATCGACGATGCACCTCGCCGCCGCATGGTCACCGCGACGTTGCCGCTGAGGATGCGCGACGGTGCCGTCGTGCCGCTCGCGCCGCCGGCGCACCGGCCCTCGCAGTTCGGCGATTTTGACATCGTGGCGCCGCTGGCAAGAGGTGGCATGGGCGGGGTCTACCTGGCCGTACACACCTGGACCGGCGAGCGCGTCGCCTTGAAGGTCCTCGATCTGCAGTACGCCGGCCACCCCGAGGTCGTCGAGCGCCTGCTGGCGGAGCACGCGCTGGCGTCGCGCGTCCGTCACCCCGGCATCGTCGACATCCGCGGTTCGTACTGGACCGACGACCGTGTCCCGTACCTGGTGATGGAGTACCTGGCCGGCGAGACCCTGGGCGCGATCGCCGAGCGCGGGGCGCTGGAGCTGCCGTCGATCCTCGCGATCTGCGCGCAGGCCGCCGCGGCGCTCGCGGCGCTCCACGAGGCCGGCGTGATCCACTGCGACGTCAAGCACGACAACCTGTTCGTGCTGGACGAAGGTTTCGGCGGCCGACCGTGGGTCAAGGTCATCGACTTCGGCGTGTCGCGCCCGATCGACGAGCCGCCGGGCGACGATCCGTCGGTCGCCGGCACGCCGTGGTGCCTCGCGCCCGAGCAGTGGCGCGGCCAGCCGTGCCCGGCCAGCGACGTCTACGCGCTCGGCTGTGTGCTCTACGACCTCACCACCGGTCACCCGCCGTTCGACGGCTCGCTCACGGAGCTGATGACCGCGCACCTCGAGCACCGGCCGACCCGGCCGTCGTGGGTGCGGCCGATGCCGATCGCGCTCGAGCGGCTGATCCTGCGCTCGCTCGCCAAGCGGCCCGAGCATCGCCCCGCGATGCGCGAGGTCGCGGTGGCGCTCGGTGAGCTCGCCGGCGAGGGCGCCGAGCGCTGCGCCGGCTGAGCGCGCTTGTCGGCGCCGCCGCCCGGGCGTAGTGTTGTCCGGGCGACGGACGGGACCGGGAGGCTACGATGACGAGCGCGGGCGACTACGTGGCGATGTGCAAGGCGTTGTTCGACAACGTCCGGTGGTTCGACGCCTCGCCGGTGGGCTCTCCGGCCGGGTCGCCGTTCGACGCCGACCAGCTCGCCGCCGCGGTCCGGGCGCAGCAGGCCCTGCTGCCCGCACCCTACCGCACCGCCTACGCGGCGCCGCTGCTCGCCGCGCTGCCCGACCTCGTCGCGCAGCTCCGCCAGCAGGTCGACCACAGCCTGCTGCTCGGCGCGGCGTCGAACGACGCGCTCGCCGAGGTCCGGTCGATCGCCGACACCCTGGTCGGTGCGGTCCGCGATCGCGGCGAGGCCGCCTACCGCGCGCCGCTGGCCCGGTTCCAGGCCGTGGTGTCCAACCTCTACCGCTCGTTCCTCGCTCGCGAGCAGCGCGTCCGGCTGCCGCAGCCGCTCGCCGAGGTACTGCCGCCGCTGGCGACCTTCGCGCCGACCTCCGATCGCGGGCCGTTCACCCTGCCGGTCGACCGGGTGCGCCAGTACATCGGCGCATCGGTCGGCGTCGTCAGCCTGCCGGGCGCCTACGCGGCGCACCCGCTGATGTGGGCCGGCCTGGCGCACGAGATCGGGGGTCACGACGTGATCCACGCCGACCCCGGCCTGATCGAGCAGCTCGCGGCCGGCGTCGCCCGGCTCGACGCGCTGCCGCCGGCGCTCCGCCCGGTGTGGGCGGCCTGGATCGACGAGGCCGCGTCCGACGTCTACGGCATCCTCAACATCGGCCCGGCGTTCGCCGTCAGCCTGACCGCGCTGTTCGCCGCGATCGGCGCCGCGCGCGGTGCGTCGGCGGCCCCGCTCGGCGCGGTCCGGACCGTGCTGGCGGTGTCGGGCAGCCAGATGGTCGACGCGCACCCGGTCGACCTGCTGCGGATCCACGTCGCGCTCGGCGCGGTCGACGCGCTCGCCGGCCTGTCACCGGCCCGCCGCGCCGCGTGGCTCGACCTGCTCGGCGGAGTCGCCGAGGCCGCGGCCGGCGGCGCCACGACGATCGACGCCTGCGACATCACCACCGGGGCCGTCGTCCAGCGCCTGCCGCTGCCGGTCATGGCGAGCGCGGCCCGCGCGGTCGGCGCGTACATCGCGACCGCCAGGCTCGACGCGCTCGGCGGCAGCTCGATCCAGGACATCGAGACCTGGGACGACGCCGACGACGAGGCCGCCGCCGGCATCGCCGCCGCCGCGGCGACCGGGCCGATCGTCGCGCTCGGCGACGACGCCCAGCTGCTCGCCGGCGCGACGCTCGCGCTGCTGCGCGCCCCGTCGGCCTACGCCGCGATCACCGCCCAGCTCGCCGTCGCGCTCGACGACAGCTTCGCCCGCGATCCGATCTTTGGCACCGTCGCCCCGGAGTCCGCGCTGGCGCTGTCCGGCCGCGGCCGGACGCTCGCCCGGACCCCGGGGTCGCCGCGATTTCCGATCGCGGTGGACTGACGGGCCGGCGCGGGCAAGCGCCGCACGCAAGCTCAGGGCGAGGCGACGCCGGCGCACTGCCCGGTCGGGAAGTCCGCCGTGTACGCGCAGGACACCTTCGCGCTGTCGACCGAGATCGAGGCGGTGACCGCGGCGCTCAGGCGGCATGCCAGCGAGTCTCCCGTCGACATCGTGCTGTAGCCGTGGGTCTTGTTCCAGCTCGGACAGAGTCTCATGCAGCCGTCGAAGTTCTTGTACTGGTACAGGGGGCTGTCGAAACTGTCCTTGGGGTTGCCGGGGAGCGGCATGTCCATCGAGCCGCAGGCCAGGATCCCGAGCGTACAGAAGCTCGTGCAGATGTCGCCACCGCTGCAGAATCCCGGCGCCGTGGCCGTGATCAGATCTCCGGCTGGGCCCGCGTGAGGACAGTGTGTGGCTGGCATCGTCGACGCAGCGACCGCATAGTGGATTCGGCACCCGAGCGTGTTGCCGGCTGTATCGGCGACCGTGCTGGTTCCCACGGCGAACGACGCGCACGTCTTGGTGCACTGGTCCAGGTTGGGATACTGGACGTTCGGTCCAGTACAGGTCATCTGGATCTCCGCGCAATAGGCGGAGCAGTCGAGCGCGAGCGGTGGCATGTCGATCGGGGTGTCGGTCGCGGCATCGATGGACGTATTGTGGTTACCGCCGCAGCCGGCCAGAGCCATCACGAGGAGGAAGTTCCGCATGGGTCGAAAGGGGGTCAGGTGTTGGGCGTGGACATCGATGGCCGCATGATCAGGTGCACTTGCACTTATCGCAGGTCTTGGGAGATGTGCAATTGGCATCGCTTTCACATTCCTCTCCTGCCTGGGTGTTGACGTAGCCGTCGCCGCAGGCGGAGGTGCGACAAGCCGCCGAGCCAGCGCCACTACCGTTGCACGTGCCCGTATCCTTACCGGTACCCGGATCACACTGCTCCACCTTGGTGTTGATGTAGCCGTCGCCGCACTTGACGTTCTGGCAGACCAGCTGCGAACCGGCACCGCTGCCGTTACATGTGGCGGAATCGGCTCCATTGTTTCCCGGGTCACACTCCTCTCCGACTTTCGTGTTGATATGGCCATCGCCGCACACCGGGACCTTGCAGCTTGCCGAGCCTGCGCCGCTGCCATTGCACAGCTGCGAATCAACCCCGGTTCCCGGGTCGCACTCCTCGGCTGCCGTGTTGATGTAATGGTCACCGCACATCACCGCCTGACACCTCTTGTTTGCGGGTATTCCCGTGCTCCCGTTGCAGTTTGAGGAGTCGGCGTCTCCCTCGTCGCAACCTTCGCCGGCCATGGCATTGCGGTAGCCATCGCCACACCTAGGCACATGGCAGGCCACTTCAGCTGCAGTTGCAGCTGCACTGCTGCCGTTGCAGCCGGACGTGTCGGCGCCCCCCTTGACGTCACACTTCTCCCCTGCCGTCGCGTTGGTGTAGCCGTCGCCGCACATGACATTATGGCAGGCCACTCCGGCTGCAGTTGAGACGGATCCGCTGCCATTGCACGTCTGCGAGTCGGCGCCGCCCAGCGTGTCGCACTGCTCCTGGATCTTGCTGTTCGTGTAGCCGTCGCCGCACGCCGGGTGGCGACAGGCACCGGGGCCGTTGCTGCCGCCGTTGTTACCGTTGCACGTCGGGCTGTCGCTGCCGTTCGGGTTGTCGCACTCCTCGGGCGCCTTGCCGCCGCTCGGCGTGAACGCCGTGTTGATGTAGCTGTCGCCACACGACGGGGCGTGACAGGCGAAGGCGCCTGCGGCGCTGCCGTTGCACGTCTGCGCATCCTTGCCGTCGCTCTCGCACTGCTCACCAGCGGCCATGTTGATGTAGTTGTCGCCGCAGAGCGGTAGCGTGCAGATCCGTCCATTGCACAGCATCGTGTCGCCGCCGCTGGTGTCGCACTTTTCCATCGCCGCCATGTTGGTGTAGCCGTCGCCGCACCGGGCAGCCTTGCAGGCGAGTGGACCGGCCATGAGCGAGTTGCAGCCAGCCGAGTCCATCGTGCCGGGATCGCAGTCCTCTCCCGTATCCGCGTCGACCATGCCGTTGCCGCACACCCGGCTCACCTTGTGGCACTTGTTGTCGCAGGTGCTCGTCGGCGACCCGTTGTCACTGCCCTCGTCGCACTGTTCCCCCGGGTCCATCTTGGCGTTTCCGCATTCCTGCGTCGACAGGCAGTCGTGGCTGCACTGATCGAGGATGAGCGTCTTGGGGTCACTCGGATCGGGCTCGCCGTCGACGATGTTGCCATCATCGCAGACCTCGCCCTTGGCCTTGTCCACAAACCCGTCGCCGCAGCCGCCGATGTCGATGCACACCGCCTGGTTGGCCGCGCATTCCTGGCCCTCCTTGCAGCGCACGCCGAACTGCTCGCAGAAGTTGGTCCGGGTGTCGAACACGCAGGACCCGATCATCGCGGCGATCGCCGCGGCCGCGGTGACCGCGATGGCCAGGACCGGGACCGAACGCTTGTGCTGGGATCGATGCATGGCAGTTCTCCTCACGGGCGCACCGTCACCGCGACGCCGAGCATGCCGCTGGACACCACGGGAACCACCGCGACTCCGCCGCCGGGGTTCGCGTCCTCCCGCTCCATCAGGTGGGGGCGATTCATGTACACCAGCACCGCGCCGGCGGCGATCAGCGCTCCACCCGCAAGGTAGCCTCCGACGGCGATCCGCTGCTCCAGCCGGGCCCGGCTCAGCCGCGAGCTCAGCTGCGAGTCGATCTGGTCCTGCTTGCACCCCGTCGCCGCACAGGGCAGCTTGGCGAACCCGCTGTCGAAGCTGCTGAAGTCGTGCGCGGACAGCCCGTGCACCACCCCGGCGGCGGCCGCGATGCCGACGCCGGCGCCGACCACCGCCCACGGCTTCCAGGTCGCCCACGGCCGGTCCTCGACGAGCTTGCGCAGCGACAGTTCGACCGTCTCCAGCGCGCCGGGCGCTGCGGCCACCCGCCGGGCCTGCGTGCCGTAGTCCGGCTTCTTCGCCGTGACCTCGTGCGCGCGCGCCGTGACCCAGACCTCGCGCTGGCCCGGCCCCGTGAACAGCGTGGCGGCATCGAGCGTGACCTCGGCGTCCGCGGTCGGGCAGCTGACGCGGATCCGCGCGAGGTGGTGCTCGACCTCGACGAGCTGCTTCCTGGCCTCCTCGAAGCGGTCCGCGCGCAGCGGCTCCGGGCCGAACTTCATCGCCTGCTCCAGGTTCTCGCGCGCCTCCAGCCACTGGCCGAGGTTGATCTGCGCGATCGCCAGGTTGAAGTAGAACGCGGGGTGCTTCCACTTCTCGATCGCCTCGTTGTACTTCTCGGCCGCGCGCGAGAACACCGGGATCTTGAACAGGCGGTTGCCCTCGAGGAACGCGTCGCGCGCCGCGGCGCGGACGTCCTGCGGGATGCCCTTGTTCCACGGCATGTTCTCGCCGCCGGCGATGTTGGGCGCGTCCACCGGCTGGGCGTGGAGCCGCACGGGCGCGGTGGTCAAGCCGGCGATCACCGCGCAGCAGGTCAGCAGATTGGCAAGCTTCACGTGCAACCCCCGTCGGCGTGCGGCGCCTGCGTCATCGACCGGGGTCATGGACGGCCACGTCCGGAATGATCTTGACGCCGCGTGACTGTTTCTCGAGCTCCTCGACCCGCTTCCTCTCCTGGTCGAGCAGCGCCTCGACCCGGTCCTTCGCGCGCCGCGCGTTGTCGGCGGCGACCTCCGCGGCGGCGGCGAGCTCGGTCGCCTTGTGCCGGCTGCGGCGCTCGCGGCGCTTGGACTTCTCGGCGCGCTGCCGGGCGTCCTCGGCGTCCTGGCGCGCCTGCTCGGCCGCCTGCTGTGCGCGCTTGGCCTCGTCGATCGCGGCGATCAGGTCCGCGTTCTTGGTCGCCAGGTCGTTGCGCGCCGCGATCGCCTTCTCGCGCTCGGTGTTGGCGGCGGCCTCGGCGGTCTTGGCGGCCTTCTCGGCGGTCTGGGTCAAGGCGAGCTGCTGCGCCACGCGCTGCGTCTGGGCGGTCGCCTCTTGCTGGGCCGCGCGGATCGTGTACAGCGCGACGCTGGCGGCGACGACGAGCAGCGACAGGAACGCCATCGAGCCGATGATCGCCAGCCGCTTGCGGCGCGTCGCCTTGACCGACAGCGCGAACACCGCGCTGAGGTAGGCGCGCTGCAGGTCGGGCAGCTGGCCGCGGTAGCGGCTGAACCAGTGCCTGGCCTCCTGCATCGCCTCGCCACGCCACAGCAGGTCCTTGGCGTAGCCCCGGATCTGCCACTGCTTGGCCGCGTTGCGCAGCTGCTCGAGGAACGCCGAGTCCTCCTGGGTCTCGTCGAGCCAGCGCCACAGCAGCGGCCAGCCGGTGATCAGCGACTCGTGGACGAGCTCGACCGTGCCGCCGACGGTTGCGCCGCTCGCGCTGGTGGTGGTCTGGCTGACCAGCAGGCGCGAGCGCACGAGCCGGTCGACGACGCGGTGGATCTCGCCGGGCTCGCCCGACAGCTCGTAGAGCTCGGTCACCGGCACGATCGCGCGGGTGCGCTCGGGGGTGACCAGGCGCAGGAACAGGGCGCGCACCAGGCCCTGCTCGCGCGGCGAGCACTCGGCGACCACGGCGTCGGCGTGGCTGGCGAGGGCGCCGGCGATGCCGCCGAGCCGGTGGTAGCTCTCGATGGTGAGCAGCCGGCGATCGCGGTCGCGGGTCTCCCACAGCTGGCTGGCCGCGAACTGGAGCAGCGGCAGCGCGCCCGGCGTGTGCTGCAGGTGATCGAGCATCGACTCGATCATCGCGAGGTCCTCGAACTGGTAGCCCGCCATCTCGGCGGGCAGGCTCAGCGCCTCGCGCAGGCCGTCGCGGTTGGGCGGGGTCAGGAAGTACAGGCCGCGGGTGAGCTCGGCCATCAGCGCGGGGGCCTCGGCGACGTAGTCGAGGAAGTCCGAGCGCAGCGACAGCACGAGCCGGAGCGGGGTGGTGGCGTCGTCGCACACGCCGGCCAGGCACGCGGCGAACGCGAGCCGCTCGCGGGGGTCGGCGACCTGGGTGTAGAGCTCCTCGAACTGGTCGACGAACAGCAGGATGTGCTGGCCTCTGCTGCGCGCCCGGCTGCGCAGTGCGGCGCCGAGGTAGCCGGGCTCGGCGTACAGCCGCGCGACGAGGTGGGTCTGCTGCGAGAGATCGGCCGACACCGCGACCGCGCCGGTGTTGGGGATCGCCGCCGCGGTGGTGCCCGGCGCGGTCTTCGTGCCGGGGGCGGTCGACGTGCCCGTCGTGGGGCTGGTGCCGGTGCTCAGCATCGGCGTCAGCGCGTAGGCGAGCGCCGCCATCGGGCTGCGGCCGGGGCGGACGACGAGCGTCGACCACGACTCGCCCGACGCCTTGAGCGCGGGCACCACGCCGGCGCGCACGAACGACGACTTGCCGACGCCCGACGGCCCGACGATGCCGAGCAGCGGCGTGTCGCGCAGCCGGGCGACCGCGGCGGCGACGTCGCGTCCCCGGCCGAAGAAGCGGTGCGCGTCGGACTCCTGGAACGACTTGAGGCCGGCGTAGGGGCTCTCGTCGGAGCGCAGCCGGCGGGTGAACCGCCCGGGGAGCAGCGGATCGAGGGCGTCGAGCAGCTCGCGCGCCGAGCCGAACCGCTGGGGCTTGGGCTTCTGCAGGCAGCGGTCGATGACGCTGGCGAGCTCGTCGGGCAGGTTCGGGCACACGCCGCGGACGCTCGGCATCGGCTCGCTGAACACGCCGGTGACCATCAGGTCCCAGCCCTTGCGCGGGGCCAGCGGGTGCTGCCCGGCGACCATCTCGAACAGGATGATGCCGATCGCCCACAGATCGGTCTGGTGGTCGACCGCGGCATTGCCAGCGCCCCACTGCTCCGGGGACATGTAGGGCAGCGTCCCCATCAGGTGGCCGCGGCGGGTGAGCTCGCGGCCGGCGGGCGCCGGTTGCACCTCGTGCACCTGGTTCGCTCGGTTCGCCGCGACCGTCCTGAGCAGGATGGCGTTGTCTTCCTCGTCGCCCTGGACCAGCTTCGCGATCCCGAAGTCGAGCACCTTCACCGTGCCGGAGTCGGTGACGAAGATGTTGTCCGGCTTGAGGTCGCGGTGGACGATGTTGTGGGTGTGGGCGGCGGTCAGCGCGCGCACGACGGGCGCGATCAGCTCGACCGCCTGGGCCGGGGGGAGCCTCCGGCCGTCCTGCAGCAGCTGGGTCAGCGGGACGCCCTGCAGGAACTCGAGCACCATGAACGGATTGCCGTCGTGCTCGCCGACCTCGTGGATGACGATGATGTTCTCGTGGCTGCACCGCGCGGTCGCGCGGGCCTCGAGGATGAAACGCGCGGTCAGCTCGGGCTGGTTGTGGCTGTTGAGGAACTTGATCGCGACCTTGCGGCCGAGCTTGGTGTCCCGCGCCGCGTAGACCGCGCCCATGCCGCCGCGGCCGAGCTCGCGGATGATCTCGTACTGTCCGATCCGCGCGCCCGGCACCGGCATCGCCGCGACGGGCTCGATCGGGCCGGTGCCGATGATCGTCGGGGCCATCAACTCGTCGGCGGCAGTCCCCCTCGCAGGCGGTCGAGTCGGCTGGCCCTTGTCGCTCGACGTACCGGTGTACCCAGGTCGCATGGCGTTACATCCCCCATCCGCAGCCCGGCTGCGGGCTCTGTCGAGTCATATCATCCCGGTAGGGGTCCCGGGGATCGCGATGTGAAGGAGCGGATCGCGAGAATTTTTGCACCGCCAGCGGCGCGTCCGTGTGCCTCGGACGCCATCGATGCGCGACGCGGCTGTCGCTCTCCGGGTTCGTGATCAGGGGTCGAGCGAGGAGGGACACCGGGCAGATCCCTCCCTCGTTCAATCCGGAATTACATAATATATTCAAACAAATATAGGAGAGATCCCGGATGAAATCTCCGGCCGAACGGGTACTGAACATCAGACCAGTGCGGTACACCTTGGACATGCGAATCGCATGCGTTCACGTCCCGCAGTTCGCGCTCCAGAGCCTGGGCCGGATCGATCCCTCGCTCCGGGGCGCTGCAGTGGCGGTGGTCGGCGCGGGGCTCGAGCCCGCCGCCGGGGTGCGCTCGTCGCTCGCGCTGCACAGCCCGATCGTCCTGGCGTGCTCGCGCGCAGCGTGGGCGGCCGGTGTGCGGCTCGGCATGACGGCGACCGCAGCGCGGTTCGTGTCACCGGACGTGCGCGTGGTCGCCGCGGACGGCGGGCTGGAGCGCGAGACGGTGCGCGCGATCGCCGATGCGCTGCTCGGGGTGTCGGCGGTGGTCGACACCGGCGGCCGGGTCGGCGCCAGCGCGGCGCACCTCGCGATGTACTGCGAGGTCCCCGGCAAGACGCGGGGGACGACGTTCGGCAGCCGGGTGCTCGACGTGCTCGACAGCCTCGGGCTCGCGGGCCGGGTCGGGATCGCCGACGACCGGTTCACCGCGTGGGTCGCGGCGTCGCACAGCGCCGAGGGCGGCGCGCGCGAGGATCGCGGCGTGGTGAGCGTGCCGCGCGGCGGATCGGCGGCGTTCCTGGCGCCCCGGCCGCTGTCGCTGCTCGCGATCACGCCGGAGGTCCAGCACATGCTGGAGGCGCTCGGCGTGCGGACCCTCGGGGAGTTCGCGGCGCTGCCGGCGCCGTCGGTGTCGCGGCCGCTGGAGGCGGATTACCAGGCGCTGGCCCGCGGCGACAGCGGCAGCGCGCTGCGGCCGTATGCGCCCGACGCGCCGATCCGCGAGGAGCTGGTGGTCCGCCACGATGGCAGTCTGTTCGGCGGGGCAGCCGCGGTCGCCACGCTCGCCGAGCGGGTCGCGCTGCGGCTGGCGGGGCGGGGGCGGGGTGCGTCCCGGCTGGAGCTGACGATCCTGGGGGAGCGCGGCGAGCGCGTGGTGCCGCTGACCGCGGGCGCCGCGACCTCCGCGGACGCCCTGGCCGAGCGGGTCGCGCCCCACATCGCCGAGGCGCCGGGAGCGGTGAGCCGGCTGCGCGTCGTGGTCGCCGGCGAGGCGCTCGCCGAGGTCACGGCCGTGGCGTCCGGCGCCGGGGCGGGGCTGGCGGCCGGGGCGCTGGCGGCGGCGGCGATCGCCGGCGGCGCCGGGGCGGGGCTGGCGGCCGGGGCGCTGGCGGCGGCGGCGATCGCCGGTGCGGCCGGCGCCCCGGGTGCCGGCATGACCGACGGGATGGCGGACGGCACGACCGGGGCAACGGGGGCAACGATCGACGCGCTGTCGGCGGCGCTGTCGGCCGCCGGTGCCAGGCGGTCGCGGTCGCCCGGCGCGCCCGGGGAGCTCGGGGAGCTCGGGGAGAGCGAGGCGCTCGGCGGGCCGGACAGCCTGCCGTGGCAGCTCAGCGCGCCGTCCACGCTGCGCGCCGAGCGCCGCGACGCGCATCGCCGGACCCGCCGCGCCCGGCAGCGCCGCCGCACGGTGACGCTGGCGCAGCCGCCGCTGTTCGGTCAGCTCGATGGCTGACCGGAGCCGGACGTCATCCCTCCGGCTCTGGCGGCGATCCGGGGCGGCTCCCGCCCTGGCCGCGCCCGTCGGGGCCACCGGACTGCGGCGGGCATGGTAGATCATCAGCTCGCCATGTCGACGAACCTCGAAGCCCAGCTGGGCGAGCAGCTCACCGCCTCGATCAAGGCCAGGGACCTCAAGACCGCCAACCTGATCCGCATGATCAAGACCAAGATCATGGAGCGGCGGACCGCCAAGGGGTTCACCGGCACGGTCGACGACGCGCTGATCCTCGATGTGATCGCCACCTACAAGAAGTCGATGGAGAAGGCGCGCGCCGAGTACGCCGGAGCCGGCGATCGCGGCAAGGAGCAGCTCGAGGAGATCGACTTCGAGGTCGGCTGGTGCAGCAAGTTCCTGCCGCAGGGCCTGAGCGAGGCCGAACTGCGCGACGCCGTGCTCCAGGCGATCGCCGCGCTGCCGAGCAAGGACCCCAAGATGGCAGGCCGCGTGATCGGCGCGATCAAGAAGCAGTTCGGCGATCGCGCCGACGCCCAGCTGGCCAAGAAGATCGCCGAGGAAGAGCTCGCCAAGGGCTGAGCGGAGGTCGAGCGCCATGGACCAGCCGACTCGTTCATCTCCCGCCGATCCCTCCGCGGCACCGGCGATCTCGCGGTTCCCGGTGCCCGATCTCGCCGCGCTGCCCGACGACGTGCGGGCGCGCATCCAGGAGGTCCAGGACAAGGCGGGCTTCGTGCCCAACGTGTTCCTGGTCCTCGCCCACCGGCCCGACGAGTTTCGCGCGTTCTTCGCCTACCACGACGCGCTGATGCTCAAGGAAGGCGCGCTGACCAAGGGCGAGCGCGAGATGATCGTCGTCGCGACCAGCGCCGCCAACCAGTGCCACTACTGCGTCATCGCGCACGGTGCGATCCTCCGGATCTACGAGAAGCGCCCGCTGATCGCCGACCAGGTCGCGGTGAACTACCGCAAGGCCGACCTGACCCCGCGCCAGCGCGCGATGCTCGACTTCGCGCTCACGGTCGCGGTGCGCTCGGCCGAGATCGAGGATGCCGACTTCGCCCGGCTGCGCGAGCACGGCTTCACCGACGAGGACGCCTGGGACATCGCCGCGATCGCCGCGTTCTTCGCGATGAGCAACCGGCTCGCCAACACGACCGGGATGCGGCCCAATGACGAGTTCTACGTGATGGGCCGGCTGCCCAAGAAGGCCCCCGCGTAGCAGCCACGGCGGGCGATATCGGCCGTGGACGTTTGCCCACCGGACTGCCCGCGGGCCGCCAGCGTCGTCCCGTATCATGTGCGGCATGGTGTGGTTCCTGCTCGCCGCGCTCGCCCTGGTGATCGTCCTGCTCGTGGTGCGATGGCGCCTCGTGCATCGCGTGCAGCCGCCGCTCGATCCGGAGCCGTTCGAGGGTCACGTGTACCGCATCGGGGATGCGACCGTGCTCGAGCGAGCCAGCCAGGACCCGAGCGCGACCGTGGTGTGCATGCACGGCTACCTCGAGAACTATCGATCGCGCGGACCCGCCGGCGCGCGGCGGGCAGCCGCGGTGTCGGTCTCGGTGACGCTCGTCGCAGCGGTCGCCGCATGCATCTCGCTGGACAGCGCACCCGCGCACGCGGGGGAGGCCACTTCGCGGCCCCCGCTCACATCGACACGCGCTCGATCGAGGGCGCGTCGATCGCGTCGGGGGAGGGCATCCGCGCATCGGCGCTCGACGTCGCCGCCGGCTACACCGCGTTCGCGGACGGCGGCATCCGTCACGCGCCCGACGGCAACAGCGAGCGCGTGATGCCGCCTGACACCGCGCGCGCCGTGATGGCGATGCTCGATCGCGTCGTCAACGACCCCGACGGCACCGGCCATGCGGCGCGCATCGACGGCATCCGGGTCGCGGGCAAGACCGGCACCGCGCAGTCGCGCGGCGGCCCCTACTACGCGCGCTTCGTCGGCATCGTCCCGGCCGATGCGCCGCGGTTCGTCGTGCTGGTCGGCGTCGACGGCGTGGCCGGCGCGGGCGGCCAGGTCGCCGCGCCGGTGTTTGCGCGGATCGCATCGCGGGCTCTGGGACGGTAGGGGAGGGGGTATCAAGCCTCGCCCGCTTCTTCACGCATCGGCGCCGCAAGGACACGATGCATTGGCCGCGCGGATCCGCGAGGAGATCGAGAGCTCGCTGCGCGCAGAATCACCAATCAGGTCATTTCCCGCCAGCGGGGGAGGAGGGAGGAGGCTCGACCGGGCGTTCAGTGTCTTTGTTCGGCGGAGCCGTCTTGGCCAGTGACTCCATGCTGAACGGATCGATCCCGGACCCCCTGACTCGATGGGTCAGCGCTTCATACTCACTGTCCGTAAGGACCCATTCGTACGCGGCCATCGCTGTGCGAATGTCATCCTTGAGCGCCGCAACATATTCGACCTCAGAAATTTGCCCATTCGTGCTGAGCCGCGCGTGAACGCCGCCGGTCAGCCGGCGAGCTGGGTGGCGCTGGGCGGCGTCGGGCGGCGGATCAGGCTCGGCCCGACGATGACCGGCGCCGGCGGCTCGCCGCGCGCGAGCTGCTCCCACACGGCGGTCCACGCCGACCAGCGCAGCGGCTCGCGGCGGAACACCGCGCTGCGGCCGGCGAGGATCGGCGGATCGCCGGACCACGGCGCGCCGCGCATCGCGGCGACCGGCTGGCGGGCGTGGAGGTTGTAGACCGCCTCGGTCTGGTAGCCGTGGCCGGGCCACACGACGAGACCGTCGTCGGAGATGTCGTAGGGGGGGAGCTCGGCGTCGCCGGCGAGGGCGTGCTCGAGCTGCTCGCGCACCAGGTCGATGCCCGAGCGCTTGTAGAACCCGGCGAGAGCGATCTCGAGGATCTGGCGCTGGCCGTCGCCGAGGCGGTCGATCCAGCCGCGGTCGGGGAGGCTGGCGACGGTCCAGCCCGATTGCTGCTCGATGGCGATGCGGGCAGGAGCGGGGCCGATGCTCGGACACGCGAGATCGATGTGCACGCGGTTGGAGCCGATCGCGACATGGGCGACGGACACGTCGGTGATGCGGAAGGCGGGGGCGGAATCGAGCATCGAGACCAGCTCGCGGTCGACGAAGGTGCGGATCGCGCCCTCGATGTGGTGCAGCTCCTCGCGGTGGTGGGCGACGGCGCGCTCGTCGGATTTCCAGGCGGCGCGCCGCAGCTTGGTGAACCGCTTGGGGATCGTGCCGGAGTGGAAGCCGGGCTTGAGGAAGCCGACCATGGTCTCGCCGTGGTGGCCGATCGAGACCTCGCGCAGGGTCTCGGGGCGGGTGCTGCGGTACAGCCGCCAGTTCTCCTTGAACTCCCAGACCAGGAAGCCGGCGAAGCCGGGGAGGATGAACACCGCGAACGCGGCGAACGACACGCCGAGGGTGGGGCCGACCAGGCGGCTGACCGGGGCGCTGATCGCGCTGATCATGGCCTCGGAGAACGGCAGGAGGATCTTGGCGACGACGGTGACGACCGGGAAGTGCTTGATCGGGTTGACCTCGGGCTCGATGAACAGGTTGATCGAGAACCGCAGGGCGTAGGCGACGACGGCCCAGACCAGGCCGAGCGCGCCCTTGGCGACCAGGGTCAGCCGCGGCTGGCCGACCTTGAACCGCAGCCACTCGTCGACGCGGTAGATCGCGCGGTCGACGACCTCGATCAGCTCGGCGAACATCGCGAGCAGCCACTTGATGGCGCCGGGGACGATGCGGCCGGTGAGCTGGTGGCTCCAGCGCACGATCGCGTCGGCGGCGATCTCCTGGGCGCGACGGCCGAGCCGCGAGTTGAGGCCGAGCGCGAAGCCGGCGAACACCGCGGCGGTGAACGGCCAGCGCCAGACCGGCTCCCACACCGCATCCGCGAGCTGCCACGCGATCGCGGCCGGGATGGCGGGCTGGACGACCCAGCGCGCGAGCCGGCTGTCGAGCGCCCACCGCACGACGGACAGGCGGAGCAGCGCGCGGGGCAGGTCGATCAGCACGAGGCGCAGGCCGCGGCCGAGGATCCGGAGCGCGCCGACCACGGCGCGGCGAAACACGGGCACGTGGAGCAGCAGGAACAGGAAGGCGGCGCCGGCGTAGATCCGGCCGGGGGTGGCGATCCGGGGCTCGTGGCCGACCAGGTGCTTGGCAAACGCCCCGACCATGTGGTGCGCGCCCTGGAACACGATGTACGAGCCGAGCAGCGGCAGGATCAGGTACAGCGTGACCAGCCGGCCGAGCGGCGTGCCGAACAGGATCGACGAGATCTTCTGGAACAGGCGCAGGTAGCTCTCGCCGCGCCGGTACACGCCGTCGAGCGAGCGCGACAGCGCGTCGTCGCAGCGCAGCAGCTCGTCGCCCGAGCGCAGGCGCGCGCGGGTCAGGTCGGGCAGCTTGAGGTCGTTGTGCGAGATCGCGTCGCGCAGGTTGCCGAGCGAGAGCTGGCCGACCTCGACCGCGCGATCGAGCAGCTCGTCGACCAGCTTCTTCTGGGCGACCCGCTCGGGCAGGTTGCGGGGGTGGAGCGCGACCGCATCGAGCGCGGCGTCGATCTTGGGGCGTAGCACGACGCGGACGTGGCGGTCGGCGCGCTCGACGATGTCGCGGACCACGGCGGCGACGCGCTCGTGGTCGCCGCCCAGCTTGTGCTCGGCGAGCTTGCGCGCGGCGGCGTGGAGGTGCTTGGCGACCCGGACCTCGCGGGTCGCGGGCAGCGAGCGGACCAGCGGCCGGCGCCGGCGCGACACCAGCCAGCCGGCGACGTCGACCGCCTGGACGTCGCGCTCGGCGACCATGCACGCGGCCTGCAGGTCGGCGAGCAGCCGCGCGCCCGGCGTGTAGCGCACCACGCGGTCGGCCGCGACCGCCTCGGCGACCGGCAGCAGCGCGGCGGCCCAGTCGGCTCCGGGCGCCGGGCTGCCGACCGCGTGCGCGAGTCGCTCGCACAGCGCGACGAGGTCGTCCTCGGCGGCGGCGCGGTCGCCGGCGCGCAGCGCGAGGATCGCGGCGCGCGCGCGGTTGCCCTTGTAGCGGGCGCGGCCGGCTCGCTTGCGCGCCGAGCGATCGACGACGGTGACGGCGCCGGCGGCGCGCGCG
>JBGQCL010000127.1:0-25475 GCA_041495365.1 Kofleriaceae bacterium | reverse complement strand
CTCGACGCGCCGCTGCCCGACTCCGCCGAGCGCGCCGAGCTGTGGTCGCTGCATCTCACCGAGCTCCCCGACACCCAAGCGCACGTGCCCGACCTCGCGCGGGCGTTTCGCCTCGGCTCCGGCCAGATCCGCGACGCCGCGCAGATGGCCGCAACCCTGGACGCGGCCGAGGGAGCGAGCCCGGCGCACCTGCGCACCGCGAGCCAGGCCCAGAGTCGCCACGGCCTCGGCCAGCTCGCGCAGCGGGTACGCCCCTGGGGCGCATGGGACGATCTCGTGCTCCCCCCTGGAAGCCTCCGCCGGCTCCGCGGCATCATGGACTTCCTCCGTCACGGCGACACCGTGTTTCGCGACTGGGGCCTCGGCGGCAAGGTCGCTTCGTGGGGCGGCGTGACCGCCATGTTCGCCGGTCCACCCGGCACCGGAAAGACGCTGTCCGCGTCGCTCATCGCCCAGGCGCTCGGGCTCGAGCTGTTCCGCATCGATCTCGCCGGCGTGGTCAGCAAGTACATCGGCGAGACCGAAAAGAACCTCGACAAGGTGTTCCGCGCGGCATACCGCAGCAACGCCGTGCTGTTCTTCGACGAGGCCGACGCGCTGTTCGGCAAGCGCACCGAGGTCAAGGACGCCCACGACCGCTACGCCAACGTCGAGACCAGCTACCTGCTCCAGAAGCTCGAGGCGTTCGACGGCCTGGCCGTGCTGGCGACCAACCTCAAGAAGAACATCGACGCCGCGTTCATGCGGCGCATCGACGTGCTGGTCGACTTCCCGTTCCCCAGCGCCGCCAGCCGGCTCAAGCTGTGGGCTGCGCTCATGCCGCCGGACATGCCGCGCGATCCCGCGGTGGACCTGCCGTTCCTCGCCGAGCAGTTCGAGCTGTCCGGCGGGCACATCAAGAACGCGGTCCAGGCCGCCGCCCTGACCGCGGCGGCCGAGGGCACCCCTGTGACCATGGCGCACTTGCTCCTCGGTGTGCGCTGGGAGCTCCAGAAGCAGAGCAAGCTCGCCCCGACGTCGAGCTTCGGCAAGTACGCGGAGCTTCTCGCGGAGCAGGACGGCGAGGCCGAGCCGGCCGAGGCTATGCCGGAGGCGCTGCGCGTCCCGGCGACGAGGCGGCGATGAGCGGCATCGATGCCCGCACGCTCCCTATAGCCACGTGCTGCGCCGTTGGAGCGAAGGCCATCCATAGCCGTACAACTGCATGGGAAATATACGGCCAGAATCGCTTCGTTCAAAGTCCGGACTGACTGACGCTGACAACCCAGCTGCGATGAGGTAATCTACATCCGCATGATGATGAAATCCGTGGCTCGCCGTCCGGATGGACTTCAGGCTCTGAAGGCACCGGCTCCGCCTGGATCTGTACGCTCGCAGAACATCGCCACCGGCGATGTCGCCGCAGGCAGAGCTGCGACTTTCGATGAGCCGAGCATCTACGCTTCGCTCGTCCAGAGAGCAACGCGGCCATCACAGACGAATGCTGCAATCGGCAACGGGTACGCTGGCATGATTGCGATTTCGCGCTTGCACGCGGCTCCGATGGCGCAGACGAAGCGATCGCTCAGTGAGCCGAAGGATGCGCTGGAGCAGGAAGCTGACGGTGTCGCAGATGCAGTGTTGCGCATGGAGCGTCCAGCCGTTGCCGCCTCCTCTGCTGCGCGAGCAGACATCTCTCGCAAATGCGCAGGATGCCAGAATGAAGAGCGTGGTGGGGTGGATGATTCGCCAGCACCAGTCGAGATCACGGCCCCTGCGGTGATTCAAAGCGAGCTTGACGGGAACCTGGATGGTGCGATGGATCGCGGCGGCATGGAGAGGGACGCTGATGTGGAAGCGGCCGAGCAGGCGCTACGCCGTCCCGGCCAACCTCTTACACAATCGATGCGCTCTTTCATGGAGCCTCGGTTCCAGCAGCGCTTCGATCATGTGCGCACTCATACCGATGATGAGGCCGCGACGGCTGCCGCCGCCATCAATGCCCGTGCGTTCACCAGGGGATACGACATCGCCTTCGGAAATCGTCAGTACAGCGAGGGGACGGAAGGTCGCCGCCTCATGGCGCATGAACTGACGCACGTGCTTCAGCAGTCTGCTGCAGCCGATCCCGGAAAGGCCAGTTCCGGAGGTAAGACGCTCCAGCGTCAATTCCTCGCTGGCCCTCCCGAACAGGTCACGACCACCGACGCGGCACCCCCGACCCACGGCACATGTCGAGCCTTCAACTGGGTAGTTAATTGGCAAACAACACGCCGCAATGGATTTATCGTCCAAGAATGCATCAACACTGACCGTATCACGGATTGCAACGGCCAGGCGGTGCCGGTACCCAACACACCGCACTACTGGGAGGCGTGGTCCGTGGACGGCGCGGGTAACGTTGGGGACGGCGGTCAGGACACCTGGTTCCGTGGACGGCGCCCCAATACGCGAGGCATGTGGCGTTTCGATAGCAACGTGTTCGTAGTCCCCGAGCTCGATCCGGCAGCAGGGTTCCGCCGGGGAGCGGTTCCTACGGCCGGTGGTCTTCTTTCGACCACCACGGCCCCAACCAACCTCTATCAGCCGTCGATGACCCGATCCCAAGGTAACACATGGGACTGCTGCCCCCCAAAGACATGATCACTACCGGGAAATCCGCGGCATTACTTACAGGGGCGAGCCTTTGGCTGTGGCTAGCGTTCATCGCGTGCAGCAATGAGCATCGTGTGGCACCAGCCGACAAGCCATCTCGCAGCGAAGCTATGACCAACCAATTGTCCACCATCGCGAATCCTGATTCTTCCGATGAGCAGATCTCGCATGCCCTCACAGAACTGGGACCAGCGCAGGAACCATCAGGATTTTGGACGACGATCGCGAACGACGGTCGCTACCGCACGACCCATCGTCGATTGGCGGTCATTCAGATCTTCACACGCCATGTCAAACCCGGAATGAGTTTGGCGGAGATTGCAAAGGTGCTGGCGACTCCCTTGTGGCTCGGTGATGAGGATGTAGCTATGATCGAGGATCTGGGTGGACACCTCCCCGTGGCGCTGACACCTACGAACACCGTTTTTGCCATACGGGTCTTTCCTGAACCTGCCGCGGTTACTGGACTTTCAGTCGTTTTTCTGAGCGTCGCCGGTCATGTCAGCCGCAGTGACTTTCTCAGGTTGCTGCGTGGTCAGCCCGCGAGCCGCGCAGTTGGTGATGCGATGCTCCTCGAGTGCGGATTCAGCTGATCGCGCCGACCTACCCTGCACACGGCGGTCGCCGAGGCCGCCCACGTGATCCAACAGCGCGTCGGCGTACAGCTTCCGGTGGCGTTGTACGGGGGCGACCGGTATGAACAGCACGCGGACGCGATCGCCCACGAGGTCGTATTAGGCAGGTCCGTCTGCTAACCTCCGGCCAGGATCACCCGCAGCTGCGTCCGCTGTCCGATATCCGTCAGGTCGAGCAACCGCCCTTCGAGCACAGTCTTCAACTGGGATTGCTGGGCGCTCGCAGCGTTTCGATATACCTTGCCAATGACTGCGATATCACTATCGCTCACCCATCCGTCCAATAGCCGATTACATACCCGGATGTTCTCGGCAATTGGAATCCGCGCGATCGTCGCAGTATCAGCCGCGTTGATGGCGTCGCGGATCTCGGTGTCTCCTGTCAGTTGGTAGGTCGGCCCGACATCCCGCCGCATGAGGCCCTCGAACAACGTATTCGGATTGTCGGCCGTCGTGCTCAGCATGCCGCTGCCCACCTTCCCTCGCACGGGCGGAAGGCTCTTCCCGGCGCGATTGGCCACCTCGACCGCGAACGTCGTGCAGTTCCAAGTCTGCAGATTGTACCGCGGTGGCGCCTTGCACGCTGCCTTCGCGAAGGACAGCGCGTCGTCGAACTCTTTCTTTGTCAATGAGAATTCTTCGATATAGTCCACGCATGCGGCATGATTGGTGTCCGGATGCACAACACAGCCGCCCACGATCGGATGAAACATCGGATCCGGTGTTCCTGACGCCTTGTTTGGATAGAAACCAAATGTGGAGGCGCGTCCTGTAGAGTCGATGAATTCGACATAGGTGTGCCCGACGGTCGACGCGCCGACGTCCGCGGCGCTCGGCGCTTCAACATCGACCATGACCTTAAGCTTCCAGGAGGCTGCCGTCCCGCCGTCGCCCAGGCGTCCCGGATCCGGACCGTCACAGGGCGAGGCGGCGCAGACCCACGTGCCTCCACACAGCGCCGGGCCATCGGACTTTCGCTGCAGCCGGGGCTCACCTGTCAACGCGCCGCCGCCTTGTTGCACCACGTGCGTCAGCTCGTGCGCCAGCAGCCGCCTTCCGTCATCGGTTCCAGGGGCAAATGCCGCCTGACGAAACACCACATCACGGCCCACCGTATATGCCTTCGCGCTCACCGCCCGCGCCGAAGCGTCTGCGCGAGCGTCCGCGTGCACGCGGACATCGCCGAAATCCCGCCCGAACCGTGACTCGAAGAAGGTACGCACGTCGGGAGCCAGTGCGCTGCCGCTGGAACGCAGGACTTCCTCGACGATCGGCGGTGCGCGGTCGCCATCTGCACCGGGCTCTCGCTTGCGCTGGATCTTGTGCTGCGCTTCCTCCTCTTCGCATGTATCGCACTTGCGCTGAAGGACGGCGGCGGGCAGCGAGCCGATCGGGGACGGGTCCGCCATGCGCATCACCCTGCCGGCTGCTTCATCCGCCTCGCGCTCGTGTGGGTCGCTCGGGGCGCTGATGACTGACTTGCGCTGGATCACGGGGAAGTCCGCGCCCGTCGCCACAGCGGGCCTCGGTGCGGGCGAGGCTCCCGGGGTTGCGCCCCGGGCACGAGCCGCCATTGCCTGAAGCAGCTCAACCGACTCCACAGGAGGGATTACCGATCTGGATCTCGGCACTGGTTTAGGGACGGCAGAATGCGCCGCGGAAAGCTGAGCTTTTTGAGCGCGCACAAACACGGCTACCCCCCGGGTCCATTTACTCGAGCATACATGAAGTTTGACGAACCTGCGCGCTCGGCATCGCGACCACGATCGGGAGTGGCGCTGCCGGGCACCTGGACGTGGCAAAGCCCGGATCACCGCCGCCACTGATCGTGCGCCGCCGCGGGGAGTGCCCTTGGGTGTCGTACAAGATGCGATGACCCGCCTGGCTTCCCTTGACAGCGCGCGCATGGTGCCGGGTTGCTGCCACCACGCGAAACTCGCCGTTCGCTACCTGCGACGGCCGCTCGTCGCGCGCCGAGACCGTCGGGTCAATCCTCGTCGTCGACCACGGCCGCCCCGGCAATCGCAGCGAGCGCCTCCTCGAGCGCGGGAATCACCGCGCGGTCCTTGGACCGATCCGCCGCCCGCTTGCTTGCGAGGATGCGAGAGAGAGGAAGGACTTTCACGTCGACGCCGTCGATCTGCGCGTCGATCGCGCCCGGGTATTCCTTGTCGAACGTTCCGAGCCCGGACATCAGATTCACGACATCAAACCTATCGAGCGCGCCTCCAAGCTGGGGAGGCATCATGCCGAAGCCGGAGACCCAGATGCCACCCGCGGCAGCCGCGGCCGGAGCGATCTGCGGATTCGAGATGGTCGCGAACCACAGGTCAATTTCTTGCGTCGACGTGTTCGCGCCCTGGACGAGCTCCGCCGACAGACCCACGGCCATGTAACGCACGCCACGTGCGTTGAGCTCCTCCAGGAACCGCCGCTCAGCGTCGTTGAGTGCTGGGAGCACGACGGGCAAGCCCTCGTCTGAGCCGCTCCTCGACCGAGCGGCGGAGGTTCCACAGCACGTGATAGACCCCGGAGACATCCATGCCCGGATGCTGTGCGGCGATGCGCTCCGCGCGCCGCCACAGCTCCCGGCTCAGCTCCACCCACTGGCGCTGCTCCTCGGTCATGGTGGCCGGATCCGTGAACACGGTCCGATCGTACCGCAGCGTGGAACGGCTGGCGAGATGCGGATCCCCGCTGCGCCACCCCGTCTCCCGCTGCGTGGTATCGTCGGTGACCGGGACCCGTGGCCGACGACACGCTGCAGACCCAGACGGTCGATCCGCTCGAGGCGCGGGTCGTCGTGTTCCGCCAGCAGCCCGATGCGCGCGGCTTCACGGAGCTGCGCCAGGAGCTGCGCGACGCCGGCCGCGGCGAGCTGCTGGCCGACGTGTGCGCGACCTGGGCGCCGCACGAGCGCGATCCGATCCGCGCGGTCGACGCGTGGTCGGAGGCCGGCGAGGCGATGGTGGTGCTCGGCGAGGCCGAGACCGCGATCGAGTACCTGCGGCAGGCGATCGATCTCGATCCGACCAACGACCGGGCGATCGATCGGCTGCTGGAGATCGTCGAGCCCGGTGACCCCGCGGCCGCGGCCGAGGTGATCGAGGCCGAGCTCACCGAGCTGGCCCAGCTGTTCGATCCGGCGCGCCGGCGGCCGGGGCTGGATGCGGGCCGGCGCAAGGCCGACGTGACCGCGCGGCGGGCGGCGCAGCACCGGCGGGCGGCCGGGTTGTGGGACCAGGTCGGGCGGGTCGACCGCGCGCTGTGGCACTACCAGCAGGCCTGGAAGCTCGAGCCGCACCGCACCGAGGCGCTCGAGGCCGCGCGCCGGCTGTACCACTCGCTCGGCGACGACGCGATGGTCGCCAGGCTGTTCGGCGCCGAGCTCGAGGTGCTCGGCAGCGACCGGTCGCCGGCGGCGGCGGCGCGCCGGGCGCAGATCCGGCTCGAGCTCGGCAAGCTCGCGCTGCGCGGCAAGGATCTCGATGCGGCGGCCGGGCACCTCGAGGAAGCGGCGCGGCTCGATCCGACGTCGCTCGAGGTCGCCGAGAAGCTCGCCGAGGTCTACGCAACGCCCGGGTTCCGCGGCGGCGAGGACGGCGCGTGGCGCCACAAGGCGAGCCAGCTGTTCGTCGAGGTCGGCCGGCGGCGGATCGCGTCGCGCGACGACTCGACCGGCATCAAGTACCTGCGGCGCGCCGCGGGCATCGATCCGTACTCCAAGGGCAGCTCGGTCGCGCTGGAGCAGGCGCTGTCGGAGGCATCGCAGTGGCAGGAGCTCGATCGCATGCTGCGCCACCGCAGCAACGTGGTGCAGGATCCGACCGAGCGCGCCGAGGTGCTGCGCCGGCGCGCCGCGCTGTACAGGAACCAGCTGCCCGATCGCGACGAGCTGGTCGAGGTGCTGACCGAGCTGATCGCGTACGAGCCGCCGGGCAGCAAGGCCGCGCGCGAGCTGCGCGAGCTGCTGCGCGAGGATCAGGACTGGGAGGCGCTGTCGCGGCTGATCGAGGCCGAGATCAACGCGCTCGGCGCCGATCCGAACACGCCGGCGAGCGCGCTGGTCGACGAGATCCTCGAGCTCGCGACGGTCGCGCGCGAGCACATGGGCGACCGCGACCGCGCGGCCGAGCTGCTGCACCAGGCGCTGCAGGTCGACCCGACCCACGAGGAGGCGCTGGCGCGCTACGTCGATCACTTCCGCGAGCGCCGCGACTGGCGCGGGCTGATCGACCTCATGGAGTTCGCGCTCGACAACGTGCGCGAGGCCGGCGCGCCGGACGACGAGCTGGTGCGCCGGCTCGAGGAGATCGCGCAGCTCGCCGAGCTCCGGCTCGGTGACATCCCGCGCGCGATCGACGCCTGGCAGCGGATCGCGCAGCTCGAGCCGGGCAGCCCCAAGGTCGCCGAGGCGCTGCGCCGGCTGTCGGCGCGGGCGAAGATGTGGGAGCAGCTGGTCAAGACCCTGGAGCACGAGGTCGCCGCCGCGCCGACCGCGAGCCAGCGCACCCACGTGCTGAAGAAGATGGCGCAGACCTACCGCGAGCGCCAGATCGAGCCGCGCCGCGCGATCGAGCTGTACGAGCAGATCGTCGCCGACAACCCGGACGACGACGCGGTGCTCAAGGCGCTGAGCGAGCTGTACGAGCGCGAGGGCGACGACGCCGGGCTGGCGGCGACGCTGCGCCGCATGCTGGAGCTCGAGGACCGCCGGATCGGCGAGGCGAGGGAACGGGCCGGTGTGCCGGCCGACGCGCCGAGGGAGTGGCCGGTCGCCAAGCGCGCCGAGCGGCTGACCGTGCTGCGCCGGCTCGCGGTGCTGTACGAGACCCGGCTCGCCGACGTCGACGGCGTGGTGTGGGCGTCGAGCGCGGTGCTCGAGCTGCTGCACGGCGACCGCGACGCGCTCGAGCGCATGGAGCGCGTGCTCGACAAGGCCGGCGACCCGCGGCTCGAGCAGACGCTCGAGTACCACGCCGCGGCGTCGACCTCGCCCGCCGAGCGCGCCAGGCTGCTCAAGCGGCTGGCGCGGATCGCGGCCGTGCGCGAGGACCAGGTCGCCGCGCTCGAGCGCTGGGAGCAGACGCTGCGCACCTCGCCGGCCGATCCCGACGCGCTGGCGGCGCTGGCCCAGCTCTACGAGCGCGCCGAGCGCTGGCCCGAGCTCGCGCAGGTGCTGGAGCGGCTCGACGGCGGACGGCCGCTGCCGGCGCCGGGCACGCCGGAGGCCGCGGTCCGCGCCCGCGACCTCGAGCGCCACGCGACGGTGCTCGACCGCAGGCTCGACGACGTCGGCCGCGCGATCCGGGCGTGGCACCGGCTGCTCGAGCTCACGCCCAAGAGCCGCACCGCGCTCGACGCGCTGGCCCGGCTGTACCGCGGCGCCTCGAAGTGGCGCGAGCTCGCCGACGTGCTCGGCATGCAGGTCGCGCTGCTCTCCGAGCAGGCGCTGCCCGACGACGCCGAGCGCGCGACCGCGGCGGCGATCGACCACGCACAGCTCCTCGAGGACAAGCTCGGCGCGCAGGGCGACGCGATCAAGGTGCTCGACCACCTGATCCGCGAGCTCAACCCCAACCACCTGGAGGCCCACACCGCGCTGCGCCGGCTCCACGAGGCGCGCGGCGAGTTCGACGCCGCGGTGCGCGTGGCCGAGCGCGAGATGTACCTGGCGCCCGAGCCGCAGCGCAAGATCGCCCGCGGGCTGGAGATCGGCCTGATCTGCCGCGACCGGCTCGGCAACCCGACGCGCGCGCTGCAGGCGTTCAAGCGCGTGCTGGAGCTCGACGCCGGCCAGGACGAGGCGCTCGCCGCGGCGGCCGACCTGCTCGCCCGGGTCGGCCGCTGGAAGGAGCACGTCGCGATGCTCGAGCGCATGCTCGCCCAGGTGCCGGAGGGCGAAGGCGAGGACGTCGGCGACGCCGGCGACGCCGCGGGCGTGGTCGAGCGCTTCGATCCGCGAAGCGGGATCAAGGGGGGTGGGGCCCCCGACGGCTCCGCCGGTGGGGCGGGGGTCCTCCCCCGTGGGATCAATCAGCGCCGGGCGATCGTCCAGCGGATCGCCGCGGCGACCGCCGACAAGCTCGGCGATCCCAGGGCCGCGTTCCGGTGGTGGCGGCGCGCGCACGACGAGGCGCCCGACGAGCACACCCTGAACGACGTCCGGCGGGCCGCCGAGGCCTGGGGGCTGTGGCGCGAGCTGGCCGAGGTCCTGACCGACGAGCGCAAGCGGCTGATCGCGGCCGGCGCGCCGCACGCCCCCGCCGAGCCCGAGCGGTTCGGTGCGCTGTCGCGCGAGCTCGCCGCGCTGTCCGAGCGCCGGCTCGGCGATCGGCCGCGCGCGCTCGCGGTGCTCGCCGAGGCGCTCGCGGCGGCGCCCCGCGATCCCGGGCTGCTCGGCGAGCTCGACCGGCTGGCCGCCGAGCACGACCAGCGGTCGTCGTGGAAGGTGCTGCTCGAGGCCTACGACACCGCGCTCGCCGCCGCGACCCCGATCGAGCGGGTCGAGCTCCACCTGCGCCGCGCCCGGTGGCTCGACGACCGGATCGGCGATCCCAGGGCCGCGGTCGGCGACGTGCTCGCCGCGTTCTCGTGGGCGCCGGACCGCGACGACATCCGCGATGCGCTGGTCGCGCTCGCCGGCAAGGCGCGGGCGTGGAACGAGCTGATCGCGGTCGACAGCGCGCTGATCGAGCGCGCCCCGAGCGCGCCCCGCCGCGCCGCGCTGCTGCGCCGCAAGGCCCAGGTGCTCGAGGACCAGCTCAAGGACGCGCCGCGCGCGTTTCGCACCCTGCTAATCGCGCTGGTGCTCCAGCCCGACGACACCGACATCGCATCGCACCTGTGGCGGCTCGCCCGGGTGATCGGCAAGTACCGCGAGGCCGATCGCTCGCCCCACCCCGAGCCGCCGCCCGCGATGATCCAGGCCGAGCCCGCGGTCGCCGGCGCGGTCGCGTCCGCGGGGCGCGCCGCCGGTGGCCGGCCGGTGATCCCGAAGCGGCTGTCGACCGAGCCGCTCGTCGAGGCCGATCTCACCCCCGCGACGCTGGCGGTCGGCGACGCGACGCAGCCGATCGACGTCGACGAGATCGAGCTCGCCGACGGCAAGCGGCCCGGCAACCCGTTCGGCCACGACAGCTCGACGATGACGCTGTCGCCGCAGGACCTGCGCACCATGATGGTGCCGCCGCGCCTGCCGCCGGGTGCCAAGGGTCCGCCGCGCCCGCCGCCCCGACCACCGCAGATCCGGCCGGGCTCGACCCGCACGTCGCCGCCGACCCAGCCGCCTCGTGCCGGGGGCCCGCCGCCGGCGCCGCGCAAGGCCCAGGCCAGCGTGCGGCGGCCGCCGCTGCCGACCCTGCTCGACCGGCCGTTCGCGTCGCCGTGGGAGGAGCTCGCGCTGACCTACGAGAGCCTGCCGGCGCCCGACGCGGCGTCGCGGCTGCGCTGGCTGTTCCGCGCCTCCGAGGTGTGGGAGACCGGCGGCAAGGACATCGCCCGCGCGTTCGACGCGCTCGCCCGCGCGTTCGCCCAGGCGCGCCGCAGCCCGGGCGGCGACGCCGAGGTCCGCGCCCGGCTGCACCGGATCGCGCAGGACCACGGCGCGTGGGACCGGCTCGCCGAGCTCTACGAGGGCATGGCCGAGCAGGCCGAGACCGCCGCCGAGGCCGGAGACCTGCTGAGCGAGGTCGCGACGATCCGCGCCGAGCAGCACAGGCCGCGCGACGCCGAGGCCCAGCTGCGCCGGATCCTCGGCATGCTGCCCGGCGACCCGGTGGCGCGGACCCGGCTGGAGGCGCTGTACCGCGCCGAGGGCCGCTACGTCGAGCTCGCGGCGTCGCTCGAGGAGCGCACCGATCCGCGGCTCGGCACCGCGGCGCCCGAGTCCGAGCGCGCCCAGCTGTTCCGCGAGCTCGCGGCGATCTACACCGACAAGCTCGGCCGGCCGCACGACGCGATCGACGCGTTCGAGCGGCTGCGCCTGCTGGTGCCCGCCGACACCGGTGTGCTGGTCCAGCTCGCGGACCTCTACGGCGCGGTCGGCCGGTGGTCGAAGGTGATCGAGACGCTGAGCCGGGTCGGCGAGATCGCCGAGGGCACGCCCGAGTCGCGCGACGCGCTGCGGGCGATCGCGCGGATCTACGAGCGCGAGCTCGAGCTGCCCGAGCGCGCGATCGAGTCGTACAACCAGCTGGTCGCGACCTGGCCCGACGACACCGAGGCGTGGACGGCGCTCGACGCGCTGTACGCCGGCAACGCGCGGTGGACCGAGCTCGCCGACGTGCTGCGCCGGCGCGCCGCGCTCGAGCGCGAGCCGGCCGAGCGCGCCGCCCTGCTCGCCCGGCGCGCCCAGGTCCTGGTCGACTGGCTGAACGCGCCCGAGGAGGCCGCCGCGGCGCTGCGCCACGCGCGGACGATCGCGCCCGACGACCCGGGGCTCGCCGACCAGCTGGTGGCCGCGCTGGTCCAGGCCGGCAGCGACCGCGAGGCCGCCGCGATCCTCGAGGGCCGGATCGATGCGCTGACCTCCGGCGGGCCCGGGGCCGGCGCGCCGGCCGGCGCGATCGCCGCGCTGTGGATCCGGCTCGGCCAGCTCCAGCTCGAGCGGCTCGACGATCGCGCCGCCGCCCGCCGCGCGATCGAGCAGGCGCTCGCGCTGGTGCCCGAGCACCCGACCGCGCTCGCCGTGCTCACCGAGCTGGCGTCGCCCGACGACGATCCGCGCGCGTTCGCCGACGCCAAGCTGCGCGAGGCCCAGGCGGCGACCGACGAGGACCTCCGGATCGCGGCGCTGATGACCGCCGGCGACGTGCTGCGCTCGCGGGTCGGCGACACCGCCGCCGCGCAGCAGGCCTACGAGCGGGTGCTCGCGCTGCGGCCGTACCACGCCGACGCGACCTGGGCGCTCGCCGGGCTGGTCGAGCAGGGCGGCGACCCCGAGACCACGGCCCGCCTGCTCGAGAAGCGGCTCGACGACGGCTCGCTGACCCCACCGGAGAAGGCGCGGATCATGACCCAGCTCGCGGCGCTGTCGCGCGCCGCCGGGGTCGAGCCCGCCGCCGAGCGCCGCCTGCTCGAGGCGCTGGGCTGCGTCCCCGACCACCTCCCCGCGATCGTCGCGCTCGCCGACTTCTACGCCGACGCCGAGCGGTGGTCCGACCTCGAGGCCTTCCTCCGCGAGGTGGCGGGCGGCAGCCTGCTGTCGGCCGCGCCGGCCGCGCTGGTCGCCGATCTCCACCGCCGGCTCGCCACCGCGCACGAGAAGCTCGGCCGCGACGAGGACGCCCACCAGACCCTGGTCGCGGCCGACCGGCTGCACCGCGGCCACCTGCTGATCAAGCTCGCGCTCGGCGAGAACCGCTACAAGGCGAGGCGCTGGCGCGAGGCCGCGCTCCACCTCGCGCCGCTGGCCGGCCACGAGGACGCGCCGCGCTACCCCAGCGAGGTCGCCCAGGGCCTGTACCACGCCGCGCTCGCCGAGATCCGCTCGCTGCGGGCCGAGCGGGCCCCGCCGCTCTACGCCCGCGCGCTGGAGCTCAAGCCGGCCTACGCGCCCGCGCTGCAGGCGCTCGCCGAGATCGCGATGGAGCAAGGCGACCACCGGCGCGCCGCCGACCTCTTGACCCGGCAGGCGACCGCGAGCGATGACCCGGCCGAGCGGATGCGGCTGTTCGAGGCGCTCGGTGACATGGCGCTGCGGATGCTCGAGGACGAGGAGCGCGCACGGACCTGCTACGCCGCGGCGGTGGCGGCGGCCCAGCCGCTCGAGGCCCGCCACGTCGCGCTGCTCGACAAGCTGCTGGCGCGCCAGGACCTCGCGCGCGACCACGCCGGCGCGGCGCGGACCGCCGAGCTGATGGCGGCGTTCGGCGCCACCCCCGCCGACCGCGCCGCGCGCTACCTGCGCGCTGCGCGCGACTACCTGGCGGCGGGAGACGCCACCCGCGCCCGGGCCGCCGCGGATCGCGCGGTCGACAGCGATCCGTACGACGCCGACGCGGTCGACCTCGCGTCGGGGCTGGCGTTCGACCAGGGCGAGCCCGACGCCGCCGCCGCGCTGCTGACCCGGCTGCTGACCGCCCGGGACGACCGGCTGTCGGAGGCCCAGGCCGGCCGCCGCGCCGGGCTGTCGTACCGCCTGGGCCACGCGCGCGCCCAGCGCGGCGACCTGCGCCAGGCCGCGGCGGCCTACGAGCGCGCGATCGCCATCGCCGCCGACTCCGACGGTGCGATCCACGCCCGCCGCGCGCTGGTCGAGCTCGCGCGTGCCGCCGACGAGCCGGCGCGGCGCGAGGCGATCGCGGACCACCTCCAGGCGATCACCGCGGCGACCGGCGCGCTCGGCGACCTGGTGGCGTGGGCCGACGAGCTGCGCCGCCACAGCGTCGCCGACGCCGGACAGGCCACGCTGGAGCTCGCCGTGGTGTGCGGCCACCCTCTCGACGTCCACCAGCGCGCGTTCCTGTCGATCCACACCCCCCACGCGATGCGCGACGACGAGCAGTACCGCACCGCGCTCGACGCCGACCGGGCGCTGATCCGCGACCCCGGCGAGCTCCACCTCGCGCCGGTCGCGACCGCGCTCGCCGAGGCCGCCGCGCTGGTCTGGCCCGATCTCGACGACCGGCTGGCGCGCCACGGTGCGGTGGGCGCGCGCCGCGTGCCCGCGACCCGCCACGCTCCCGCCGCCGCGATGCTGTCGCGGATCGCCACGGCGCTCGGCGCCGGCGCGGTGATACTGTACGAGCGCGACGCCGGCCCGGACGCCGAGGTCCTCGCCGCGGCGACCCCGGTGATCGTGCTCGGGCCGCGGATGCTCGCGGACCTCACGCCGGCCGGCGAGGTCCGCGCCATCCTGGCGCGCGCCGTCGAGCTGACCCGCCCCGAGCACGCCGCGTTCGCCGGGTTGCCCGAGGCCGACGCGACCCGGCTGATCGCCTCGGTGGTGCGGCTGTTCGGCCCTGCCGCGCTGCGCGACGCGGTGACCGCGCTGGTCGGCGATCCCGACGTCCAGCGCGGCCACGACGACATGGTCAAGGCGGCGCTGCCGGTCAAGCTCCGCACCCGGTTCGACCAGCTGCTCGCGGCGACCGCGCCCGGCGCGACCGATCTCGCCGCCGTCCTCGCCGCCCACCGCGCCGCATGCGAGCGCAGCGCCGACCGCGCCGCGCTGCTGCTCGGCGGCGATCCGGCGGTGGTCGTGGCGCTCGCGGCGGCCCGCGGCGACCGCCCGGCGCACCTGATCTCGGCGATCGCGCAGCCCGGCTGGCTGCCGCTGCGCGCCCGGCTCGGTCTCGGCGTGCGCTGACCAGCGGAGGCTCCGCGATCGCGGCGCTCGCCCTGTGACCGTTGCACGTCGCGCGCGCGTGGACGCACACATCGCGCACCGACGCTGTCTGCGAGGGTACGACCACCGAACACGCCACGGAATTTTGACGCCGGCTCGCGCGCTCTGCGCATCGAGCGCCACCACCACAGGGCACCCCTCGTGAGGAACGGCGTGTTGCACAACACCAAATTTCCCGGTCGGCTCGTCTCCTTCGCACCTACGATCACCGTGCTTGTCGTCGGTGCCTGCCGCGCGGTGCGGCAGCAATTACGCGCCATCCCGTGGATGGATCGACGGGGTTCGAGGTGATCATCGTGAGCCGGACGTGAATCCGCCGCCGCCGCGAACACGGCAGTGGCGCAGAGGTGGACCGACGAGTTAGATCAGGTGATACGACTCGATGAAGCAGTACATGGCGAACCCGGTGATGACGGACGAGGCCGCGCAGCGCCCGGTCGGCGCGCTCCCCGCGGGCCCCGCGAGCGCGAGCGCTGCGCTGGCTGCGATGGAACACTCGGCCCCGACCGGCCCGGTCCAGGTGACCGGCCAGAAACAGCGCCATGGCGAAGGAGAATAATCGCGACGTGACGGCCAGCGAGCGCAGATCCGGGCAGGTCCGGGTCCCCACCAAAACCTCTTCCGGCTCCGCACAGCCGGGTAGTACGCTCCCGGCGATGTTGACCGACCCGGGGCGGATGCTGGGAAAGTACCAGCTGATCGCGGAGATCGCGCGCGGCGGCATGGGCGTGGTCTACCTGGCGATGGTCCAGGGCCCGGGCGGGTTCAACAAGCTGGTCGTGGTCAAGGAGCTCAAGCCCGAGCTGGTCGAGGAGCCGGCGTTCCTCACGATGTTCCTCGACGAGGCCCGCCTGGCCGCCCGGCTGTCGCACCCCAACATCGTCCAGACCAACGAGGTCGGTAACGACGGCGATCGCTACTTCATGGCGATGGACTACCTCGACGGCCGCGGCCTCGACCAGATCCGCCGCCGCTCGAAGGTCGCCGGGTTCGGGCTGTCGGTGCCGATGCACCTCCGCGTGGTGTGCGACATGCTCGCGGGCCTCGACTACGCGCACAGGATGACCGACTTCGACGGCTCGCCGCTCAACATCGTGCACCGCGACGTCAGCCCGCAGAACGTGTTCGTCACGTTCGACGGCCAGGTCAAGCTGCTCGACTTCGGCATCGCCAAGGCGTCGGACTCGATGTACGAGACCCACGCGGGCGTGGTCAAGGGCAAGGTCTCGTACATGTCCCCGGAGCAGGGCCGCGGCTGGAAGGTCGACGCCCGCGCCGACGTGTTCTCCGCCGGCGTGATGCTGTGGGAGGCGCTGACCGGCAAGCGCATGCGCGAGGGCAAGAACGAGCAGGAGAAGCTGTGGGCGCTGGTCTCGAACGAGATCCCGCGCGCGTCGGAGATCAAGCCCTGGGTGCCGCCCGAGCTCGACGAGATCTGCGCCCGGGCGATGGCGTGGAACCGCGACGAGCGCTACCCGAACGCCGGCGCGATGCAGCAGGACCTCGAGCGCTACCTGGTGTCGACCGGCATGAACGTGACCGCGCGCGAGGTCGGCTCGTGCGTCAGCGAGCTGTTCCGCGAGGACCGCGCCAACACCAACTCGGTGATCGAGGCCCACATCGCGCGGCTGCGCGGCGGCACGGTGGTGCGCGAGAAGCTGCCGATCATCGACGTCGCGTCGCGCTCGGTCGGTAGCCCGACGCCGTCCGGCGAGCGCGCGATGACCCGCCCGCCGTTCGATCCCGAGAACGTGACCTCGCCGGACACGCCGAGCGCGCGGATGGCCGACGACGCCAGCTCGGCGTCCGAGGCGCGCCGGCCGGTCCAGCCGCGCCGCGACCTCCGCCCGGTGATCATCACCGCGGTCGCCGGCGTGGTGGTGGGCATCATCGTGATCTTCCTGGTCGCGCGGCTGACCCACGACGCCAGCCCGGTGACCCGCGCCGAGCCGGCCCCGCCCGCCCCGCAGGCTCTCCCGGTGGCCCCGACCCAGCCGCCCGCGGTCGTGCAGGCCCCCCCGGCCCAACCGGCCCCACCGCCCCGGCCACCGATGATCGACGTGGAGATCCGGGTCAGTCCCGGGACCGCGACGGTGTCGATCGACGGCAACATGGTCGACGGCAACCCGTTCAGCAAGCACTACCCCGTCGACAGCGAGACCCACCACGTGCGCGCCGGCGCGCCGGGCTACGTCGCCAAGTCGGTGTCGGTGGCGTTCAACGCCAACGTCACGCTCGACATCAGCCTGGAGCGGCTGCCGCCGCCCCCACCCCCTCCGGTGGCCGCGCCGGCGCGCGTCACGCAGCGGCCACGGCCGCCCGAGCCGGCGCGCAAGGTCGAGCCGGCCCGACCCACCGAGCCCACCGCGCAGCCGGCCCCGCCTCCGCCACCGGCACCGCAGCAGCCCCAGCCCGAGCTCGTCAAGCCGGCGAATGAGATCAACGCCAATCCCGTCAAGCCGCGCCGGCCCATCGACCCGAGCAATCCGTACGAAAACCCGCATGGAGGAGGCCAATGAGCTGTCGACGTACTGTCTGCCTGGCGGTGCTGGTGAGCCTGGCGATCCCGCTGTCCTTTCTCTCGGTGGCGCATGCCCAGCCCTCCGCGCCGCCGACCGCCGAGGCCGCCAAGCACTTCCAGCGCGGCGTGACCCTGTACAACGAGGCCGACTATCGCGCGGCGCTGGTCGAGTTCCGGCGCGCCTACGAGACGACCCCCAACGCCGCGGTGCTCTACAACATCGGCCAGACCTACTACCAGCTCCAGAACTACGCGGCCGCGCTGGTCGCGCTCGGCCGCTACCTCACGGAGGCCGGCCCCACCGCGCCCCACCGCCGCGAGGTCGAGGCGACGATCGACACCCTGCAGACCCGGGTCGGCAAGGTCGCGATCTCGACCAGCGCGCCCGGTGCCGACATCACCGTCGATGACGAGCTGGTCGGCAAGACGCCGCTCGACGAGCCCGTGCTGGTCAGCGTCGGCCGCCGCAAGATCACCGCGCTGCGCGACGGTCGCGTCACCGAGACCCGGTTCGTCGACGTCGCGGCGGGCGACACGGTCACCGCGGCGCTGAACGCCGACCCGCGCGGCACCCCGGGCGGTCCGATCGCCCCGCCCAGCAAGGGCCCGAGCCAGAGCACGATCACCACCGGCTGGGTCATCACCGGGATCGCCGGTGCGGCGGCGATCGGCCTCGGCGGATACGCGTGGCTGTCATCGCGCGACCTGTCGAACGAGCGCGACGCCCAGCCGGTGCCGGCCGATGGGTTCAAGGCCCGGAGCGATGATCTGTCGAGCAAGAGCAGCAAGGTCTCGACCTTCTCGCATATCGCCGACGGCTTCCTCGCCGTGGCGGTGGTCGCCGGCGGCGTCACGCTCTACCTGTCGCTGTCGCGCTCCAAGGAGCACGAGACCCGCGTCGCGATCACGCCGAACGGGATCCAGCTCGCCGGCACGTTCCGCTAGGCGGTGCCGGTGGCGCGCAGCGCGCGGAGAACGCGCACACGCGAGCTCGCCGTGGGCTGCTGCGCGGATGGGCGTCGGGGCCGCGCCCGCCGAATCACCACCCGTCCTGCGCGGACCCCGCGAGGTATGTGCGGGACAAGACCCGGCCAATCCAAATCACGGTCGCGGCGCCCGAGCCCATCTGCTCGCGGTCGCCCACGGCAAGCCGCGTTGACGTCTCGCGATCGCCCCACGAAGGGTTCCCCTTCGGACCCGCTCGCCTCCATGGGACACGGCGAGGGATACATCCCGACATCGCGAGCGGGGACTGTTCAGCCGGCTCGCCCACTTCGTCGAACAACGCGCGCTGACGAACGGGGCCGGTTGCGATAGCCTGGCTCGGTGGGTGAAAGCGGGGAGGCCCAGGCGTCACCGCCGGCGGCGGAGCGGACCGACTTCTCGCTCGAACGCGGGCGACACCGCCGGTTCGTCGGGCGCGACGATGTGCTGGCGCGGCTCGACGAGTGGTTGCTCGGGCCGGACGACACGGGGTGGGTCGTGGTCACGGGCGGGCCGGGCATGGGCAAGAGCGCCATCCTGTCGACGTGGCTCGACCGGCGCGAGGCCGCCGGCGCCGCGGTGCCGCATCACTTCGTCCGGCGCCAGGTGATCAACTGGGATCAGCCCGAGCGGATCGCCGCCTCGCTCGCGGCACAGATCGAGGCGATGTTCCCCGAGCAGCGCGACGCCCGGGCGAAGCCCGAGGGACGGCTCCCCGAGCTGCTCGGCCGGGTGTCGAAGCAGCTCGGCGCGTCGGGGCGGCTGGTGATCGTCGTCGATGGTCTCGATGAGACGCGTGCGGAGCCGGGCGAGAATCCGCTGCCGCGGTTCCTGCCGCATGTGGTGCCCGCCGGGATCCGGATCCTGTGCGCGACGCGGCCGACGTATCCGCACCTGGGCTGGATCGAGGCGCGCAGCCCGGCCCGGCGCGTGAACCTCGACGACGACCAGTGGGCATCGTCCAACGGTTGCGGTAGGGACGACCCTCGGCAAATGCCTCGGGCCGCCCCCCGCGCGGATCCCAGCGGGCGCTGCTAACGCACTGGGCTCTTGCCTCGGGTACGGACGTCAAACCGCTCGTCGGGCCAGGGATGTGTGATTTTGGCCGGTGGGAGCCAGCGGGTCGCGAGGCGGTTGATCCGACTCCAGTTGGTGCGGTCCCTTTGGCTACGACGCCGAAGCGCGCGCCTCCAGTGCTGCGTCACCTGGGTTCGGAAGGCCGCCACGGCGTCGAAGTTGCCCGGCACGCCGTAGTAGTTGGCGTGTCCGCGCACAACGGCGCCGAGCCATCGACCTTGTTCCGGGATCGGCGAGTGCCGGCGGCGCTGCAACTCGGCTTTCACCTCGAGCAGCTTGGCCCGCAGGCGCTTGCGCATGGTATGGCGTCGAAGCAGGAAATGCCCGCTCCGCGACTTCGCGCAGATGTGCGTGAAGCCGAGGAAATCGAACGTGTCCGGCGGCCCGAGATCGCGGCGTGCTCGGCTCGAGGCGGCGGACCGCCCGAACTCTACGAGCCGCGTCTTTTCCGGGTGCAGTTCCAGTGCGAACTTTGCGAGACGCTCGCGAAGCTCCGCATAGAACCGCTCGGCGTCAGACCGATGCTCGAACCCGACCAGGAAGTCGTCAGCAAAGCGCACGATGACTACGTCCCCGTGTCCGTGCCGTGACCTCCACTGCTGTACCCATCGGTCCAGGACGTAGTGCAAATACAGGTTCGACAAAAGGGGCGATATCGTCGCTCCTTGTGGCGCTCCCTCCTCGCTCTCCATCCATGTCCCGTCCTGCAGAGCGCCTGCGCTCAGCCATTTCTGGATGAGGCGGACGATTCTGCAGTCCGCAATCCGGTGCTCGACAAATTTCACTAACCAACCGTGGTCGAGGGTTCCGAAGAAGTCCCGGAGGTCAGCGTCGAGCCACCAGTTCACCCGTTTTCGTTTGATCGCCGTCGCGAGTGCATCCAACGCATGATGTTGGTGGCGCCCCGGCCGGAATCCATACGAAAAGCCGAGGAAGTCCGTTTCGTAGATGGCGTTCAAGATCTCGACGACGGCACGCTGAACGATTTTGTCTTCCAGCGATGCGATGCCGAGCGGCCGCTGCCGCCCGTCCGTCTTCGGGATGTACACCCGCCGCGATGGCTTCGCCCGGTACGCTCCACGGTGCAGTCGTAGGTGCAGGTCTCGGAGATTCGCTTCGAGATCTACGTCATACTGCGCCCAGGTCACGCCGTCGATCCCGGCCGCCGCCTTGCGCCGAAGCGCAAAGAACGCGTCGCGGAGTCGATCGATCGTGAGATGGTGGAAGAGCGCGGTGAACTTCACATTCCTGTCTCGTCTTGCAGCTTGTCGTACACGGTCCAGCGCACTGTGCGCGCTGCTCCGGCGCTGTGTCCGGTGCGCGTTTTGCTGGTCCGTGTTTCCCTTGGCCAGGCCCCTTCCCTCCATCGCCTCCGCGGCCGGTGACCCGGCGTTGTTCGGCGACTTCGCAGGTACGATGGGCCTGTCCGACTTCCTCGGGTCGTGCGTCATCGGCGTACGGCCTTGGCCTTCCCGATGCGGCCCGCCGCTCCCTCCGCGGCGGGCGAGCCCGAGGATCTCCCGGTTCTCGCGCAGAAAGCTTCCGTACGTGCGAGGGGTCTCCGACCGCGCAGGGTCGCACGACGCCTTGCGATGGCGACGTCGTGTGTGTGGCCTTCCGCCTCGGTTAACGGCGTCGGCACCCTGAAGTCGTTGATTTCGCGGCTCAATACCCTGCCCGTACGTACCCCTGTCAATGCTTCGCCGACAGCCTTACGGCTGCCGGTGCATGACTCGGGGTCATCGTGGGTCGCTACTCCTTCGATGTGAGACTCTTTCATTCTCTACTTTCTGCCGGTTTATCCCGGCGCACTAACCGTTCAGGGGTGGTGTTGAGCGGTTGGTCCGCGCCGTGCGACGTGGAGCGCATGACGACAAACAGCGACCTGGCAGAACAGATCGAGCGGTTGGTACGAGATCACGTTGCGGCGATCCGGACCGCGGCGGCCGGAGCGGTGGAGCGGGCGTTCGCGGCGGCGAACACCGCCGCGAGTGGCCCCCCACAGCGTGCGCGGGTGGCGAGCGCGGCCGCGAGGGCGAAGCCGGCGCCGCGCCGAGCCGTCGAGGAAGTCGTGGCGCTGGGGGAGCAGTTCTACGCGCGCGAGGATGTCGGCGCACGACCCCGAGACCCGGTCGATGTTTGCGGCGGCCGCGCGCGCGAGCAACGCCTCGACCTGCGTGCGCACCGGCGCCATCCACGCGCGGAACGTCGCCCGGTCGAGCTTGCCGGCCTTGTAGTCGTGCCAGTACTCGAACAGGATGCCGGTGTAGTTCAGCAGGTCGCGACCGAACGCCGCGCTCGGACCATCCCGCTCGGCGAACGAGACGAACTTGCGCAGCAAGTGCGCCCAGCAGATCTGCCGGCGCTCCATCGCCCAGAATCCGAGCGCCTTGGCGCGATCGCTCACGAGGATGCCACGCAGCGCGCCGTACAGCGGCTCGAGCGTTGCGCGCGAGTTGTCGGTGACGATCTTGAACACGGTCACCGCCGTCGACGCGATCGTCCACAGTGCCAGCAGGGCCCCCGCCTTGAGCCAGCTCGTTCCATCGGTGTGCTTCACCGCGGCACCTTCGACGCGCGTCCACGCTTCGTCGACGGCGGGCTTGACGGCCTCGGACACGCGCGCCTCGACCGCGCTGATCGCACCGAGCGAGATCGGGACCCCGACCAGGTCTGACAGCAGCCTGGGCGCCTTGCGCCGGCTCACATGGTAGATGCCCGTGAGTAGCGCGACGATGCCCATCAGCCGTGGGCCGAATGGGGACGCCGGGATCGTGTCCTCGTCGTAGGCGGCGCGCGTCTTTTACCCGCAGCACGTGCACGTTACCGCGTGCCGTCGCCACTCCGTCGTGTGCGGTTGGATCGGTGGCACCTCGATGAGCTGGTGCCGCTTCGCATTCGCGTCGGCTACCTCGGGCAAGGCCGCCCAGCAGTTTTCACACTCGGCGGGGTAGAGGTCGATGAAGTCATTGACCTGCGCTTCGGGTACGAGCTCGCGGTGAGCCCCTCGATGTCCACGCTATCCGCCGCGCTTGCGCTCGCTCTTCGGTCGCGGCTTGCCGCCGCCGGCGCCGCCCGCATTGCCGGGCGGATCGCTCGACGGCGGCAAGTGCGAGTTGCGCGAATTCTGCCCCAGCTTCTCGGTCAGCTCGGCGACCTGCCGGGTCAACGCCGCGACCTGCGCCATCAGCGTTACCACCAGCTGTTCCGGCTCGCGGATCCGCACGTGCTTCGCCGCGATCTCCGCGTCCTTGGCGGCGAGGGCGGCCTCGAGCTCGGCGATTCGTTGCTGCAGCGCTTCCAACAGCAACGGTTGATCACGTTTCGACCCGCTTTGTCGATCTGCCTTTTTATCTAATTCCCAACCGATCGAGATGATCCAGCTTTTCAGGGGCCTGAACGGTTACCGTGCGTTCACCGCCACGGCCGAGCCAACATCACGACCAAAGGCTGACCAGCCCGTTCCAGCGCAGCGGCTTCGACCTCGAACCAGTAGATCGTGATCCCCATGTCACTCGCCCCACCCCATTGCGCGCAGCCGGTCGACGATCTCGTCGAGGCGCTGTGCAGCCGGCTCGCCCGGCTCGAGCCAGTAGCCGTAGTGGCGTGTGATCTGCAATGTAACAAGTCCCTCCTGATTTGTGAGCCGGACGTCAAGCGGTGGCTGATCAGACGCCGGTTCGCGCGGGCCAGAGAGCCAGGCACCGGATGGAGCGCGCTCGATCGGCACCACGACCGTACCTGCCTCGTAGTGCAGGCGGAGCTCGGCTTCGCCCGAGCGCCAGCCAGCAGGACCGACCCAAGCGCGGCCGGCACGAAAGAAAAGGTCGCTCCACTCGCCATGCTGCCCATCGCCAGTGACCACGTCGCATAACGCGCCCTCGAGCCAGGCTTCGATCGCTCGCCGGGACAGCTCGTCCTCGGTCGTGAGGACCGGGTCGACCATCATCGCGTCGACGAGCACCCCGGTCTCGACCGACGACGCCTTGACGAGCAACCGATGCGGTCGCGCGACGTCCACCAGCGACGCTGTCAACGGGTCGTCTCCCTCGACTCCGAAGAGGATCGCTTCAGCCGACAGCGGCTCCCACGCTGAGCGCAGGACGTCGATCGCGTCCAGCGCCCCGCGCGTGACGGCCGCGATGTCGGAACCCTCGATAAACCGGCTCAGGCGCTGAGAGTGGCCAGGGAATCGACACACACGGTCGCTATCGCTCATGGCGTCGCCTCCTGCAACCATTTCCAGATACTCCCTTCGCGGCGGAATGTCGCTATCACGTTCCCGGATCTATCGACGAGCGTGATCACGCTGAGAGTGTTGCTGCCGCCGATCGTGGGAAGCTCCTTCGCAAAATCAGTGAAGATATTACCGGGGTTCTTGTGCCTGCCGAACTTGGACGGCGTGATGTTGCCATTGTTGACCTTGTACGTGTAGTTGCCGGCCCCATCGTAAGTGACCGTACCGGTGCCGGCGCCTACTTCACCCTTGAAGAGCTCGATCCGGATCTCCGCTTCGAGCTCCTTGCCGGGGATCGGAGCCTTCTCCTTGAGGCGGCCAACCGTCTTGTCAGTGGCGTGGCGCACTCCATTGGTAAGGTCGCGCACCCCCTTCGCCGGCTCATCGACGGACGTGACCTCGATACTCCGAACGACCTCGTTTCCGTCGCGCTCGGCAATATCAAAGGACTTCATCGGATCCCCCTTGGGATTCCGCGCGTTGACCGTACCCTCGCGGACTGGGGCGTGTGCGTCCTGTCCGATCTCGTAGATCCGTCCGGTGTTCTCGGCCGCGCGCCGCTCGACGGAGCGCAGCTCGCCTATCGCGTCACGCATGTGTTCCGCATTCTGAGACTCTTCGAACGCGATCCAATCGTCGACGCCACGCACGTTGCGGGTCTGGCGCAGACGGCTCACGACGTCTCCCACCTCCACGAGCTCCGGCCCGGTAAACGCGCCCGCGCCGGTCGACACCTTGCTCGAGAGCGAATCACCTAGCTGCCGGCGCACGTGCTCGATCTGCGCTCCGTCGAGACCGCGGGTCCACGCGAACTTCGACGCGCCGTCACGCAGAGTCGAATCGGTCGACGTCGGGCCGCTCACAACATTCTCTTGTTGAGGCTTCGCAGCACGCTCACGCGCGGCCACTACATCCTCACCCAGGGTCTTCTGCATCAACTGATCGAGCTCGGCGTGCGTGTTGACCTTGCGGAGGTCGGCCAGCGTCGCCGCGCGGTCGTTCGAGCGCTTGGCCAAGTAGTCGCCAATGACAGCCGTGTTCGGCAGGTGCTTAGCAGCCAGGATCTTCTCAACTTCATCGCCGAGCCGCTGATGAAGCGTGAACGGTTTCCCGAACGAGCCATCGGCCAGGCTCGGCGTGATCTTGGCGTGCGGCTGGCCCGCGGAGTCGAAGCCCTCGATGATCGTCGAGCCCTGTGCGCGATGCTTGGCGAGGAGCTCGACGTACACGGGGGGCTCGACGATCGCGTGGTCGGCCTTCACCTCCGCGTGGGCCATCAGGGCAGCAATCTCGCGCTCGCCAACCTCCCGCGCCGCTCCCTGGGCATCGGCTGCGACCCTCTCGAGCGCGCCGGGTTCGGCCGTGACGCCGTGCTTGGCAGCTTCAGCCGGGTTACTCGCGACCTCGTGCACCCGCTCAAGCGCGCGCTGCTCGGTCTTGAGCACGTCGGTATCGACCTTGACGAGCTGCTCGCCAAGCTTGCCATCTCCCGAGGAGAGGACCTGGCGCGCCAGCTGCTCCTCCTCGGTGCGCTTGGCGAGAGCAAGCTGCACCTCGTGGAGCTTCTCGATGCCCGCGACGCCCTGGACGAACACGCCGCCGACCCGCACGAGCACGCGCGATGCGAAGCCGATCGCCATCTGCTGGCCGAAGATGCTCGCGGCGCTCTGCGGCGTCACCTTGCCGCCGTGGGCGAACGCCTCGGCGATCTTCTCCTGGGCCTTCGCAGACGCCATCATCCACAGGCTCTCGATGGTCATCTCGCCGAGCTTCTGGGGCAGCGTAAGCGCCTTGCCGCCGGCAAGGAACTTCGCACCGCCGCTGATCGCGCGCAGCCCGCCGAACGTCGCGAAGTTGAGCGCCAGCTCGGCCATGAATCCGCCGAACGAGGGATCCTGGTTCAGGGTGCTGGTGATCGCGGTGAACGTCAGCGACTCAATGCCGGCGCCGACGACCGAGCCTGCGATACCGCCGATCGCGCCGCTGGCGATGCCACCGCTCGCCGCAGCGAGCAGCGCGGCGCCGATCATGATCCCG
>JBGQCL010000126.1:0-25481 GCA_041495365.1 Kofleriaceae bacterium | reverse complement strand
GGGCTCAGCTTCTTGAACAGCACGCTCTGCTCACCCACCTGCTTGGCGAGGGTCTCGGCGAGCACGCTGTTGCACGGCCCGACGAACCGATCGAGTAGCTTGGCCAGCGCACCCTGGTCGTCGATGAACGCGCGCAGCCGCTCGGTCACTTGTCCGTCCGCGGGGTCGAAGTACCGGCGCAGCCCCTGAACGAGCATGTCCTCCTGCTTCTTCACGTGCGCAGCGAGCTGCGTGTCGAGATCTTCGAGCAGCGTGCGGCTCACGTCGGCGAGCCGCGCCTCCTGCGCCTGCGCGTGGGCGTTGGTCATCGCGCGCAGGCCGATCATCCACGCGTCCACCGCGAACTGCTCGCGCTGGTCGGGCATGAGTTGCTCGAAGTCACAAAGACCCTTCTGTCCAAGCACCCGTGGCCGGGCAACGTCCGTGAGCTCGAGAACACACTGATGCGCGCCGTGATCTGGTCCCAGACCGACACCATCTCCGTCGAGGAGATGAGAAGCGCCCTCCTCGCTTCCCCTGGGCAGCGGGCAGACGATATCCTGCATCGACCGCTTGGGGACGGCCTCAACCTCCCGGAACTCCTCGATCGCGTGGCCTACCACTACCTGAAGCGATCCATGGAAGAGACCGACGGCAACAAGACGGAAGCGGCGAAGCTGGTGGGGTTGCCGAGCTACCAGACGCTCACCAACTGGCTCAGCCGCTACAAGGTGCCTACGTGATGGCACGGGATCTGAACAGGGTCGTGGCGTCGTGTTCGCCGCAAGTCCCCCCCGAGGTGCCGTACATGAAGTCGAGGAACTTCGAGTTCCTTCGGCTGAAGCGCGCCGTGCTCGCCGACCTCGCGGGATTCGCCGAGCAGTACGCGCACTCGGACCCGGCCAGCTCGCTGATCAAGCAGCGCAGCTTCGTCGAGCAGATCGTCGTCTTGATCTACGAGCTGTTTCGGCTGCGCCCGCCCTACTCCGACAACCTGAACGACCTCATGAACGAGGAGTCGTTCCGGCAGTCGGTGCCCGAGGTCGTCCAGAACAAGCTGCACGCCGTCCGCAAGGGTGGCAACCACGCCGCGCACCCGCGCCGCCCGATCACGACCCAGCTCTCCCTGCCTTGCCTCGGCGACCTGTTCGACATCGCGCACTGGTTTCACATCATCGACGGCGGTGACCGGACCGCGGTTCCGAAGTACGAGGCCCCACCGCCCCAGCCCGAGAGCACGGCGAAGACCAGGGACGCCCTCGAGAAGCTGCGGCTCGCCGAGGCGAAGTACGAATCAGTGCTCGCCCAGCTCGATCAGGAGACCAAGAAGCGACTCGACGCCGAGCGCGCTGCGACCGAGCACGCGACCGAGCTTGCACACCTCAAGGAAGAGGGCCAGAAGATCGCCACGCTCCTCGAGTTCAACGAGGAGACCACGCGACACAGACTCATCGATCAAGCGCTGATCGCCGCGGGCTGGAACGTCGGCGCGAGCGGCGCCAACACCGAGGAAGTCCGCCAGGAGGTGCGGCTCGCCAGATTCTCACCTGATGTCGCAGCCTTGCGAGGCTGCACCACGTCTGCACCAAGCCCGCCGGAACCGCCGCCGCCACCACCGGCCGCGGCGAGCGGCATCCGCACGAGCTGGCCCTCCAGCACCTCGATCCGCAGCTTGGCGACCTCCTCGCAGAGCGCCGCCCACGGGAGCGTCGTGTACTGGTCAGCGATGTCGCCCGTGGGCCCGTGCGTCGCCCACCGCAGGATGTCCGGCCGGGCGCCATCGGCGCGAGCGATCGAGATGAACGTGCGCCGGGCGTCGTGCTGGCGCCGGGCCCGGAGGCCGATGCGGTCGAGGTCCTCGTGGAACCTCCGGAGCGCGTGGTTCGCGTTCCTCGGCCGCCCGCGCCGCGATGGGACGATGAGGTCCTCCGGCCGCGGCGCGCGCCCGGTCACGCGCTCGAACCCGCCCAGCTTCCACCCCGCGAGGATCCGCGCGAGCGTCGCGTGCACGGGCATCTCGCGCGGGTTGTCGGTCTTGGTCTCCTTCACCCGGCGCGCCTTGCTCGAGTACGAGCGCTCGATCACCAGCTTGCCGAGCGGCGAGCTGGCCGGGTCGTAGTCGCGCCAGGTCAGCGCCGCTGCCTCGCCGAACCGCATCGCGCCGAGGAACTCCAGCGCGTACAGCACGAGCCTGTCTTCGGGGATCGCATCCGCCGGCGCCGAGATGATGGCCTGCACCTCATCGCGCGTGAACACCGCGGTGCGCCGCCACGTGCGATCCTTGTCGACCTTGGCGGGTAGCTCGTCCTTGAGCACGCACGGATTCGACGCGATCACTTCGTCGGCGACAGCGTCGTTCAGCATGGCGCGCAGCGTGCCGTAGACGTGGCGCACCGTGCGCGGCGCGATCAGCTCGTCGGACGGAACGCGCGTGCCGTCCTTGCGTAGGTTTCCGAGCTTGCGCTTCCTCGTGAGCGCTTTGATCAGGTCGCGAACGTGGCGCGGCCGGAGCTCGCTGACCGCGATGTTGCCGATCACAGGGAGGATGTGGTTGTAGAGCCGGCCTCTGTCGTCCTCGGCGGTCTCGGTGTCACGCTTCGCGAGCCAGGCCTCCGCGAGCATCCGCACCGTGAGCGCGCGCTGGTCGCCGGGGAGCACGGTCGACGTCGACCGCTGCGCCTCGACCTTGCGCTCGAGCTCGGCGAGCCACGCGGCCGCAGCGTCCTCGCTGCCGATCGAGAGGCCCGTCGCCACCTGCTTCCAGTCGCCGGCGATGTCTTTCACCTTGGCGTACAGCTTCGACCCGCGAGCGAAGATCGATCCCATGGCTACGCTCCGCCCGCCAGGTGCTTGCCGAGGTAGGCCAGGACTGCGACGCGCAGGTAGCCCGAGACCGTCCACTGCTGGCCGGTCAGCTGCCGCCGCGGCCGTCGGGCAAGTACGGCCGGACCATGGCCCCGGCTCTACACGCTCGCGGCAAGACGGCCGGCCGGGCCAGCACCGCGCTCGAGCGCGGCGAGGAGCTGGTCGCCCACCACGCGGCCCACCTGGTGGCCCGGGTCCCCAAGCGCTCGCCGTCGCGTCGGGCGCGCTGACCGGTGCGCCCGCGCTCTTGGCGAGCGCGACCTCTGGCGACGGCCGCTCGGGTCTGCTATCGGCGAACGACATGGGTCAGTCGGAGCAGCTCGCCCAACGAACGTTTGCCGAGGAGACCGAGCGCACGACGGCCGGCGCGGCCGGGTGGCAAGATCCGCCCGAGATCCGGCTCGACAAGGTGACGAGCGACGTCCTCGTGATCCGCCGGCCGCACGGCCTGGCGCATCTGCCCGCGCCGTGGCCCGAGGCGCAGCCCCATGACGAGGTGATGATCGAGCTGAAGCTCGCCGGCAACCACCTCGATCGGGAGGCGGTCGAGCGCGCTTTGCTCCGGCGGCAGGCTCGGCAGCTGCAGCGGGTCAAGGAGCAGGATGCGTCGTGGCGGGGACATGAGCCGCTCTGGCTCATCGCCCCGCACGTCCCCCAGTGGCTGGACGAGGTGTACGCTCCCGAGCGCCACGCGCCGGGGTGCTACTGGGTCGAACCGCAGTGGCAGAGGTTTCTGTGGATCGCAGCGAACGAGCTCCCCCTCATCGACGATCTGATCCCGTTCCTCCTCGCCCGGTCCGGTCAGGCGCTGGATGAGTTCTGCCGATGGGTGGCACCGCGCCGGCCGCTCGACTGGGTGCTGACCATGGTAGAATACTTGCCGATGTCGATGCCGACGCGTGAGGAACTGCTCTGGAGGTTCGGCAAGGCCGAGGATCCCGAGATCGAGGCCCGGCGGCAGCGCATCCTCGACGTCCTCCTGGAAGCAAGCCCCCAGAAGAAGCAGCAGCTCCGGCAGGAAGGTCAGCAGGAAGGTCGGCTGACCGAGGCACGTGCTGCCCTGCGCCGGGTGCTCGTGGGCCGGCAGCTCACGCCGAGCCAGGACGACGACGCGCGCATCGACGCGTGCACCGACCTGGCGACCTTGGAGCGCTGGCACAACCGAGCCATCACCGCGGCCAGCGTCTCGGACGTGCTGCGATAGCACGCCCCCAGGCGTGCCGCGGGCGGCGGCGAGCACGCGCGACATGCGCAGGAAACGCCTCCGGGTCGCCGATCCGGGAACACCACGCGGTGGTCCGCGCCGATCGCGGAGATGCAGCCCTTGGCGGCGCTGCGCGCGATCAGCGCGCGATCGGCGACCTCGCCTTCAGGCCCTCGGCCGGGAGCGCATCCAGCGGGACCACGGCGGCCGGCGCCGGCGCGGCGCCCGCGAGGCGCTCGCGCCGGGTCATGCGGCGCCGCGCTTCGAGGTCGGGCATCGGGATCACCGTCGCCGCGTCCGCAACCAAGAGCTCGGCCGGCGTGAACGTGCGCCGCTGAAACGTGCGGACGAACAGGGCTCGCGCGACGCCGGGCGTGCTGTCGGGAGGCCGACGTCGGTGCGACCGCGAGCCGCGTACGCGGCGCCCCGCGCACGCCGTCGCTGAGCACCTGGATCACGCCTTCGGGCACGTCGCGCTCGCCCAGGACGCGCACGCTAACCGGCGCAGACGCGGCCGCGAGGTCCGCGCTCGCAGAACCCTCCTGCACCGCGAGCTCGCCTTCCGCCTCGATAGCGAGCGGGACCTCGGTGCGCTCGGCGCATGAGGGCTCGGGCGCGATCGCGGACCACGCGGCGGCGGAGAGCTCCACGGCGCGCGGCAGCTCGCCCGAGCCGAACCGATACCAGCAGCACCAGACACGGCCGTGATGGCCGACGCGGTACTCGCGCGCCAGGGTCAGCACGCCGAGCCGCTCGAGCTCGGCGATCGCGAGCGTCGTGGTGCGGCGCCGCTGGCCGCCCTCGTCGACCCGGCGATCGGCTGGGCGGTGCCGATCTCCGAGCTCGACCAGCGGACGCCCGGCGACCTGCCGGCCGGGCTCCACCAGACGCTCCGCATGACCTCGGAGCTGCTGTTCTCCGAGCGATCGTCGTCGATCGATGCGATGCCTGCGACGGTGATCTGCGCAGGCCGCAAGTTCTCGCTGGTGCGCGGCGTGTGGCTCGACGAGCTGGTTGCCGAGGTAGATGACTCCGTGATGGGGTTCCGATAGCAAACGGGTGAAACCAACGAATTGATCAGGACCGACGAAGCGCCTTGGGCTTCGCGAAGAGGATCCGACGAACCGACGTGCGGCCGATGGACAGGCGGCGTGGGATCTCCGCCTTGCCGACCTTCTCGACGCGAGCTGACGTTCGGCCGGGCGGCTCGGGATGCGACGCCCCTTGCGACCGATCCGCGCAGGGCCCGTGACGAACGCCGTCACCAGCGCACGTGGTCTTCCCCGGCGCTGGTCTTCGCGGCAGCGGCACGAGCCGCCCGGACGCGGCGGCGTTCGGCACGACGGCGGGCGCTGACGGGGGGCCATCGGCCCGCCGGGGTCGCGCGGCCAACGGCACGGTGTGAGCTGCACGGTTCCACCGCCAGCCGCCGCGACCGACCACCGCGCACAGCACCACGGCTCACGGACCGGCCTCCAGATGATACACGTTGCCGGCGGTGTCGGTCTCGTAGAGCTCGCCGCGCGCGTCGGCGTGAAGGCTCGACGGCGACGCGGGGAACACGCCGGGCAGGTCGACGACCTCCAGCGTGCCGGGCGCGGTGAGCCGCGCGCTCGACAGCCCGCCGCGCGCGTTGTCGGTGTAGAAGTACCAGCCGGCGAGGTCGGGGTAGCACGTGCCGCGATAGACCTGGCCGCCGATGATCGCGCGCCAGCCGTCGGCGTGGTTGCGCTGGTCGAGCGCGAACGTCTTGCCGGCCGGATCGCACGGCTGCTGCGGGGCCTGCTGGCGGCAGTGGTCGGGCTGGCTCATGCAGCAGCTCGTGCCCTCGAACGCGCTCCAGCCGAGGTTGGCGCCGCGCTGGCTGCCGGCGAGCAGCACGTCGACCTCCTCGACCTGGCCCTCGCCGACATCGCCGATCCACAGATCGCCGGTCGCGCGGTCGAACGACCAGCGCCACGGGTTGCGCAGGCCGAGCGCGAGCACCTCGGGTGCGCCGCCGCCGGCGGCGAACGGGTTGTCCGGCGGGATGCCGTAGGCCAGGCCCGGCGCCGGGTGGTCGACGTCGATCCGCAGCAGCTTGCCGAGCAGCGCCGCGGGGTCCTGGCCGGTGCGCCCGGGATCGCCCTCCCCACCGCCATCGCCGGTGGCGATGTACAGGTAGCCGTCGGGCCCGAACTCGATCATGCCGGCGTTGTGGGTCGCCGAGAAGTCGTCGATCGCCAGCACGACGGCGCCGGTCGGGTCCGCGCGATCCGGATCACCGGCGCTCGCCCGGTAGCGCGCGACGACGTCGGCGTAGACGTGGGCCGGATCGCCGAGCTTGCGAGTGGTGTAGAACACGAACAGCTCGCGGTTGTGGGCGTAGTCGGGGTGGAACGCCAGGCCGAGCAGCCCGAGCTCGCCTCCGGCGGCGACCGGACCACCGGCGGTGGCCGACAGGTCGAGGAACGGCCGCGGAGCGAGCGCCTCGCCGCGATAGATCCGGATCGCGCCGCGCTGCTCGACGACGAACAGCCGATCGTCGCCGGGCGGTGCGGTGACCAGCACGGCGGGTCCGGTCACCGGCTGGGGCAGCCGGCGCATCGTGACCGCGGTGCCCGCGACCGGCGTGCACGGGGTGATCGCGGCCGCGTCCGGCGGCGCATCCACCGGCACGTCGGGCGGTGCATCGGGCGACGCCGCGTCGCGCGCCGCGCCGCCGCCTGCCGCGTGCAGGTCATCGCCGCAGGCCACGGCGAAGCACCACGGCGCCACGCACAGCACGCCTGCCGGGGTCCGCCACATCGCAGCAGTCTGCGACAGCCGGCCGCGCGGCGCTACGGGATCTGCTTCGCGATCGCCTCGAGATCGGGGACGCGGGCGAGCACCTCGCGATCGAAGTCGATGTGCTGCGGCTCGATCGCGAGGCGATACGACTTGTGGCCGTTCGCCTCGATCTCCGATCCGGAGGATGAGCTCACGCCACGAGCTCGAGGATCAGCTCGGCGACCCGCGCCGGCTGGTGGCGCGGGATCATGTGGCCGGCGCCCTCGATCACGACGTGGCGATGGTGCGCGAAGTGCGCCCGTCGCCGCGCGCGCTCCTCGGCGGGCAGCGTGAGCCGGCTGTCCGCGCCGTCGACGATCAGCACCGGGCACGCGATCCGCTGCCAGTACTTGATCGCGGTCTGGAGCCGGAACGGGTACGGGCCGAACGTCATGTGCAGCGGATCGTGCTTCCACACCAGGCCGCCGTCGGCCGGCCGGGTCCCGGCCTCGGCGAGCTCGCGCGCGCGGGCGTCGCCGAGCTTGTCGTCGTTCTTGCGGAGCCGGCCGACCGCCTCGTCGAGCGACGCCATCGGCCGGCTCTTGGCTCGCGCGACCCGCCAGGTGTCGATCCACGCCGCGGTGCGGGTCGGGCCATCGTGATCGGCCAGGTCGGCCGGCCCCAGGCCCTCGAGCAGCGCCAGCGCGGTCGGCCGCTCGGGCCGGGTGCCCGCGTGGTACGCGCAGACGCTGCCGCCCATCGAGTGACCGACCAGCACGACGCGCCGGCGCGCGAGCTGGCGGATCACGTCGTCGAGGTCGGCGACGTAGTCCATGTAGTGGTAGTAGCCGCCCGGGCCGATCCAGTCGCTGTCGCCGTGGCCGCGCAGGTCGGGCGCGATCACGTGGCCGTGCTGCGCGAGCCGCGGCGCGACCTCGCTCCAGCCGTGGCCGAGGTCGCTGAAGCCGTGGACCAGGACGAAGGTCAGATCGCCCGGGCCGTCCCATTCGAGCACGTGGTAGGTGAGCCCGGTGGCGAGCGGTAGCTTGCGTGACTGCATGACGCGCCCATCATCGCTCACGGGCGCCCGCCTGTCGCTTCTCGGCGCTCCCCCGGCGGGGCCCCCGCGCTCAGGCCGCGAGCTGGACCGCGAGCCGGTCGAGCGCGTCGATCGTCCACGCGCCGTACCAGAACAGGTCCTTGCCGCAGATCCGCACCACCCGGACGCCGGGCAGCGCGGCGCGCAGCACGGCCTCGTCGGCCGCGGTGAACGCGTGCGGCTCGTCGGGCAGGATCACGAGATCGGGCTTGCGCGCGGCGACCTCGTCGAGCGTGACCCGCGGGTAGCGCACGTCGCGGCCCGCGGCGTCGCGCGGCGCGGTCTTGCCGAGGTCGGCGGCCAGCGGGTACAGCCGCAGGCGATCGCCGAACGCGTTGCCGATCCCGACCTGGGCGAGCACGTCCGAGCCGAAGGTGTCGGCGTTGAACGTCATCAGCGGATCCATCCAGATCGGCACGAACGCGCGCGCCCCGGTGGCGGCCGCGCCGCGCAGCGCGTAGCCGCGGCGGATCAGCGTCCTCGCCGGCTCGCGGTCGGCGACGCCGAGCAGCCGGGCCAGCCGCGCGAGGTGCGCGACGCCCTGCTCGACCCGGCGCGGCAGCGACACCAGCACCGGCACGCGATGGGCGAGCGCCTCGAGCGCGGCGCGCGTGTTCTCCTCCTGGTTGGCGATCACCAGATCCGGCGCCAGGCCGAGCACCGCGTCGACATCGACGTCCTTGGTGCCGCCGACCGCCGCGACCGCCTGGGCCTCCGGGCTCTCGCAGTAGGTCGTGCGGCCGACCAGGCGATCGAGCGCGCCGAGCGCGATCACGCTGTGGGTATCGCTCGGCACCAGCGACACCACGCGGCGCGGCGGCCCGGCGAGCGCGACGGTGCGCCCGAGATCGTCGATCACGCGGTGAGCCGTCACCCGGCGGGTATACCGCATCGTGCTACCTTCGACCCGTGGCCCGGTCTGTCGAGGATCCACTCGTCGCCAAGGCGTTCGATCGCAAGCAGTCGCACGAGGAGCTGGCCCGGGCGATCGCGCAGCTCTCGCCCGAGGAGGCCGCGTTCTTCCTGCACAGGCTGGAGATGGCGCTGCGCAGGCGCAAGATCCAGCTCGGCGGCTACCTGGTGGCGATGGTCGCGTGGCTCGCCGGCATGACGCTGGCGCTGATCTACTACGGCATGCAGGACGGGTCCGCGGTGTGGGCGTTCATCGCGCCGTTCGGGTTCGTCGGCGTGATCCTGTACGGCTTCGGGGCCTGGGCGGAGCGGATCGGCCGGCGGCCGCCGCCGGGCGGGCGACCGGGCGCACCGGGCGCACCGGGGGCACGCCCGTCCAGCGCCCCGCCGCCTACGTGAAGCCCTGGCCTATGTGAAGCCCTGGCCTATGTGAGGCCCTGGATCGACGGGTGCCGCGGTGGCCGCACCAGGTGGGTGGTCGCCCGGCCGCGCCACGCCACCGGGACGATCACGCGGAACGTCGAGCCCCCGCCGACCGCCGAGTCGAGTTCGACGCTGGCGCCGAGCAGATCGGTGAGCCGGGCGACCAGCGCCAGGCCCAGGCCGACGCCGCCGTAGCCCCTGGCATCGCCGTGCTCGCCCTGGCGGAACGGCTCGAAGATCGCGGCGCGGTCCTCGGGCGCGATGCCGATGCCGGTGTCGATCACCTCGAGCGCCACCGCGGCGTCGCGGCGGGCGGCGCGCACGGTGACCCGGCCGCCCTCGGGCGTGAACTTCACCGCGTTGGACACCAGGTTGACCAGCACGTGGGCGAGCCAGCGCTCGTCGGACTCCACGCTCGGCAGCTCGGGCGCGATGTCGGCCTCGAGCGACAGGTGCTTGGTGCCGACCATCCACGACACCGACGCGGTGACCCGCTCGACCAGCGCAGGGATGTCGACCGGGCCCGGCCGCGCGTCGATCTTGCCGGCCTCGGCGCGGGTCAGCGCCAGCAGGTCGTCGATCAGCGACAAGAGATTTTGCGCGCTGCGCTTGATCGACGCACACGCGTCCTTCTGCTTGTCGGTGACCGGGCCGTAGACCCCGGCGGCGATCACGTCGGCCAGGCCTTGCACGCCGTGGATCGGGGTGCGCAGCTCGTGGGTCATCGACGCGACGAACTGGCTGCGCTGGGTCGCGGCCTGGATCAGCTGCGCGGTGCGCTGATCCAGCGCGGCCTCGCGCGCGCGCAGCACGCGCAGGGTCGCCGCCGAGAACGCCGCCGGCACGCACACGATGATCGCGCAGTAGCCGATCGCCGTGATCGCCAGGCCGAACGACGGGGCCTCGCCGGGCGCACCCGGCACCGGCTGCGGCGGCAGCACGCCGGCGGCCATCAGCACCATCATCGTCGAGAATAGCACGAGGATGATCCCGGCGGTCAGCACCGTCACGCCGAGGTTGGCGAGCAGCGCCAGCACCGCGATGATGATCACGTAGGTCGCGAGCAGCGGGCTGTGCGGCCCACCGGTGAAGTAGATCCCGCAGGTCAGCACCACCAGATCGGTCGCGGAGTTGATGACGTGGGCGGTCAGCACGCCGCGCCGGCGGGCCAGCGCGAGCCAGGCCAGCGTGTTGGTGGCGAGCTTGCCGGCGACCAGCGCGAAGTACACCCAGTGCCAGCCGGTGAGATCGAACACCGACAGCGCCACGGCCAGCAGCAGGAAGCCGAGCGCGACCGCGTAGCCCGACCACACGCCGGTGACCAACCGCGGCCGGTTGGCCGGCGCGCCCATCTCCGCCACCGAGGCGAACAGCCAGCGCAGCGTCGGCCGAAGCGACATCGCGGACCGCTACGACGGTTCACCGAGCAGCTGGCGGACCTGCGCGAGCAGGTACACCAGATCGAACGGCTTGGTCAGGTAGCCGTCCGCCAGCGTGCCGAGCTGGATCGTGCGGCTCGATTGGTCGCGATCGTTGTACACCGCGCTCATCAGCAGGATCGGCGTCGCCTTGCCCTCGGGACGGCCCTTGATCTCGCGCAGCAGCTCGAAGCCATTCTTGCGCGGCAGCTGGACATCGACCAGCAGGAGATCAGGAGCGTCGCGCTCGAACCGCTCGAGGCCCTCGGGGCCCGACGACGCGGCGACCGTGGCGTAGCCGTTGGCGGCCAGGAAGTCCGAGAGGATCATCTGGTTCACCGGATCATCTTCGACGACCAGGATCTTCTTCACGTGGCCGCAGCGTAGCACGCGCTAGGTGAAACGACTCGACGGCACGGGCCCGCCGGCCCACAGCCGCGACCGCGGCCCCGGCGCCAGCGGCCAACCACGCGCGATGAGTGCCGCCCAGCGGTCCGGCTCGTCGGCGGCGAGCTCCGCGTCGTCGAGCCCGGGGCTGGCCGCGAGCTCGGCGGCGATCGCCGGCGCGGGCCGTGCGTCGGCGGCGGCCTCGCTCAGCGCGCGGGTCTCCGGGTCGAGGATCGCGTGCGCGTCCCACGGCGCTACGAGAGTCTGGTAGAGCAGCGTGGTGACGTCGGGCGCGATCGGGCTGTCGCGGGTCCACGGCGACGCGTGGGCGAACACGACCTGATCGGGCCGGCGCTGGATCAGCCGCGCGACCTCGCCGTCCGGCAGCTGCGCGAGGTCGTACAGCACGACCAGCCCCGGCGCCGGGACGCCGATCGCCGGCCACGGCGCGACCGGCATGCCGAGCCGCTGGCCGGCGGCGTCTGCGAGGATCTCGTGGTCCCGGCCGGGCGGCGCATAGATGCACGGCAACTCGAGCGGCGCGATCAGCCGGGCGAGCCGATCGAGCCCGGTCGCGATCCGCGGCAGCGAGTCGGCGAGCCAGGCGTAGCGGCCGCGCATCGGCTCGTCGAAGCCGTACGGCGACTGGTGGATCACCAGGCCGCCGGCCAGCACGTAGTGCCAGCCGCGCAGGTCGCGGCCGTCGAGCGGGCACGCCCCGGCGACCCGATCGGCGCGCTCGCAGATCCCGCGGATCGTCTCGCGCAGCCCGGTGGTCTCGTCCGACTCCGGGGATAGCTCGGACAGCGCGGCGCGGGTGACATCGAGCCGCCCCGACATCGCGGCGTTGAATGCGTAGAGGTAGCGGCACAGCGGGCTCCGGGACCGCAGCGCCGCGTGGTCCTCCAGCACGGCGAGCGCGTCGGGGTACGCCAGCGCGCTCTCCAGGGCGGACACCAGCTCGCACACGACCTCCTCGCTGTCGCCGACCAGCGCGAGGCAGTGCCACAGCACGGCCGCGGCGATCGCCGGCGCGCCGGTGTCGATCAGCGCGTAGCCGAGGTCGTACAGCCGGTCCGGGCTGTCCGGATCCCGGACGGCCGCGCCGGCGAGCTCGGCGAGCGGCTGCGCGCCGCGCCGGGTCGCGAGCTGGCCGACCAGCGCCAGCCAGCGCGGCAGCTCGGCGGCCGGGATCGCCTTGCCGGCCGGCCAGCCCAGCGCCGCGCGCAGCCGATCGAACGCGGCGCGGTCGTCACCCGCCGCGAGCAGCGCCGCGATGTCCGCCGCCGGATCGGTCACAGCCGGGTCAACCGCAGCGACGCGTCCCACAGCGCCGCGCGCATCGCCGCGTCGCGCGCCGCCGGGGCCGGCTGGGCCTGCACGCCCTCGCTGAAGTAGCCGCCGGACGGCGCGGTGACGGCCTCCTCGCCGGCGAGCCGCACCACGCTGCGTGCGCCGACCTCCGCCGCCGCCCCGGCGACCGGGCCGAAGCCCTGGCGCAGCAGCTTGGTCTGGATCACCCCCGGGTGGACCGCGTAGGCGACCAGCCGGCTCGGATCGCGCTTCTCGGCGAGCGCGATCGCATGCATCACGCAGGCGAGCTTGGACATCGCGTACGCCGCGTAGCCGGTCCAGCCGCCGGCCAGCGTCAGGTCGTCGATGTGGATCCGGCCGCGGGTGTGGGCGACCGACCCGAGATCGATCACACGCGATGGCGCCGCGGCCGCGCTCGCCTCCAGCCGCGGCGCGAGCAGCTCGGTGAGCAGGAACGCCGCGAGGTAGTTGACCGCGAACGTCAGCTCGACCCCGTCTTCGGTGATCACCCGCTCGTCGGCGAAGATCCCGGCGTTGTTGACGAGCACGTGGAGCTCGGGCGCCCGCGCCAGGATCTGCTCGGCGCCGCGCCGCACCGCGGCCTGCGAGCCGAGATCGAACGACACCCCGTCGAGCTCGGCGCCGGGCAGCTCGGCGGCGAGCGCGGCGAGCGCGGCGTCGACCTTGACCTTGGTGCGGCCGTGCAGGATCACCTTCATCCCTCCGGCGGCCAGCGCGCGCGCGGCGGCGCGACCGATGCCATCGGTCGACCCGGTGATGAGGGCAACGCGGCGGGCGGCTTGGGTCATGCCGCTGAAGATAGACTATCTCGGCGCGGCGCGGGCGCGACCCATCTCCAGCGGCGGGCGGCGATGCTTGCCGAGCTTGCGCGTCGCCACGGACGGAGTCTGGTGCTGCAAGCGCCACAGCAGCGGCTCGACGCCGGTCCAGCGCTGGATATAGGCGAAGGCCTGAAACTGGAGCGAGCGATCCATCGTGGCGAGCTGCGTGAAGTGATTGCCCCTCGGCTGGATGAGGGTCGGCGAGTCCAGGGCGGAACCCGAGACGACGCGGCCGGCGAACCACGGATCCCAGTCGCCGTAGAGGAACAGCAGGTGCTTGCCGAGGTCCTCGCGGGTCACTCGATCGTGCTCATCGGTGTTCGGATCGTCCAGCCACTGCTGCAGCTGGTCCATCGCGCTGGGATCGAACGCCGGCTCCGTGGTCGGCAGCTCGCCGAGGTAGTCGACCTCGCCGTACCACATCTGGTCACTCAGGTACGACATCGTGTAGTCGGGATAGCCGAGCTGCGAGTACGACTGGTAGTAGTAAGGCGCGTAGTAGCCGAGCTCGTCGTCGTTGTAGTCGGACACCGGCGACGTGGCCTTCAGGAAATCGAACAGCTGGTCGTCGCTGTCGGTGACGTGCGGCAGCGTGTCGCAGTGGCCGTCGCCGGCGGTCTGCCAGAACCCCCACTCCAGGCCCGCGATCGCCGCCTCGACCGCCGGCCCGATCTTGACCCGGCTGTAGGCGAACGCGGCCTGATCGGCCTCGGTCCGGGCATGGTCCAGCATCTGCCACCGGCGGTGGGCCAGCATCTCGCTGGCGATGGCGCGCACGGCGGCGCGGCAGTCGGACACGCCGATCAGATCGTGGTCGAACTGCGCCGAGTAGCGCGGGTCCGGAGCGTTGAACGACAGCGGGGCGACGTACGCCACCGTGCCGCTCACGTCGGTGGGATAGAAGCTGCGATGGAGCAGCGCGGTGATCCCACCCTTGGACTCGCCGACGCTGAGGAACGCGCCCTCGTAGATCGTGTGCAGCGCCTTGATGATCTCGTGCTCGTCCGCCGCCGCCTGGTCGACCGCGAGCATGGTCCAGTCGATCGTGTCCGGCCGCGACTCGCCGTAGAAGCGGTGCTCGATCGACACCTGGTTGGCATCGAGCAGCGCGGCCAGCTCGACCGGGGTGTCGTGCTCGTCGTCCCAGTAGCCCGAGGTGTAAACGATCAGTGGGGACGGATCGCGCTCGTCGCGGTGGAGCAGCGAGACCTCCTGCTGGAACGTCCCCCTGGACGGGTCGTGGTGATCGAGCGGCTGGGTGAAGTGGAGAACGTAGTAAGAGTAGTGCTCGGGCGCCTCACCCTGCTGTGCGGTCACGCCCGGCACGGCGCGGAGCCGGGCCAGCAGCTCGTCTGGCGTCATCGCGGGCGGTCGGAAGTTGTCGCCACACCCGCTGCCGGCCAGGAGCGCCGCAACGATGAATCCAACCGCCCGATTCATGGGGCCAAACTCTGCCATAAAATTCCCCAGTCCCGACCCTAGCAAGCGCCAACTTTTTGATGGGGATGCACGCTACCTTGCGATCGCAGGGGGATCCAGGGTAGGCATGGCCCGCCATGGCGCTGTCCGTCGGGATCGTGGGCCTGCCCAACGTTGGCAAGAGCACTGTGTTCAATGCTCTCACCTCGGGAAAAGCCGAGGCGGCTAACTATCCGTTTTGCACGATCGATCCCAATGTAGGTATCGTACCGGTGCCCGATGACCGCCTGCGGCGCATCGAGAACCACATCAAGACGCAGAAGGTCATTCCTGCCATCGTCGAGATCGTCGACATCGCCGGTCTGGTCGCGGGAGCGTCCCAGGGCGAGGGCCTCGGCAACAAGTTCCTTGCCAACATCCGTAAGACCCACGCCATCCTGATGATGGTTCGGTGCTTCGACGACCCGAACGTGATCCACGTCGCGGGGTCTGTCGACCCGATGCGCGACATCGAGGTGATCGATCTGGAGCTCGCGCTGGCCGATGTCGAGACGGCCGAGAAGCGGGTGAAGAAGGCCCAGGGCGCCGCGAAGACCGGGAACAAGGAGGGCAAGGCCGAGCTCGCGTTCGCCGAGCGCGTCTACGGCCACCTCCAGACCGGCAAGGCGGCACGCACGCTCGCGCTGTCCGATAACGAGCGCAAGCAGGTCGCGACCTGGGGCCTGCTCACCGCCAAGCCAGTGCTGTACTGCTGCAACGTCGGCGAGGCGGATCTGCCGCGCGGCAACGCGTGGAGCGACACGGTGCGCGCGCGCGCCCAGGACGAGGGCGCCGGCGTGGTGATCCTGTGCGGCAAGGTCGAGGCCGAGCTCGCCGAGCTCGCGCCCGGCGACCGCGCCGAGCTGCTCGCATCGTACGGCCTCGTCGAGCCCGCGCTCGCGACGCTCGCGCGCGAATGCTACCGCCTGCTCGGCCTGCAGTCGTACTTCACCGCCGGCGAGAAGGAGATCCGCGCGTGGACGATCCGCAAGGGCGCGCTCGCTCCCGAGGCCGCCGGCGTGATCCACACCGACTTCGAGAAGGGCTTCATCCGCGCCCAGGTCTACTCGGTCGACGATCTCGAGCAGCACGGCAACGAGACCGCGATCAAGGCCGCCGGCAAGCTGCGCATCGAGGGCAAGGAGTACGCCGTCCAGGACGGCGACGTCATGCACTTCCTGTTCAACGTCTAGGGGGGCGGCACTCCGGCGGCGGCCACCGCCGCGGGCAGCGCGTCGTGCCACAGCTCGATCCCGCCGGTCAGGCCGGCGATGTTCGACGTGATCGTGACGTTGGCCGGCAGCTCGATCGACAGGTGCTTGGCGTTGCCGCCGCCGAGGTAGATCCGGCGCGGGTTCCAGATCGGCTGGATCTGCTCGATGACCTTGGCGACGCGCCGGTTCCACTTCTTCTTGCCGATCCGGTGCAGCGCCTTGCCGCCGACGTGGTCCTCGTAGGTCTTGCCGCCGCGGAACGGGTGGTGCGCGAGCTCGAGGTTGGGGACGTAGACGCCGTCGTGGTAGAGCGCGCAGCCCAGCCCCGTGCCGAGGGTGAGCACCATCTCGACGCCGCGGCCCTCGACCACGCCGTAGCCCTGGACGCCGGCGTCGTTGAGCACCCGGACCGGCCGGCCGAACCGCTGGGTCATCTCCCCGGCGAGATCGAAGCCGCGCCACTGCTTGTGGAGGTTGGGCGCGGTCAGCGTGACGCCGTCGACCACCACGCCGGGGAACCCGATGCTGATCCGGTCGAACGCGCCCAGCGGCTGGACCAGCTGGACGATCGCCGGGACCACCGCCGACGGGGTCGCCGGGCGCGGGGTCTCGATCCGCGCCCGCTCGGTCAGCGCCTTGCCGTCGGCGCCGAGCACGAGCGCCTTGAGCCCGGTCCCGCCGATGTCGATGGCGAGCGTGCGTAGCTTCGATGGTGCGGTCGCGGCCGCGCTGACGTCTGACATGGCCCTCCGAGGTACGCCGAGGATAACCCGCGCGACGCGACGATACCCCAGCCGGCCCCGATCCCGGCGCGATCGGCCGTGCGGCCGCGCTGACGCCCGCGGCGCGCCACGCTACGCTGTCGGCTTGTCGTCGGCGCCCGTGCGACCTCCCGGCCCGGGCCGCCCCGCGCACCGCGGCGCACGATCCCAGCTCGCCGGATCGGCGCTGGTCGCGGTCGCGGCCGCGTCGTGGGGCACCTGGAGCCTGGTCCTGCGCCCGACCCACCTGCCGGCGACCGTCACCACGCCGATCGTCTTCCTGATGATCGGCGCGGTCACCCTGCCGGCGGCGCTGCGCGCCCCGCGCGTGGCCTGGGACCGGGCGACCATCGGCCTGGTCGCCGCCTACGCCGCGCTCGACGGGCTCAACGTCGTCGCGTACTTCTCCGCGATCCAGGTCACGACGATCGAGATCGCCGTGCTGACCCACTACCTGGCACCGATCGGGATCGCGCTCGCCGCGCCGCGGATCGACGGTGTGGTCACCCCCGGCGCCGGCCTGGCCGCGGCGGTCGCGCTCGCCGGCCTGGTCGTGATCCTCGAGCCCTGGCACGCCCCGGCCGGCGGCGCGGTGCTGGGTGCCGCGCTCGGCGTCGCGTCGGCCGTCTGCTACGCCGGCAACGTGTTCACCGTGCGCCGGATCGCGGCGCGGATCGGCGCGACGCGCGCCCTGTGCTACCACGCGCTGCTCGCCGCCGCGGCGATGGCGCCGCTCGCCGCCCGGCACACCGGCGAGCTGACCGGAGCGCGGGTCGGCCTGCTCGCGGTCGGCGCGGTGGCGCTCGGGGCGGCATCCGGCATCGCGTTCACGGTCGGCCTGATCCGGATCGGCAGCGCGCGTGCGGCCGTCCTCACGTTCATGGAGCCGCTGGTGGCGGTCGGGGTCGGCGCCGCGGTGTGGGGCGAGCCGCTGTCCCCGCTCTCCGTCGTCGGAGGCGCCCTCGTACTGGGCGCCGGTATCGAGGTCGCGCGCAAGGCGCGCTAACATAGCCTCATGCAGCCGCGCGTCACGATCGCGATGCCCGCCTACAACGAGGAGCGCTACATCGAGGCCTGCATCGCCAGCGTCCAGGCCCAGGACTACCCTCGCAACCTGATCGAGATCCTGATCGCAGACGGCCGGTCGACCGATCGGACCCGCGAGATCATCGCAGCGCTCGCCGCCGCCGACCCGCGGATCCACCTGGTCGACAACCCGGCGCGGCTGCAGGCCGCCGGCCTGGGCCAGATGGTCAAGCAGGCGACCGGCGACATCGTCGTCCGGATGGACGTCCACTGCGAGTACGCCCCCGACTACGTGCGCAGGTGCGTCGAGGTCCTGGAGCGGACCGGCGCGGACAACGTCGGCGGCTCGCAGCGCGCCCGGGCGCGGACCGCGTTCCAGCGCGCGCTGTGCGCCGCGCTGGGCAGCCCGCTCGGCGTCGGCGGCGCGCGCTACCGCTCGGCCGACGCCGAGGGCTACGTCGACACCGTGTTCCTCGGCGCGTTCCGCCGCCGCGTGTTCGAGGCCGTCGGCCTGTGGGACCCGGGCGCGATCACCAACGAGGACGCCGAGCTCAACCAGCGCATCCTCGACAGCGGCGGCCAGATCTACCTGTCGCGCGAGATCGTCGTGCACTACTTCCCGCGCGACTCGTTCAAGACACTGGCCAGGCAGTACTACAAGTACGGCATCGGCCGCGCCCGCACGCTGCTCAAGCTCGGCTCGTTCCCCAACGTCCGCCCGGCGCTGCCGTTCCTGATGGTCGCCGGCGGCACGCTCCTGCTCACCGTCCCGCCGCTGTGGCCGCTCGCGCCGGCGGCGTTCGCGACCTACGCGCTGGCGACCGGCGCCGAGGCCGTCCGGGTCGGGGCCAAGCTCGGCCCCGCCGCGATCCCGACGATCTGGGCGATCTTCCCCACGCTGCACCTCTCGCACGGCATCGGCTTCGCCGCGGGCCTCTTGCGCTACCTGCGCAAGCCCGACTGGCCGGCCGAGCCCGAGCGGATCGCCAAGCGGGTCACGCTGCGCGCGGTGTAGCCGGCCGCTCCGACCATCGCCTGCGACTACCGGGGGCGCTCGTCGGGCTGCTGGACGCAGTAGATCGGCAGCGACGAGGAGCAGGTGAACGTGCCGCTGTTCGTCCAGTTCGGGTTCGTGGAGGCGGCATTGATGCCGGCGGTCGCGGTGTCACCGCCGTCGGTGGACGTCCAGTCGAGGCAGTTCGTGCCCTTCGAGCCATCCCCGTTGGTCCCGGTGTACACCGCCGAGACACCGGTGAAGGCGTTGTTCTCGTTGACCAGGACCGAGTCCAGCAGGTCGATGCTGTACAGCTCCGCCTTGTTGCGGGCGATCGGCGTGCCGTCGATGCGGATGTACGGCGCATCGACCAGGCGATCCTTGGCGCTGATCTCATCGAAGCTGATCAGCGCGTGGTAGATTCCGGGGGGAACCGCCGCGGTCTGCGCGTCCGCGAGGCCCTGACAGAACGCATCCGCGGCCTCCCACTGCCCGCCGAACGCGTTGCCCGCGACGGGGACGCTGGACAGGAACATGACCATCGGCGGATCGATCCAGACGTCGACCGTCCACGTCATCTGCACGCTGGCGGCATCGACCACCGTGAGCGTGATGCGGCAGCGCGTCACACCGTCCGGCTGGCCCGACGGGGCCGTGTAGGTGAGCGTCCGGCTGGCGGTGTCCCCCCTGTCGATGCTGAGATCCTCGGGCGCGGCGTCGAACGTGCCGCCGCACGAATCGCTCCAGCTGGTGTGCACGAGCATCGTCGCCGGGGTCCACGGCTGCGTCGGATTGGTCAGCGTGAACTGGATCTGGCTCGTGCCGCCCGGCATCATCGACTGGCGCTCGACGCCCGTGATCGTCAGGTCCGGCAGGACGTCGAAGCTGATGCCCGGGACCAGGCCGGCGCCCACCGCGATCGGGAGCGTGGTGGTCGTCGTCGCGAGGCCGTCCGTGACCGCGACCTGGATCACCGCGAAGCCGGTGAAGCCGGGCACCGGCGTGTACACGGTCGACACCGCGTCGCCCGGGATCTGGTTGGGGATGACGTCGTTCGACACGGTGCCGCCGCCCTGGAGCACGCTCCAGGTGTAGGTCAGCAGGGTGTTCGCGTCCGGGTCCGCCGCCGCCGCGAACAGCGTGGCGGTCTCGCTGGACAGGATCGAGTCGGGGTGGGTCAGGCTGATGTAGTGCGGCGGGGTGTTGATGCCCGGGAACGGGCCGTCGCCGGTCGGCCTCAGCGTGAGGGCGACGTTGGTCAGCTTGCCGCCGAGCACCGTGACGTTGGTCGCGATCCCCTCGAAGGTGTTGTTGTGATCGATGTCGAACGCCTCCGCGGTCACCGTGCGGCCGGCGCCCGGCGGCACGTCGAGCACGGTGCCGAGCCACGACTGATCGAGCTGCTTCACCAGGTCCGTATCGATGGATCCGATGAAGTCGGGGCTGGTCACCGCGACGTGGATCGCGGTGACATCACCGGGGCTCGCCGGGACCTGGATCTGGATCTGGATCTGGCCGGTCGTCGAGCTCGTGGGTGGCTCTCCATTATCACCGCAGCCGACGGCGGCGATCAGAATCGCACCGACGGCGATTACCTCTCTGAGACAATTCATGAGTCCTGCTTTCCGAGCTGATTTGCTTGGCCTGGCGTATCGACCGGATGCCGGCAGACATAGAGGGGCAAGCTCGGTCGTCGCCCGGCGCGCCGGCGCGCCCGACATCACGGCGACATCACCGGCGGTGAGACCGCCGGCGCGCCGCCGTACCAGGGTCATGTCCGTCGAGGAGCACACATGACTCACATGGCAATCGCTGGCCTCGCACTCGCCCTGATCTCTGCCTGCGGCGCGACCGTCCCTGCGGGACCCGGTAGCGGCACCGGCTCGGGTACCGGCACCGGCTCGGGCGGCGGATCCGGATCCGATTCCGGGACCGGCAGCGGATCGGGCTCGGGTTCCGGAACCTCGGTATCGCCGCGCGCCGGCCTGTGGACGTACGGCGAGCTCACGCCGGTGGCGAGCACGTGCAGCGCCGCCACGCCGCACGGCGAGGCCGGAGACTTCGCGATCGACCAGGTGGCGGCCGCGAGCTTCCGGATCGTTCCCGCCGACGGTACGGCACCGTTCGTGTGCACGGCGGACGCCCCCGGCTTCCACTGTCCGGACCGCGCGTCGTTCGTCATGGACTACCGGCCGAGCGTCGACGCGGTGCTCACCGTGCACGTCACGGCGACCGGCCGGTTCGGCGACGCCGCGCACGGCACCGGGCGGCAGGACGCCAGGGTCGCCTGCGCCGGCACGCAGTGCGCGCTGATCGGCGGGTTCCCGTGCAACTTCACCGTCGACTTCGCGATCGAGGCCCAGTAGTCCGGCCGCTCACGCCGTGCGGATCGCGGCGGCGTCGCCCAGGCCGAGCTCGGTGATCGCGACCTCGCGCATCTTGAACTTCTGGATCTTGCCGGTCACCGTCATCGGGAACCCATCGGTGATCTTCCAGTAGCGCGGGATCTTGAACGTCGCGATCTTGCCGGTGCAGAACGCGGTGAGCTGCTCGGGCGTCACCGTCTGGCCGGCCCTGGGCCGGATCCACGCCATGACCTCCTCGCCGTACTTCGCGCTCGGCACCCCGACGACCTGGGCCTCGGCGATCGCCGGGTGGGTGTGGAGGTACTCCTCGACCTCGCGCGGGAAGATCTTCTCGCCGCCGCGCGCGATCATGTCCTTGATCCGGCCGACGATGTTGACGTAGCCCTCGTCGTCCATCGTGCCGAGGTCGCCGGTGTGCATCCAGCGCCCCGGGTCGATCGCGGCGCGGGTCGCCGCCTCGTCGTTCCAGTAGCCGAGCATGACGCAGTAGCCGCGCGTGCACAGCTCGCCGCTCGCGCCGCGCGGCACGATCCGGCCGGTCTCGGGGTCGACGATCTTGATCTCGACATGGGGGTGGGCGCGGCCGACCGTGGTGACCCGCTTGTCGAGCGGATCGTCGGTCGCGCTCTGGGTCGACACCGGCGAGGTCTCGGTCATGCCGTAGCAGATCGTGACCTCGCGCATCCCCATCCGCGACTGGACCGCGCGCATGACCTCGATCGGGCACGACGAGCCGGCCATCACGCCGGTGCGCAGGCTCGCCAGGTCGTGCTGCGCGAACGATGGGTGATCGAGCTCGGCGATGAACATCATCGGTACGCCGTACAGCGACGTGCACTGCTCGGCGGCGATGGCCTCGAGCACGAGCAGCGGGTCGAACGCCTCGCCGGGCACCACGACGCACGCCCCGCAGGTCACGCACGCGAGGTTGCCGATCACCATGCCGAAGCAGTGGTAGAACGGCACCGGCACGCACACCCGATCGCGCTCGGTGTAGCGCAGGGTCCGGGCGATGAAGTAGCCGTTGTTGAGCACGTTGTGGTGCGACAGCGTCGCGCCCTTGGGGAACCCGGTGGTGCCCGACGTGTACTGGATGTTGATCGCGTCGTCGAACGCGAGCCCGGCCTCGCGCTCCGCCAGCCGCTCGGCCGACACCGCCTTGCCGGCCGCGATCAGCCGCGCCCAGTCGTCCTCGAACACCACGACCTCGCGCAGCGCGGCGCAGCCGGCGCGGACCTCGGCGAGCATCGCGACGTAGTCGTTGTGGCGAAACCCGCGCGACATCGCCAGCACGCTGACCCCGGCCTGGTTCAGCACGTAGCCCAGCTCGCTCGACTTGTAGGCCGGGTTGATGTTGACCAGGATCGCGCCGATCCGCGCGGTCGCGTACTGCAGGACGACCCACTCGAAGCGGTTGGGCGACCACACGCCGACCCGATCGCCGCGCTGGATGTCCAGCGCGAGCAGGCCGCGCGCGACCTCGTCGACCGCGTCCCACAGCGCGCGGTAGGTCGCGCGGTACCCCTGCGAGCGGACGACCAGCGCCTCGCGATCCGGGAACTGATCGACCGTGCGGCGAAACGCCTCGCCGATGGTGTCGCCGAGGAGAGCGACCGTGCTCGTGCCGTGGGCATAGGAGGGCGCCATGGCCGCTACGTTACCGCGACGGGGGTCACCGGAGGAGATCGACGGCAGATGTGGGCGGCGGTCGGTCGCTGCCCTCGACGCAACGCACGCGCGGTCGCGCCACGTTTGCGCGTACGCGCACGGTTGCGCCAGCTCGCCGGCAGCGCCCGGGATGACGTGACGGTGGTCGCGGTCAAGCGCTGACCGGCATCGCCGCGAATTGCCGCTAGTCGGGCAGCGTCGCGCGGCCGCCCTCGATCCGGATCAGCTCGCGCTGGGCGGCGAGCCGGACGCCGATCGCGACGCGCTCGACCACGCGCTCGGTGGTCCGCGAGAACCCGAGCAGCCGCGCGGCATCGCGCACCAGGTCCGCGGCCGCGATCCCGACCGCGCGCTCGACGACGATCCGCGCCGCGGCGGCGACCTCGGCGAGCGGCACCTCGTGGATCTCGCGGCGCGCCGAGGCGCCCTGGCCGGCGACCCGCACCGGCGGCACGCCGGCCGGATCCTGATCGAGCCGCCACACGATGTCGTCCTCGTCGCCCCACCGGGCGCGGCCGGCGAGCGCGACCCGGACCTGGTCGGTCACCCGCTGGGTCAGCCGGCCGATGCCGAAGTACGCGCCGACCCGCCGGGCGAGCACGTCGAGGTGGATCGGCGCCTCGGCGGCGAGCACCTGCTCGATGATCTTGCCGACCTCGGCGAGGTGGCGCGGGGCGAACAGGTCCTACGGCGCGCGCCGGCCGGCGGGGACCGCGGCGGCCATGTACGGGCCGATCGCGATCGCGTTGCGCGCCAGCCGGATCGGCGCGCTGCCGGCGGGCGCCAGCGGCTCGCCGAGCAGCGCGGCGATCGGTTCGTTGGGTCCCGAGCCGGCGGCGACCGGCGGCGATGTGGCCGGCCGGGCCGGGCTGCCAGGTCTACCCGGGCTGCCCGGGCTGCCGGGGGTGCCCGATGCGGGCCGGCTGCGCCGCGGTGCACCCGCGGCCGACCCCGAGCTGGTTGCCACCGGGCCGCCGGACATCGCGGGCGGCGCCGAGGCCCGGCGCTGCCGGCTCGCCGCGACCGCCGCGACGATCGCGCCATGCGCGCGCTGGACCTCGCGCTCGGGATCCGCCCACCAGTCGAGCGCCCAGATCCGGTGGACGCGCCAGCCGAGCTGGCCGAGCAGCTGCGGGCGCAGCCGATCGCGGTCGCGCGCGGTCGCGGCACCGGCGTACGCGGCGCCGTCGGTCTCGATCGCGAGCACGTAGCGATCCGGGTCGCTGGGGTCGACGATCGCGAGGTCGATCCGGTACGCGCCGCAGCCGACCTGGTGGCGCACGGTCCAGCCGCGCTCGACCAGCGCGCGCGCGATCGCGGCGGTGACCGGGCTGGCGGGGGCCGCCGCCTCGGCCGCCGCCGGGCGCGCCGCGCCGCCGCCATCGCGCGCGAACGCGAGCAGCGCCGCGAGGTCCTGGACGCCCTGCCCGGTCGCCCCGGCCAGGTCGTCGGGCGCGAAGCTCGAGAACACGATCAGCTGCTCGCGCGCGCGGGTGATCGCGACGTTGAGCCGGCGCTCGCCGCCGCGCTGCGACAGCGGACCGAGGTGGCGGGTGAACGCGCCGCGGTCATCCGGCCCGTAGCCGACCGACAGGATCACGACGTCGCGCTCGTCGCCCTGGATCGCCTCGAGGTTCTTGACCAGCACCGGCTCGCCGCCGGGCGCGGCCTCGAACCAGCCGTCGAGCTGCTCGTCGTCGGCGCGCGCCCCGTCGAGCAGGTCCTCGATCAGCTCCTGCTGGGCGCGCGAGAACGTCACCACGCCGATCGAGCGCGCGCGCTGCACCGGATCGCGCAGCTGCGCGATCACCGCGGCGGCGACCGCCCCGGCCTCGATCCGGTTCTGCCGCGTGCCGCCGCGATCGTACACCCCGTCGACCCGCCGCCACGCCACGCCGAGATCCGGCGAGCCGTGCGCGGCCGGGAACACCTGCAGCCGGTCGGCGTAGTAGCGCCGGTTGGCGAACGCGATCAGGTCCTCGTGACGGCTGCGGTAGTGCCAGGTCAGCAGGAGCTCGGGCAGCCGGGCCGCGACGCAGTCCTCGAGCACGCTGTCGAGCTCGGCGACCTCACCCTCCGCGGCGGCCTCGCCGTCGCCGTCGCCGTCGCCGTCGCCGTCGCCGCCCGCCCCGGCCGCAAAGAACCGGGTCGGCGGCAGCTGGCGCGAGTCGCCGACCACCACCGCGGCGTCGCCGCGGGCGAGCGCACCGATCGCGTCCGCGGTCGGCAGCTGCGAGGCCTCGTCGAACACCACCAGGTCGAACCGCGGCAGCGCCGGATCGAGGTACTGCGCGACCGACAGCGGCGACATCAGCAAGCACGGCGCGAGCCGCGGCAACAGCGCCGGGATCTCGGCGAACAGCCGGCGCAGCGGGCGATGGCCGCGCTGCTTCTGGAGCTCGCGCAGCAGCACGCCGAGCTCGCCGCCGGGCTCGGCGGTGACCCGCGGGACCCGCTCGGCGATCCCGGCGAGCGCGCGGGCGCGGACCTGGACCAGCGCCGCGCGATCGAGATCGCCGAACGCGGCGGCGCGGGCGTGGTGCTCCGCGCCGTGGAACCGCGCGAGCGCCGGCGTGTCGGCGAGCTCGGCGTCGGCCCACGCCAGCAGGGTGGCGCGCTCCCACGCCGCCGTGAGCTCGGCGGCCCCGAGATCGCCTAGCTCGATCGCTCCGACCGCGGGCCCGACGCCGGCGGCCAGCGCGGCGGCGCGCGCGCCGTGAAACGCGACCCAGTCGCGCAGCGCGTCGACCGCGTGGCGGAGGCTCTCGAGCGAAGCGAGATGGGGGGTGGGGACCCTGCCGGC
>JBGQCL010000125.1:0-25510 GCA_041495365.1 Kofleriaceae bacterium | reverse complement strand
GCCGGTGAAGGCTGCGAAGCTGCGATGGGCGCCGCGTCGATGCAGCACCAGCCAGACCCCGAACAGCAGCAGCAGCGACGCCGGGCCGCCGGACGCACCGCGCGGCAGCCGCCGGACCAGCAGGCGGTACAGCGCCACGCCGAGCGCGAACGCCAGCACGGCGACCACCGGGATCGCGAGGTACGGGTCGACCCCGAATCGATCGAACAGGATCCAGCCGAGATAGGCGCCGGCCATGATCACGCCGCCGTGCGCCAGGTTGACCACGCGCAGGACGCCGTAGATCAGCCCGAGGCCGTACGCCATCGTCGCGTACAGGCCGGCGAGCAGCACCGCGGAGACGACGAGGTCGGCGAACCGCGCCATCTCACTTGCAGCGGGGATTGGGCGCGATGCCGGCCGCCGTGGCGATGCTCTGCGGGTAGATGATCGGCGCGCCGTCGGGCGTGTTCTGCTGGACCACGAACGGCGCCTGGACCTGGAAGCCCTTGTCCTGCGGGAAGTCGAGCGTCCCGCCCGGCACCAGCGACTCCATCTTCAGCGCGGCGAGCTTGGCGCGCACTGCCTCCCGATCGAGCGAGCCGGCCTGATGGATCGCCTCGACCAGCGCGCGCACCGACTCGTAGCCGAGCGCCTGGAACCACTCGGGCGTCCGGCCGCCGTACCTGGCCTTGAACGCCTCGACGAACTTCTTGGCCAGCGGGTTGGTGTTGGCCAGCAGCGGGCTCCACCACGTTCCGGACAGCACGTACTCGGTGTTGTCCTTGCCGAGCGCCTCGATCGCGGCCTTCTCCGAGCCGCGCGCGCCGTAGCTCACCACCTTGTGGCACAGCCCCGCGTCGACGTACTGGCGGTGCATCGTGATGTAGTCCGGCAGGTGCGCGTCGGCGAGGAACAGGTCGGTGCCCGCGGCCTTCACCTTGCCGAGCAGCGCGCTGTAGTCCTTGGCGTTGAGCTCGAACGACTCGTCCACCGTGATCTCGTAGCCGCCGCCCGACTTCGCGGCGAACTCCGAGACCCCCTTGCGGAAGTCCTTGCCGTGCGACGTGTTCTCCCACAGCACCGCGATCTTGGCCGGCCTGGGCAGCTTGCCGGCCTTCTGCTGCTCGTCGATCCAGGTCATCAGCGTGGTGCCGAGCAGCTCGACCGGCGCCAGCGCGCCGAACACCCACTTGTAGCCGCGCTGGTAGATCGCGGTCGCGGCGCCGCCGCCGCTGAGGTACGGCACCTTGTTCTGCTCGGCGACCGTGCTCTGGCGCTGGACCAGCGCCGTCGAGTACGTGCCGAGCAAGAAGTCGACCTTGTCGCTGTTGATCAGCTTGTCGGCCAGGCTCGCCGCGGTGTCCTGGCTGGTCGTGTCGTCGAGCAGCGTCAGCTTGACCGGCAGCTTCTTGCCGCCGACCTCCACCCCGCCGGCCCGGTTGACCTCGTCGAGCGCCAGGTCGTAGCCCTCCTTGTAGAACCCGCCGATCCGCGCCTCGGCGCCGGTCAGCGGCAGCGTGCCGCCGATCAGGATCTCGGTCCGGTCACCGGCCGGCTTCGACTTGGGCTTGCAGGCCCCGCCCTGGAGTGAGATGAGCGCGACCAGGGCAAGCAGGAGATGACACGTTCGGGAGCTGCGGTACGTCATGGCGTTCACCGGCGGGGCGACATGCATTGGCCGAGGAGGGATCGCAGGCGGCGAACGCTCGTCGCTGCGGCCACGGCCGTACAACCATAAGCCAGCCGCTGCAGCGATAGCGAGCCGGCCGTGAGCCTGTCCTGACGACGCAGTGCGTTGCTGCGATCCCGGCCCGGCCGCCGGCCGCGCGCTCCCGTCAGCTGAACGGATCCGCCTCGCCGTACATCTCGTCGATCGCCGGCGCGTACTTCTGCAGGATGACCCGCCGCTTGAGCTTGAGCGTCGGCGTCAGCTCCTCGCTCTCGGCGGTCCACTCCGCGGGCAGGATCGTCCACTTGCGGATGCTCTCGACCCGCGACACCCGCTCGTTGAGCGCGGCGACCGTGCGCTCGACCTCCGCCCGGACCTCCGGGTGCAGCGTCAGCTCGGCGAACGAGTGGTAGGTGATACCACGCGCCGCCGCCCACACCGGCGCGACCTGGCCGTCGAGCACGAACAGCGCGGTCAGGTACGCGCGGTTGTCGCCGATCACGCAGACCTGGCCGATCAGCGAGTTCGCCTTGAGCAGGCTCTCGAGGTTCGCCGGCGAGATGTTCTTGCCGCCCGCCGTGATGATCAGCTCCTTCTTGCGATCGACGATGTAGTAGTAGCCCTCGGCGTCGACCGTCGCGACGTCGCCGGTCGACAGCCAGCCGTCCTGGTCGATCGTCTCGGCGGTCTTCTGCGGTTCCTTGTAGTACCCCCGCATCACCATCCCGCCGCGGGCCTGCAGCTCGCCGTCCCGCGCGATCCGCATCTCGACCCCGGGCAGCGCGACGCCGATCGATCCGATCTTGATCCGGTCCCGCGGAACGCGGCTCGCGATCACCCCGAGCTCGCTCATCCCCCAGACCTCGGTGATCGGGATCCCGATCGCGTAGAAGAACTCCAGCACCTCGCGCGGCGTCGGCGCGGCGCCGGTGAACGTCTGGCGCACCCGATCGAGCCCGATCCGGGCGCGGATCGCGGCGAAGATCGGCTCGGCCGCGGCGCGCTGCTGGCGCAGCTCGGCCGGCACCGGCTCGCCGCGCTGCTCCATCGCCACGACGGTGCGCGCGACCTCCAGCGCCCCGAGCACCGTGCTGCGGCGCTGCTCGTCGGGGTCCTTGCTGATCCCGCTGGTCAGCCCGGCGTGCAGCTTCTCCCAGATCCGCTGCACGCCGCCGAACATCGTCGGCCGGACCTCGAGCACCAGCGGGAACAGCTGCGCGAGGTCGGAGCAGAACACGATCCGGTGCCCGGTGACCAGCGAGTGGTAGTAGTCGAGCACGCGATCCGCCGCGTGGGCGAGCGGCAGGTAGCTGATCCCCGTGTCGGTCTCGTCGCTCGGCGACTCGCGTCGCACCGACTCGCTGACCCACAGCACGTTGCGGTGGGTGTCGATCACACCCTTTGGCGGGCCGGTCGTGCCCGACGTGTAGATCAGCGTGACCATGTCGTCGGGCATCACCGCCTGCCACAGCCGGTCGAACGCGTGCGGATCGCGCGCGTGCGCGTCGCGGCCGAGCGCGAGCAGCCGGTCCAGCGTGATCACCGACGGATCGTCGCTCTCGCCCTCGAGCAGCACCACGTGGCGCAGCGCCGGCAGCTCGTCGCGCCGGAACCGGGCGAGCATCGCCGCGTTCTCGACCACCGCGACCACCGCGTCGCAGTGGTTGGCGATGTAGCTGATCTGCTCGGGCGCCAGCGTGTTGTACAGACCCACCGCCGTCCCGCCGAGGTGCATCAGCCCGAGGTCGACGATCAGGTACTCCGGCCGGTTGCGCGACAGGAACACGCCGAACTGCTTCGGCGCGACGCCGAGCGCCTGCAGCCCGAGCGCCACGGCGCGCACCCGCTCGCGGTACTGGTTCCACGACAGCGCGCGCCGCTCACCGCCGGGCCCCTTGTCGACCAGCGCCTCGGCATCGCCGAGCCGCGCGACCGTCGCGGTGAACTTGCTGCACAGGGTCTCCCCTTCCATCGCCCGTTCGATGTCTCTACGCTCGGCGGCTATGTCCCGCATTCGTCCTCCATAGACGACGTTACGCGAGCCGCCCGCGCGAACCAACGGCCTTCATCGGATTTGCGACCCTGCACACCGCCGGAACACCCGGCTGTCGCGGGCACCGACGGGCGGAAGTCCGCGGGGATCCACGCGGTCTGCCGGGTAGCCCCCGTGCGCGCGCCGTGCACGACACCGCACCGCAGCGTGCCCCGCAGCACAGCGCTGCAAGGTCCGCAGAGCTCATGGCGGCTGCGGTTGTTCCGGCGCCGCCAGGACCAGCAAGCGGCGGATCAGGTCGGCGAGGTACGTTCGCAGCTCCGCCGGGGCAACGCCGGCCGGCAGCTCGATCCCGTCGGGGATCGTGACCTCCGACAGGAGCCACGCGAGCGTCGCCGGCGTACAGCCGCCGTCCTTGGCCAGCGCCGCCGGCAACGCCGCCTCGATCGAGTAGCCGGCGCGCTCCAGCAGCATCACGTCGACCAGGTCGCGCTCCTCCGCCCTGCCGACGATCGCGGTGAGCTTGTTCGCGAGGATCTCGTCGGCCGGATCGACCACGATGTCGTCTCGCTCCAGCTTCTCTGGATGGAGCTGCGCGCTCACGTCCTTCACGAGGTCGACCACCAGGCCCTCATCGCGACGACGCAGGACGACGCGCCTGAAGCCAGGGGCGTCCTGGCGGACCTCGAGCACCGCACCGACCGCCGCAGCGACGTCGGCAAGCACGAAGCGGCTGCGTTCGAAGGCCGCTTGCTGCACCGTGAACAGGTCGAGATCCTCCGTCGTGCGGTGGCCGAGGTGAAAGCCCGCCAGCGCGGCGCCTCCGGTCAGGAAGAACCCGCGCTCGCGCTGGAAGAACGCGTCGAGCACCTCGCGCTGGAACGCGGTCAGCTTGCTAGGTCCCGAGGAGTCCATGTTGGCGCCAGCCTTCGATCAGAAAGCTCCAGAACGCGTACCGCCGACCGAGCCGGCGCCGGAGCCGCTCCAGGGCGCCCGCCACCTCCGCCGGCCGGACGAACTGCCAGACGTCGAGGTCGCGGGCCTCGCGCAGCATCTTGCCGAGCAACTGGTCGCGCCGCGGACTCTCGGGACCTGCGAGGATCTGCTGCAGCTCGCCGATCGAGACGTCCTCGTCCCACAGGAAGTAGGGCCGCAGGTCTCGCCGGGTCATGTCGGTCGTCAGCGGCCGCATCGGCGTGAAGTATAGGACCTGTGGACGGGGTGCGTGGTCAACCGTGTTCTCCACCGCGTGCCGGCAGGCCCCGGAGCCCCTTGACCCCGGAGAATCCTTGCGGACGTCGAGCGGCGCACCGACGCGGCAGCGACCTCCGCGAGGACGAAGCGACTGCGCTCGAAGTCACGCGTTCTGCAGCACCTCGCCCCCGGCGGACCGGATCGGCACCTCGCTCCGGCCCGATCGTCGCGTGGCTCGCGGTGCCATCACGGAAGGTTCCGACCTGGATTCACGATGTGGCCTTAACCTCGTGAAGTTCTCCGCGACGCAGCCCGACCAGTCAGACGTACTCTCGCAGAGCGAGGAACTGACCGACATCGCGATGACGCTTCAGCGACTGGGACCGCGCTATCGCGAACAGGGTCTCAATTTGTCGAACTGCTTCTCGCGCAAAATGCGTCTGGTGCTCGCGACGTCCTGGCGGAGCTCGATCCGCCAGGACGCCGTGGTCCAGTACGGACTCGCCGTTCGATTCCGAGGCGACCGCGGCGCGGCCGTCACCGATTCTCCTGAGTCACTGGATCGAGATCGCGTGACTGCCGGTGCGCAAGGCGCAGCGCAACCGCCACACCGCCACCGAGATACGTCGTCGGATCCAGGATCGGTGCGAGCGCTTCCAGCGCCGCGCGTTGTGCATCGGAGATACTGCTCATGGCCCGGCCCACGGGGCTCGTGCGCCGCCGCGCGGTGGGGAGATCTCGATGCCTGCGATGAGCGACCAGTACGCGAGCTCGCGGGGCGCGAGGCGGTGACCCTTGCGGACGAGGAAATCGGCCATATCCGCCGAGGAGTACATGTCGCGCAGCCACCGCATGGCGGTCCAGCTGCCGCGCGACATGACGCGCTCCATCACGTAGTCGCGATGCGCGCGGAGATCGACCTGCTCGGGATCAGTGTCCCAGAACAGGCGAGCGACATCGGCGGGCAGCGCGGCGGCCACAGCCCCAGCATAGCAGGTGGGGCACCCAGCGGCGGCGCGGTCAGAACTGGCCGAGCAGCGAGAGGCCGGCGGTCGGGCCGCTGAGGTCGAGGTGGCCGAGCGAGAACGCGGTCATCGTGAGCGGGATGGCGTCGCCCGGGCGGTCGGTGTGCAGGGTGAGCGCGATGCCCTGGGCGGCGACGTAGCCGGCCTCGACGCGGAGGCCGAGGCCGAAGCGCCGCGGGGTGATCAGGAGCAGGTCGAGCGCAGCAGAGGCGGAGGCCATCGCGCCCCAGCCGTGATCGTAGGCCGTGGTGCCGGTGCCGTCGGTGATCGCGGCGCGGACGCGCTGGGCGCCAAGAGCGACGCGGGCGCCGGCGGTGATCCGGCGGTGCAGGCGGTAACGCGCGGCGAGGCCGCCGGTCAGGCCGAGCTCGTCGATCGAGGTCGAGAGCGACTGGAACATCGTGCCGCCGGCCGAGCCGGTGACGAGGCCGGCCTCGGCCCACAGGGTGAGGCCGGGAGCCAGCCAGGAGCCGTGGTAGACGTCGAGGTCGTGGCCGAGGTCGCGCGCGATGCCGACGGACGCACCGGCGAGGTTGGCGCCGGCGAGCGCGTTGGCGCTCGGCGAGCGCAGGGCGCGGGCGGTCGCGCCGAGCGAGACCTCGTCGTGGTGGGCGGCGAGCTCGGTGCCGGCGGCAGCCGGGGCGTCGGCGCGGGCCGCAGTGGCAGCGGTGGTGAGGGCCAGCGCGAGAGCGCTGCGGCCGACCAGGCGGGCTGGCAACGTGCGCGCGGCGGGCGGGGACTGCGGGGAATGCAGGTCGCGCATGTCAGTGGTCCTCGTCGAGCAGGCCGGCGGTCAGGAAGCCGGTGAGCACGGTGGCGTCGCCGCGCCCGGCGGTCGGCGACGGGATGATGGTCGCGTGGCCGAGCGGGCCGCCGTGATCGACGAAGATCTTGTCGTTGGCGGTCGACAGGACGTGGGCCGGCGCGTCGTCGAGGCGGAAGTCGGTCGGGTGGAGGTTGTCGAGCGCGACGAAGCCGACGCGCGCGACGCCGCGGGTCGCGCCGATCAGGTAGTCGCCGGTCGGCGAGAACGCGTAGCTGTCGAGCTGGCCGGCGCCGAGCAGCGGCGAGGTGGCCGCGGTGTCGAGATCGAGCACGCCGAGCACGGTGCGCGCGTCGTCGTGGACGATCAGCGCGAGGTCGCGGCCGGGGACCGGGACGACGTCGTGGACCGGCTTGCCGAGGTCGATCTCGACGGGGGTGACCTGGGCCAGCGGATCGGCGACGTGATCGAGGTCGAGCAGCCAGAGGCGGTACACGCCGGCGACGCCGCCGGAGGTGCTGCCCGTGCCCGTGCCGGCGGCGCTGATCGTCGCGAACAGGGCGCGGTGGGGCGGACCGTCGGCCGACGGGAACACCAGGACGCGGTTGATCGGATCGGGGATCGGGATCGAGCGGAACTGGGCGGTGTCGGCGTCGATCACGACGACCTCGTGAGTATCGGGGGTCGCGGCGAGCACGACGCGGCGGCCACCGGCGTCGTCGTAGACCGCGACGTCGCTCGGCCCGCCGCCGGCGCCGAGCTCGGCGACGACCGCGCGGAAGTCGTTGTCGCCCGGGTTGGTGGGGTCCGGCGGCTGGGGCTCGAGCGCGACCTGCAGGACGTCGCGCGCGCGGTCGCTGCGGACGTAGGCGCTCGCGCTGCCGGACGCGAACACGACCTGGCGCGGGACGACGGCGGTGCCGCCGAGATCGAGGCGGATCGACACCTCGTGGCGGTCGGGATGGCTCGCGTCGAGCACGGTCAGGGTGCTGGCGGACAGGATGAAGGCGAACGTCCGCGGCGCGGGATCGGAGCTGCCGGGCAGCACCATCGGCGGCGACAGGGTGATGCCCTCGGGGACCGAGCCGAACGACCGGATGGTCTCGAGCGCCGGGTTGGCGGCCCCCGGCGGGCTGGTCAGATCGATGACGGCGAGCTCGTTCGGGTTGCGGAACACGCCGTCGGGATCGGTGCCGCCCGACGAGTAGTAGGTGATGGCGAGCTTGCCGTCGGGCGACACCGCGATCCGATCGAACGGCGAGCCGATCGGGTACGACACCGCCGAGCCCGGGTGCTGGACGTCGACGACCCAGAACATCGGCGGCTGGTCGACCTCGCCCCGGTGGACCGCCTGCTCGCCGCGGGTGATGACGAACAGGCGGTGGCGGTCGTCGCTCGGCACCGCATACATCGCGCGCCGGCCGATCGCGGTGTGGGCGACCGCCGGGTGGTCGGCGGTGAGGTCGATCAGGACGACGCGATCGAGCGCCGGGTCGATGTACGCGACCTGGGCCTTGAGCGCGATCGGGCCGAGCAGATCGCGCGGGCGGTCCCACGGGACCGGGCGGTCGTCGCTCCAGCACGCCGGGGCGAGCGCGAGGGCGGCGCCGAGAGCAGCAGACGCGGTGAGCGAGCGAGCGGAGTGGGCGCGCATGGTCAGTGATCCACGATCTGGCTGTTGAGGTCGAAGCCGGTGACGGTGCGGACCGCGCCGGTGGCGAGCGCGACGAACGACATCCGGCCGAGCGGGTGGCGCTGGGCGACGAACGCCTGGCCGGCGAGCGGCACGACGCCGACCGAGGACGGCGGCGAGCCGAGCGCGACGGTCCGGACGATGCCGGTCCGGGTCGACACGATCTGCAGGGCGCGGGTCGCGGCCGCGGTGTCGCCGCCGTCGAGCGGGACGTACGCGGCGGTGCCGCCGGGGGCGAACGCCGGCGCGCCGGGGTCGACCGGGGTCAGCTGCAGCTTGGCGAACCCGGTCGCGAGGTCGACCAGCTCGAAGCCGAAGCTGCGCGCGATCAGGTCGTCGAGCGAGCTCGCGGTGGCGGGGTCGCCGGGCGCCTTGGCGGACAGCACGACCGCGGTGGCGCCGTCGGGGGCGATCGCGACCGCGCGCACCGCCTTCTGCAGCGCGTAGGTCGCGTGCGGGAAGCCGGGCCGGTCGAGCGCGACCTCGGTGAGGTGGGGATCGAGCGTCGCGTTGGTGTAGAGCAGCGCGCGCGCGCCGTCGGCCGACACCGCGATCGAGCCGACGGTGGCGGGTGCGAGGTCGACCAGGTCGATGCCGGTCGGGTCGATCGCGTCGGCCGGGATGTCGATGATCGCGAGCTGCGCGGCGTCGCGCACCACGGCGTAGAGCCGCGAGCCGTCGGGCGCGAGGTCGATGTCGGTCGCGGGTGCGGCGAGCGGGATGTCCCAACCCTGGCCGGCGGTGGTGGCACCGAGGCCGACCACCCGGACGCCGGCATGACCGGCCTGGCGGACCGCCGCGTAGTCGCCGGTCGCGACGACCTGGACCTCGAGGTCGTCGGGCGACACGCCCGGCGCGGCGACCGCGATCGGCGGCACGATCCGCGGGCCGTTGCCGATCGCGTCGGCGAGATCGATCACCGACACGCCGTCCTCGGTGATCACGAACGCGTGCGCGCCGGCGGCGTCGAACTGCACGGCGCGCGGCCGGAACCCGACGGTGAGCGCGACCGAGCCCTCGTGGCCGGGAGACAGCGCGGCGATCACGGTGTCCTGGAAGCTGCCCGAGCTCGGCGTGCCGTCCTGCCGCGCGCGCACGACGTCGAACCAGATCACCGCGAAGCGGCCGGTCGGATCGATGTCGATCCGGTTGAGGCCGGGCAGGGTCGCCAGCACGCGCGTGCCGTCGCCGCCGGTCACCACCGGGCGGACCACGGTCGCCGTGCCGTCGACCGCGTCGAGCGCGACCGCGCCGTCGCTACCGGGGATGGTCGCGACCTCGCGCGGCGCGGGGCCGACCGGCGTGGTCGAGACCGTGAGGGTGTTGCCGTCGATCCGCGCCAGCTTGCCCTGCGCGGTCATCGCGACGTAGACGAAGCGCTGCGAGCTGATCGGCGGGCCGAGCGCGATCTCGGTCTCGGCGGGCACGCCACCGTCGCCACCGGGCGGTGGCGCGACGCAGACGTGGAAGTCGTTGCAGGTCCAGCCGGTCGGGCACTCGCTCGACGCCAGGCAGCCTACCGGGGCTCCCGCGCCGCCGGGTGGCTCGGCCGGGCCGCCGAGGTCGGCGCCGGCGCCGCACGCCGCGGCCCCGGCGGCGAGGGCGGCGAGGATGCTTGGAATCGCACGCATGGCGGGGCGCCATCGCAACCGATGTACCGCCGCCGAGATAGCGATCTCGGTGGGTTACGCCGCGCCGCTTGGCGGCACGCGCCCCGATCGCGACAGCGATGTCGCGGTGCGGTTGTTCTCTCGTTGCTCCGGCGTTGCGCGCGCGCGCCGGGGAGGCGAGGATGCCGCGGGGAATGCGGGTGCTTGTTGCGATCGGCCTGTCGATCCTGTTCCTGATCGGCGCCGCGCTGGGGCTGGTGCTCGGCCTGGTGCTGGGCCTGGTGAGCCTCGTGCGCGGCGCTCGCGCGGTGCACGCCGAGGGGGTGGTGTGCCGCGCCCGGCTGACCTCGCGCCACCCGACCGCCGACCTGCTCGCCGGTCCCGCGCTGGTCCGGCTGTCGGGTGCGCTGGCGAGCCAGGCCACGACCGGGACCGACGTGCTCGGCATCGCCCTCCGGCTCCAGCCGGTCGCCAAGGACGACGCCACGTACGGCGATCAGGACCTGCTGCTCGGCACCTTCGAGTCGTTCCTCACCGTGGCGCGCGATCGCGCCCGCACCGACGCCGGCGACTACCTCGCGAACCGCTACTCGACGGTGACGCCGTGGTGGCTGACCGGCCACGGACCGGTGATCCTGCGGCTGGTCCCCCCGCCGCCCGCCGCGGCGGATCGCGGGAGCGACCGGCTGGCGCGGCTCGACGCCGACCTCGCGACCGGCCGCGCCGGGTTCACGCTGATGGTCGGCACCGGGAGCGACGAGCTCGCCCTCGCGGATATCCAGCTGACCGAGCGCGTCGACATCGACGGCCGACGGCTGCACGAGTCGATGTTCCGCCACGGCCGCGGGGTCCGGCCGCTCGGCCTGCGGAACGGAATTCGCGCCACGGTCTACCCGATGAGCCAGGTCGCGCGACGCCTGCGCGGCGGATAGTTGGAGTAGCATCAGGCCCCGAGCGATGCAGGAGGTTGCCAGCTCCATCGATCGCTACCAGGTGGTACGGCGGATCGGCGCCGGGGGCATGGGCGTGGTGTACGAGGCCGACGACGTCGAGCGCGGCCAGAAGGTCGCGCTCAAGACGATCTCCAACCCCGACGTCGAGAAGATCTACCAGCTCAAGCGCGAGTTCCGCGCGCTCGCCGACCTGTCGCACCCCAACCTGGTCGCGCTCTACGACCTCGTGGTCGCCGCGGACTCGTGCTTCTTCACGATGGAGCTGCTCGACGGGGTCGACCTGCTGACCTACCTGTGGGGCCGCAAGGTCGAGGATCCGGCGGAGCTGATGCCGACCACGCTGACCCCGATCCCGCCCGGCTTCGTGGGCGCCGACGACGACAGCGAGGACAACACGCTGAACTCGCCGCGGCCGACGCCGTGCGACATCGACCGGCTGCGTCACGCCCTGCCCCAGCTGGCGCGCGGGCTCCACGCGCTGCACGGCGCGGGCAAGATCCACCGCGACGTCAAGCCGTCGAACATCCAGGTCACCAGCGACGGCCGGGTCGTGCTGCTCGACTTCGGCCTCGTCGCCGAGCTCGAGCGCCGGCAGGGCGCCGACGGCATGATCGTCGGCACGGTCGCGTACATGGCGCCCGAGCAGTGCGCGGGCGACGTCCAGCTCACCGCGGCCGCCGACTGGTACGGCCTGGGCGTCGTGGTGTTCCAGGCGCTGACCGGCCGGCTGCCGTTCGAGGGCGTGCCGACCCGCGTGCTGTTCGAGAAGCAGACCGAGGCCGCGCCGCGGCCGTCGATGCTGGTCCAGCACATCCCGCGCGACCTCGACGACCTGTGCGCCGAGCTGCTCGAGCGCGAGCCCGCCGACCGGCCGACCGGGGCGCAGCTCCTGCACCGGCTCGGGGTCGCCGACACCGACCGGATGGCGGCGACGCCGCTGGCCAGCATCTCGCGCGACGGCGGGTTCGCCGGCCGCAGCAACGAGCTCGCGATGCTCGACGCCGCGCTCGAGCCGCTCGCGGTCAAGCGCGCCTCGGTCGCGCTGGTCCGCGCGCCGTCGGGGATGGGCAAGACCTCGCTGGTCAACCGCTTCCTCGAGCGGCTGCGCGCGACCCGGCCCAACGCGCTGATCCTGCGCGGCCGCTGCCTCGACCGCGAGGACGTGCCGTACAAGGCGATGGACCCGCTGATCGACGAGCTCAGCGACTGGTGGCTCGGGCTGCCCCCCAGGCAGGCCCAGGCGCTGCTGCCGCGCGACGCCTACCTGCTGCCGACCCTGTTCCCCGTGCTCGATCGCGTCCCGGCGATCGCCGACGCGCCGCGCACCCGGATCGTCGCCGACCCGCAGGCGCGCCGGACCCACGCGTTCAACGCGCTGCGCGAGACCCTGCAGCGGCTCGGCGATCGCCACACCGTGGTGCTGTTCCTCGACGACATGCAGTGGGTCGATCGCGACACCACCGCGCTGCTCGCCGACCTGATGCGCGCGCCCGACCCGCCGCCCGTGCTGCTCGTGCTGGCGACCCGGACCGAGGGCGCCGAGCCGGTGGTCGACCTGGTGCGCCGGATGGACGCGGCGCAACGCCTGGTCGACCTCGGGCCGCTCGACGACGACGCGGCGATCGCGATCGCGGTGTCGCACCTCGGCGAGGACAACCGCGAGACCGCGGTGCAGCTGGTCCACGAGGCCGTCGGCAGCCCGCTGTTCCTGATCGAGCTCGCGCGCTACCTGCACGGCCGCCGGATCGAGGACATCGCCGGCAAGGGCCTCGACGCGATGCTCGCCGAGCGGATCGGCGGCCTGGGCGACGCCGCGCGGATGATCGCCGAGCTGGTGGCGGTCGCCGGCGAGCCGATGACCCGCTCGGCGCTGGCCCTGATCAGCGCGGTCGCGCCCGCCGAGCTGTCGCGCCAGCTGTCGCTGCTGCGCGCCCAGCGCGTGGTCCGGATGTCGGGGTCGCGGGCCGAGGACACGATCGAGCCCTACCACGCCCGGGTCCGCGGCGCGGTGCTGAACCAGCTCGACGACGACCGCCGCGCCCGCCACCACCGCGCGCTCGCGATCGCGCTGTCGGGCAAGGGCTCGGCCGAGCAGCTCGCGCGCCACTGGTACGGCGCCGGCAACTTCGAGCACGCCGCGGGCTACGCGCGGCGCGCCGGCGACGAGGCGCGCGCCCGGCTCGACTTCGACCTGTCGTCGCGGTGGTACGCGATCGCGCTGGAGGGCCCGCAGTGGACCGACGCCGAGCGCCGCGCGCTGCGCAGCCAGCTCGCCGACGCGCTCGCCGACGCCGGCCGGCCGCGTGAGGCCGCCGAGCAGTTCCTGGTCGCCGCGTCGGGCGCCGACGCCTCGACCACGCTGGAGCTGCGCCGCCGCGCCGCCGGCTCGCTGCTCCAGTCCGGCTACGTCGCCGAGGGCCTCGAGCTGACCCGCACGGTGCTCGCCGGCGTCGGCCTGACGATGACGCCGACGCCGCTGCGCGGCCTGATCTCGATGGTGCTGCGCCGGGGCTGGCTCCGGATCCGCGGCCTCGGGTTCCGGACCCGCTCGCTCGCCGAGATCAGCCAGGCCGAGCTGACCCGGGTCGACGTCTGCGAGGGCGTCGCGTTCGGCCTCGCGCTGGTCGACACGTTCCGCTCGATGGACTTCGGCAGCCGGTTCCTCTTGTCGTCGCTGCGGCTCGGCGAGCGCTGGCGGGTGTCGCGCGCGATCGCGCTGGAGACCGACTTCCTCGCCGCGTCCGCCAAGTCGACCCGCGCCGTGCGCCTGCTCGACCGGCTCGAGCAGCTGACCGCCACGCTCGACGAGCTCCCCGCCGCGGCCCAGCTCATCACCACGCGGGGCTTCGTCGACTTCTTCGTGCGCAGCCGGTTCCGCCGCGCCCTCACCCACTTCAGCGAGGCGATCGCGAGCTACCGCACCGTGGTCGGCCGCGCCGGCTTCGAGATGGACACGGTCAGCATGTTCTGCTGCTGGGCGCTGTACTACATGGGCGAGATCGCCGAGCTGTCGCGCCGGGTGCCGGCGATGGCCGAGGCCGCGGCGCGCAACGGCAACCGCTACACCGCGGTCACGCTGCGCTGCGCCTTCCCGATCGCCTGGCTCGCCCGGTTCGAGCCCGACGCGATCGAGGCCGAGCTCGACGCCGCGATCGACTCGTGGACCTCGCGCGGCGGGACCTACCAGCTCCAGCACCTGCTGGCGCTCGCCTCGCGGATCGACCTCGCGCTGTACCGGCGGCGCCCCGAGGACGTGACCCCGCGGATCGCCCCCGAGTGGAAGCTGATCCGGCGCTCGCTGGTCGACCGGCCGCCGCTCCAGGGCCTGATGTTGCGCGGCGCGTTCGTCCGCCACGCCGTCGCGTGCGCCAACCACGCCCCGCGCGGCTCGGCGCGCCGGCGCGAGGCGCTGGCCGAGGCCCGCGCCCACCTGCGGCGGTTCCCGCGCCGCGCCGTCCCGGTGGTGATCCACTGCGCGCAGCTGTTCGACGCCCTGATCGCCGAGGCCGAGGGCCGCCCCGAGCACGCGATCGCGCAGTACCGCGCCGCGCTGCCCGGGCTCGACGAGCACGACACCCACCTGTTCGCCCACGCCGCGCGCGACCGGCTCGGCCGGCTGATCGGCGGCGCCGAGGGCGCCGCGCTGCGCGCCGAGGCGCGGAGCTGGCTCCACGCCGAGTCGGTCCGCGAGCCGGACACCATGCTCGAGATGCTGCTGCCCGGGCCGATCACGCCGTAGCCAGCGCACTTTGGCCGCGAGCCGCACCGTAGATCGTCAGCTGCAATTCCGAGTCATCAAACATCGCGTACTTGGGTCGCACGCCAGCATGTCGTTGACCACGGTCAAGAATGACCGATACACCTTCGCCTCGCTTGTCCATCAGCGTCCCCCGTGTCGTTCCCAACCAATCACTGTCCGAGGGAACCCCGCACTTGGCAAGAAGGCTCGAGATCGCCTCATTGCGGGCAGCCTGCCGGAATGGCAAGCTCTCGATCGTCATCGTGTTTGCGAGCGCGCCCGGAGAGCTGAGCTCGATCCGATCTTCGAACATCCTCAGCCGGATCTTCGATCCGTAGATCGAATAGTCGCGGTGCGCCACAGCGTTGACCACAGCCTCGAACACTGCGGTCATGTCGAACTGCGCCACGTCATGGCGCCCCTCGTCCTTGGCCTTGGCGGCCTCGACCCACATGTTCTTGCGCACGAACCGGCACGCATCGAGGATCTGCTGGTCGAGCGGCCCCGACAGATCCGAGGCGTCGAGCTGATAATTCGCGATGTCCGTCTCGGGCACGAGCCCTTTTCCACGGTACGCAACTGCCTGGATGAAGGCGTTGGAGAGCCATCGTCGTGGCTCGTGCGAAGCGAGGAGCACGCCCGCGACGGTCGGGCGCAGCCGGCCTTGATCATCATGTCGCGCCATGGCCAGCTTGTGAAGCAGATCGGAATCTGCATCGCCGACCTGTCGGCCCCGAAATCGCTCGAACAGCGCCGGGTCGAGATCCTCGATCGCTGCATCGGGGACCACTTGTTCGTCGAACCGGAGGAGGCGGGTCTGGCTGCGCTGCTGGCCCAGCCGCATGAGCAACTCTGTCGAGAGTTCGCGCTTCGAACTACCGAGCCGGTGAAAGTATCCGCCGGGGCTCTTGTGCACGAACAGGCTACGCGGCACGTCGATCTTGATCACCGCGCGATCGGTTCCATCGCTGGCCGGGAGCAGCATGCGGATGATGGTCGCAACGAGCGGCGGCTTGATCGAATCCTGGCACGTCTCCCTCACGAACGTCTCGACCAGATCCAGACGCTCACGGGGGATGCCAAGGATCTCCTTCGTCCGATCATCGACGCCGAGGACCACGACCGCAGCGTGTGAATTCGCGAGCGCTGCCAGCTCATCCGCCAGATCGTCACGGCTCGGCCCATCAACCCGATTGCCGCGGAAACGCACGGCCTTCAGTTCCAGCACTGAATCCTCTCCCAGAGCGATCTTTTCGAGCAGCTCCTCCTTCGAGTCAAACATCCTGCTCTCCGTCGAGCATCCGCCTATAGCGCCGCTCGAGCGCTTCGCGTCCGCCTTCCATCACGTCGCAAACCGAAGCTCGGACCTCGGCCGATTGCAGACTGCCCTGGCGCAGCACTCTGCACTGCCCTGCAGTATTCCCCATCACGACGATTAGCTCGGCGTCTCCATTGATAACAATATTCGGATTATGGGTCACGATGACCACCTGCCTTCGACTCTTGTTGGCGCGGATCTGGCCCACGATCAGCTTGTAGATGAGCTCATTGTCGAGATCATCCTCGGGCTGGTCGAGGATCATCGGCTCGTCACCATGGGCGAGCAAGAAAGCGAGGATCGCCGCGGTCTTCTGGCCGGGGGAGCCCTGCTCCAGCGGGCGAAACCTGCGGCCATCGCCTTGCGGGCTGTAGCTGACGACGAGCTCATCGGGGGGAAACCACAGGAGGAGTCGGTCGATGGATTCGGGCGGAAGCTCCCGGAGATGACGGGCGAACCAGCCCCGCTGTTGAGCGTCGGTGGCGGCCTGCACGAGCGTTTGCTTCAGCTCCTCGATCCGCCGTGCCAGCTCGGAGGCGCGAGGACCGCGCTCCTCGGGTAGTCCGCGGTACAAGTCGGCCAGACGGCCTCGGCCGCCATCCTCGGAGAGGATGTCGTCGGCGAACTTCCCGTCAGTTCGATCAATGATCTTGCGAAACTCAGCCTCTGCTAGTCGAGGATCGCGCCCGTAGGGCTCCACGGCCATTCGCACGTGTAGGTTGTCCCGGAGCACCGCGTCGAGGAAGCGGTTTCGCCGCGCCGTGAGTTGCTCGCGAAGCTCCCGCAGCGTTCCAAGCGAGCTCGCTGCCTCCCTGCGAATCTCGTCGATCGTCATCTCCAGACCATCGAGCGCCCGCAGGCGATCCTCGAGCACCCGCCGGTGCTGGACCAGCGACCCGTACTGACCGACGTCCGAGATACCGCGTGCTGCAAGCTCGGACACCAGCGCATGGTACTGCTCGGTGATCCGCTCTGTGGCCCGGGACCACGACGAGCCCGAGAGCTGCTTCACCCAGGCCGCGTGGCGATCTCGTGCCTCATCGGCAAACTCCGAAAGCTGCCGCCCCAGGCCGACGGACTCCGCCGCACCATCCGCGATCCGCTCGAGGATCTCTCGTTCCGATACCACCGAGACATCGAATACCGACCGATCGATATCGAGGGGCACCATCCGCTCGGCGGTGACACGCAGCCTGGATTCGATGTCCGCCAGGCTCGCGCTCCAGTCCTGGATCGTCCGCCGCTGGTGCTGCGAGCGCTGATAGTCTCTCAGCAGCTGTGCATGTGCCGCTTCCTCGAATACCGCGAGCTTTCGCTTCACGTCTTCGATATTCCCTTTCAGACCGGGTCGCTCCTCGAGCTGCTTCTCGAGCTCGCGTAGCTTCGCCCGGAGCGACAGGAAGCGACCCTCCTCCACCTGCCAGCGATGACGCCATGCCAGGAAGTCGACTTCTGGAGACTCGCTCACGATGCGCAGAAGCGCCCTGTGATCCTTCGCCAGCTCGAAGATCTGCCCCTGGCTGAAAATCCGTACCGGGAAGCGCTGGCGCACCTCGCCGACCGATGGGATCCACGCGCCATCCTTCTCCTCCTCGATCGCCGGCACGCTACCCGAGGCCGCCCAGAGGATGCGATAACGATGGCCGTCCTTGCGGAAGACGAGGACGATCTGGGTCGCATCGGTCAACGCACCGCGATCATCTCGCCCGGTCGGCACCTTCCGGAAGGTCTCAAAGTAGCTCTCGAGCGCGGCCGGCAGCTCGTCTTCGCGGCGCAGCGCGAGCCGCATGAACTCGATCACTGTCGACTTACCCGTTCCGCGACCGCCGATGATGGTTGTCAACCAAGGACTGAACGCGACCTCGAACGGCCTTTCGCCCGGCGGCGTCGAGCGTCCGCAATACCGAGCCTCGGTGATCGCGACATGCTCGATCACGGTGTGCGTGTAGCGGTTCGGGTCGACGGCGGTAGGATCACTGCGCCGGATCGTTGCCCCGTGGTCATCGAGCAACGCGAGCCGCAGACCGCTATACGAGAGATGCTCCATCTTCACCCAAGTGAAGTGCGAGCCTGGGAACCGTTGTCCGGGCGTTCCAGTGAGGTGATGGCTGTCCGAGCCAAGCACTTGCACCCAGGAAAGCCCCTGCTGCGAATACAGCTCTGGCGGCGTCCAGGGGGCAGTGCGCACTTCGATCGCGTGGAGCCCCCGAGCATGCAGCAAGGATGCGAGTGTGTTGCCACGTGTATCGAACGCGCTGTTTTCGGCGTCGACATGGGCGAGAAGCGGAATTCCACCCGCGTTCACGATCTCCTCGATCACGTCGATCGGGGAGCTGTCGGCAGCAACGTTGCTCGCACCTCGCTCCCCGCGGAACCGCACGGCGCCCAGCAGCCGGTCGATTCTCTCGGTCGATTCATCCGGTGGCAGGATCGCGAGGATGTGCGCGCCACTGTTTGCGGTGATCTCGACACCCGGAAAGAGCACCAGCTCACGAAACTTTGCCCCACCCCTCCGGCGGAGATCTTCGAGCGCTGACTTGAGCGGATCGATCCATGCGCCGCTATTGTGGTCGGTGATCACCACGGCATCGATGCCCGCATCCATGAATGCCTGTAGCCAGTCCACCGGCGTGACCGTGCGGAGCCTGGCTTGTTCCGGCCCCTTTCCGAAGTCAGCCGAAGCAGGCGTGTGCGTGTGGATGTCGAGCTTCCACCACCGGGCGCCAGAGGACGGGATCATCGCCCGATGATTGTCCCTCGAACGGCCTGCATGTGCCAGGTCACGACACGGCTCGCGTGGGCCTCCAAACAGCGCCGGCCGGAGCGCGGTCATGGTTCGTCTCCCGTCCGTCGCGGGAGCAGTCCACCGGAGCACGCGCAAGGACTCCGCGCGCTCACGCTCGATCTCGACTGCCGGTTCGGCACAGGTCGGCAGTTACCTGCGAGACATCGCCGCCAGGGCCTGTTCGACCCTTGCTCGGCGGATGCGAGGGGCACCTCGGTCGATCTCGCCTAGCCATGCGGTCGCGACGATGTCCCAGAATCCGGGACGCAATTCTGCAGACGCTGTCTGCGCAATCGAATCGAGCGTCGAACTAACTGAAATGGTTCATAAAACTGGCACATATTCCCGGGCTCAGGTGCTGGAATACCAGCCGTCATCCGTCTTGCCTTCGCCTGACCGGCCCATTGTACGGCTTCTTCAGCCCCTTCACCGATCTCGGACGCCACGGCGGTTGTCATCACGCGACCGGCGAGGTCCATCTCGTAGCGCATCGACCTTGCGCGACGAGGTTTGCCGTCGGGCAGCCCCCTCTGGCCCTGCTGAAGAACGTGTGCCCGACGATACGGTTCGAGCTCCGCTGCAGCCAGCGGATCGCGCTACCATGTCCACATGCGATACGCCCTGGCGACCGCCCTGTTCGTCTCCGCTTGCATGGCCGAGTCCGCGAACGGGCCGGGCGTGCGGACGCCGCGGACCGGCGACGAGATCACCTGCAAGGACGAGCAGCCGACCGGCAGCACCATCGCGCGCCGGGTGTGCCGCGGCCCCGAGCAGCGCCAGAACGACGAGGCCTTCAAGCAGTCGTGGATGACCGGCTTCCATCCCAACCCGATGCGCGGCGACTTCACGTACCCCGGCCTCGACGCCCGGCATCCGCCGCCCCCGCCCAGCGCGGAGACGACGTACGTGCCGCCCTCGCCGCCCCCGTCGCCGTCGTCGGACTGACGCGCGGCGCGCCGTGCCGGAGATTGCCGCCGATCCCGGGGGCATCTCCACCCGGCCAAAATGATCGGCCTGGACCCGCCTGGCGCTCCCGGCTGTTCGATACTGCCCGGCGCATGCTCGATGCCACCCAGGCGCTGACGGTGATCGCCGAGATCCCGCCCGGGCCTCCGCGCGCGCTGCTGCAACAGCGGCTCGCCGCGATCGCCGCCGATCTCGACGGCAACGCGATCTTCCGGCCGTGCGATCTGCCCGACACCCACTTCATGCGGTTCGTGATCCTCGACGATCCGCGCGGCGAGCTCCCGGCGCTGCTGGCCTGGGAGAGCAACCACGACGGCCGCGCCGCCGAGTACCTCGCCGCGGTCGCGCGCACCGCCCCGGCGATCACCGCGGTGTTCGAGTGCTGCGCCGGCTACCCCGCGGAGGGCACCGCGGACATCGAGCGCTGGGTCGCGTGGATGCTCGCCCGCGCTCACCGCGCCGCGGCGTTCTACACCGGCTACCGCGGCGTGCCGCGCCGGGCCGTGGTCAACGCGCGCGGCGTCCACGACGCGATCCGCGAGGTGCTCGACCGCGATCGCGACGCGCTGCGCGGGCTGTCGCGCAGCGACCTGCAGATCCAGATCCGCGAGCGGGTCGCCGCGCGGCACCCCGAGCTCGACCTGTCGCGCGGCGGCCCGGAGGGCGATGACGAGCCGCGCTGGGCGCTCGGCAAGCTCGCCGCGCTGGCGGTCGGGCTCGCGCTGCTTCCGCTGGTGCTGATCGTCGCGCCGATCTGGTACCTGCTGCTCCGCCGCTGCGAGGACCGCGACATCGCGACCGCGTACGCCCGGCCGCTGTTCATCGACCCCGCGGTGCGCTGCGCCGAGGATCAGGTCACCCAGAACGAGATGACCCACCTGGTCGACGTCAAGCCGGGCGTGTTCCGGCTCGCGACCCTGTGGCTGACGCTCACCGCGATCGACGCCGTCGCGCGGACGTGGTGGGTGCGCGGCGAGCTCGGCGGCATCACCGCGATCCACTTCGCGCGCTGGGTGATCGTCCGCGATCGCCGGCCGGTCCGCCCGCGCCGCCACCGCCTGCTGTTCTTCTCCAACTACGACGGCAGCTGGCAGAGCTACCTCGGCGAGTTCATCGACCGCGCGGCGTCGGGGCTGACCGCGGTGTGGTCGAACACGCAGGGGTTCCCGGCGACCCAGAACCTCGTGCTCGCCGGCGCGCGCGACGAGGAGGCGTTCAAGCAGTGGACCCGCGAGCACCAGCTGCCGACCCAGGTGTGGTGGAGCGGCGTGCCCGACTCCACGGTGCAGAACGTGCGCGACGACCTCGAGATCCGCCGCCAGCTCGCGCGCGGCCTCGCCGACCACGAGGTCGAGACCTGGCTGAGGAAGCTATGACCCGACCCGGACCTGCCCACGATCTCGCCGTGCCCGGCGCCGACGACCTGGAGGACATCCAGGGCCTGGTCTACAGCGCGTGGACCGATCACTCCTACGCCGGCTTCGTGTTCGCGCGGCTCGGCGACGATGCGCGGGCCTCGCGCGCGTGGCTCGATGCCGCCCGGCGCCTGGTCACCTCCGCCGCCCGTCATCGCCGGCGGCCCCACGGCCGGTTCCAGATCGCGCTGTCGCCCACCGGGCTCGGGGCGCTCGGCGTCCCGGCCGACGTGATCGACATGATGGCGCCCGAGGCCACCGCCGGGATGGCGTCGCGCGGGCGCGTGCTCGCCGACCCCGATCCGGCGACCTGGCAGCTCGGCGGGCCGTCCGACCGGCTCGACGCGCTGATCCTGGTCTACGCGCGCGACGCCGAGACCCGCGCCGCCGAGCTCGCCCGCCACCGCGCCGCGCTGGTCGCGGCCGGCGCCACGGTCGGCCCCGACGAGCTCAGCTGGCCGATCGGCGAGCTCGAGCACTTCGGCTTCGCCGACGGCCTGTCGCAGCCCCACGTCCCCGGGCTTCACGGCCGGCCGCGCCCCGGCGAGGACCCGATCCCGGTCGGCGAGGTCGTGCTCGGCTATCCCAACGCCTACGGCAAGCTGCCGATGACGCCGTGGTGGGGCGACTTCGACCTCGGCCGCAACGGCAGCTACCTGGTGTTTCGCAAGCTCGGCCAGGACGTCGCCGGGCTGTGGAGCTGGCTCGCCGGCCACGCGCGCCGGCTCGCGCTCGCCAGCGGCGACCCCGCCGCGGCCGACTACCTCACCGAGCTGCTCGCCGCCAAGCTGGTCGGCCGCTGGCGCAGCGGCGCGCCGCTCACGCTGGCCCCCGAGCACGACGACCCCGGGCTCGCCACGCCCGAGCGCCGCAACGTGTTCGACTACCTCGAGCTCGACTCGGGCGGCCTGCGCTGCCCGATCTCGTCGCACATCCGGCGCGCAAACCCGCGCGACGCGCGCGGCGGCAGCGCCGACGACTCGCGCACCGTGGTCGGCCGCCACCGCATCGTCCGGCGCGGCCGGTCGTACGGCGCGCCGCTGCCCCACGCCGACGCGCTCGCCGGCCGCGACGACGGCGTCGCGCGCGGCCTGTACTTCGTCTGCCTGCAGTCGAGCATCGCGCGCGGCTTCGAGTTCATCCAGCAGACCTGGCTCGCCAACCCGGGCTTCCTCGGCATGCACCGCGAGCCCGATCCGATCCTCGGCGGCAGCGCGGGCAAGTGCCACTTCACGATCCCGGCCGACCCGTGCCGCCTGCGGCTGACCTCGATCCCGACGGTGGTCACCACGCTCGGCGGCGGCTACTTCTTCCTGCCGTCGCTGACCGCGCTGTCGCGGATCGCCGCCGGCCGGTAGCCGCGTCACTGGCCGAGCGCGCAGTACGGCGTGGCGGCGAACGCCGCCTGGGCGTCGGCGGCGATCGCGCGCTGCGGGCACGGCTCGTCCTCGCTCCACGCCCGCCAGTCGGCGGCGCGGCCGAGCGCGGCGGCGCGGTCGGCCCAGCGCTGATAGCCGTCGGCGCGCGCCGCGAACACGACCGGCGCGGCGCAGGTGTGCGCGGTCTGCGCGGCGGCGAGGTCGGCGCGCGCGGCGTCCATGATGAGGTTGTACATCGCCGGGGTCGACGAGTCCCAGCAACAGGTCCGGGCATGGGCGTAGTCGAGCGGCGCGAACACGTAGTCGTCGAGCTCGCGGTTGGCGGCGTCGACCTCGGCCGGGGTCTGGCCAAACGCGCGCGCCGACAGCGCGTAGAGCTGGGCGAACGCCTGCTCGCGGCGATCGCACGCCGAGCACGACGCCGGGTAGCGGGCCAGGTGCTGGCGCGCGTCGGCGATCTGCGCGAGCAGCTCGGTGCGCTGCTGGTCCGGCGAGACCTGGCCGAGGATCTGCTCGAACCGGGCCGGCCGCGCCGCGATCCGCGCCAGGTCGCTGGCGTTGATCCAGCTCGCCTCGTCGCCGGCCATCCAGGTGTTGGTCCAGTAGCCGGCGATGTCCTTGGTGACCCGCCAGCGCTTGAGCCCGCCGCCGAGCCGGGCGTAGGGGATGCCGTCGGTGTTGGCGCCCGGGCCGCCGGTGGCGTCGCCCGTGAAGTACAGCTTGGCGGTCTGGCCACTCTGCCGGAGGCCCTGGCGGCGCGGCATCGAGCCCGAGATCAGCGAGACGTCCTTGCTGCCGCCGGGCAGCTCGTCGACCTGCTTGACCACGAGCGTGTGGCCGATCCCGACCGCCTGCCAGCGCTCGATGAGGAAGTCGCCCGGCTGCACCGCGTCGGGCACGAGGTTGTAGGCGTTGGCCGGGTCGGCGAGGTTGGCCGAGCCCAGGTAGTCGAGCACCATGACGGTGAAGTAGCCGACCCGCTTGTTGAGGTGGACCTCATCGAGGTACGCGCCGAAGTGCGCGCCGCCGGCGAGCTCGGACTGGTCGTCGTCGCCGCCGGCGATCCGCTTGCCGCGCAGCACAGGATCGCCCGGCCAGCGCGTCCGCCAGTCGGACGCGCCGGAGTAGTCGCGGTACGCGACGGCGAACTCGGGCGACCGGGCGTAGCGCCCGGCGGTGGTGCGCACGCCGTTGTGGCCGAAGTACACCAGGCGGCCGTGGTCGTCCTGGGTCTCCAGCACCACCGGCAGCTCGTACCAGGCGGCGAAAGTGATCCGCAAGAACAGCGAGGTCTCGGCGCATTCGAGCATCGGCGACGGCAGCGTCTTGCCCCACGGCGTGGTCAGCTCGACCGTCATCTCGTCGCCGTCGACCGACGGGATCCATGCCAGCGACGCGATCCAGGCGCTGAACTTGGCATCCCAGGTCAGGCCGCTGTCGGCGGACCACGCCAGCCCGGCGGCGCGCGCCGCGGGCGTGTCGGTGTCCTCCCAGCGGTTGCGCGCGGTCCACACCTGGGTGCGCGTCGTGTCGGTGGCGACCGGCAGGCCGCGGCGCAGCTCGGTGTCGAGCTTGCCGAGCGACAGGGTCGGCGACAGCGGGCCGGACATCCCCCACTCGTCGTCGGGATCGGCCGCTCCGGCGGCGCATCCCCAGAGCCCGAAGCAGACAGCGACCGCGGCGACTGCGCATCTCATGGCGTCGCCCCGAGCACGCCTCGTGCCGATCTACCCGCGCAGTCGTCTCGCCGGGTTGCGCGCCGCGTGTCCGGCGATGGTCCGACCGGACCGGTCGCCAGCAACTCGACTGACCAGGACGCCAGTCACCGCGCGCCGCCGCCACAAGACCGCCGGACAGCCGGACAGCCGCCGGACGGTCAACTCGCAGCCGGCGCGAAGCGCGGGCAGCTACGTACCGGCTGTGCGGTGTACCTGGGCAGCGACGGCTCCTGGCACATGAGGAAGCTCGAACCGCGCGCGCTGCGGATCAGGCGCAGGTGGCGGCAGCGGTGGCACAGGCTCTCGGGGAACGGCGGCGGGTCGGCCATGGCGAGCCCGTGATGGCCCGGGCCTGTGCGGGATGGTAGTCCTATTGCCTCGGCGATGGACGAGCTCGACGAGCGAAGCGAGGACACGGGGCGTGGGGACCCTGCGGGCTCCGCCGGTGGCGCGGCGGCCGGAGCTCCCCGTGCGGTCGACGAGCGAGGCGACGAGACGGGGGGTGGGGACGGCTCCGCCGGTGGCGCGGCGGCCGGAGCTCCCGGGGCGGTCGGCGAGCGAGGCGACGAGCCGGGGGGTGGGGACGGCTCCGCCGGTGGCGCGGGGGGCAGAGCCCCCCATGGGATCGACGCAGACCTCGCACGCGTGGCCGCGGTCCTCCTCGAGGATCGCGTCGTGCGTCGCGTGATCAAGCAGCACCGCCAGCTGCCGGGGATCGGCCTCCAGGTACCGCACGCGCGGTGCTACGCGCTGCCGCGGGCCGCCCTGATGCGGCTGGTCGAGCGCGACGAGCTCGGCGTCGACCCCGGGGCGCTGCCCGACGACGTCGTGATCTTCGGCGGCTCGCGCGCGGCGCTCGCGGCCGGCGACCCCGCCGAGCTGTCGCGGGCGTGGCGCGCGATCTTCCACGCCCGGGTCCACCAGGCGCTCGACGCCCTGGCGCGGACCGGCGCGATCACCGCCGCGTCGATCCGCGAGCGGATCCACCGGATCGGACAGACCGAGTTCGACGAGATCCGCGCCGTGCTGCGCCAGGACGATCTGCTGCTGCCGCCGGCCGGCGACACCGCCGCGTACGTCGAGTTCGCCGCGCTGTACCTCGAGCTCCGCGCGTTCGCCCCCCGCACGCTCGGCCGGACGTTCCCGACCCTCGACGCCGCCCGGGTCGACTCCGCGATCGCGCTCGACCTCGACGCCGCCGCGCTGCTCGCCGCGGCCCGGCCCGCCGCGGCCCCGGAGCGCCCGGTGCTCGACGAGCCGGCACCCGGCCCCGCGCGCCCGCGCGCCGCCACCGCCGGCGACGCCGCG
>JBGQCL010000124.1:0-25583 GCA_041495365.1 Kofleriaceae bacterium | reverse complement strand
TGTAGCGCAGCGCGCGGTCGAGCGCGGCGCGCTGCGCGGCGTCCCCCGCGGCGTCCGGCGACGGCACGCGCGCGGTGATCGCGATGCCCATGCCGGGGTGGGTGCCGAACGTGATCATCGGCTCGACCTCGCGGGCGTCGAGCGTCACCGTGCGATCGAACGCCGCGCCGTCGTCGGTGCGCAGCGCGCGCCAGCGCAGGACCGCGGCGTCCCACGCTGCCCCCCGCGGGGCGTGCTCGCGGCCCGCGAGGTACTCGAAGGTGGTGTCGTCGGGCGCGATCATGCCGGCGCGCGCGCCCGCCTCGATCGACATGTTGCACACCGTCATCCGGCCCTCCATGTCGAGCCCGCGGATCGCGCTGCCGGTGTACTCGATCACGCACCCGGTGGCGCCGGCGACGCCGATCCGGGCGATCAGCGCCAGCACGACGTCCTTGGCCGTCACCCCCGGCGCCAGCGCGCCGTCGATCCGGACCTCGAGGGTCCGCGCGCGGTGCTGGAGCAAACTCTGGGTCGCGAGCACGTGCTCGACCTCGGTCGTGCCGATCCCGAACGCGAGCGCGCCGAACGCACCGTGGGTCGAGGTGTGGCTGTCGCCGCACACGATCGTGTGGCCGGGGTGGGTCAGCCCGAGCTCGGGGCCGATCACGTGGACGATGCCCTGGCGATCCGAGTCCATCCCGTACAGCGCGATGCCGTGGTCGGCGCAGTTGACGGCCAGCGTGCGGAGCTGGGCCTCGCCGGCGGCGGCGGCGGGATCGACCACCGCCAGGCCGCGCCGGGTCGGCACCGAGTGGTCCATGGTCGCGAACGTCCGGTCCGGCCGCCGGACGCGCAGGCCCCGCGCGCGCAGCCCGGCGAACGCCTGCGGCGAGGTCACCTCGTGGACCAGGTGGAGATCGATGTAGAGCACGGCCGGGCGGCCGGGCTCCTGGGCGACCACGTGGGCGTCCCAGAGCTTGTCGTACAGCGTGCGTGGTGCCATGGCTGCCTCAGCTCGCCCGCTCGGCGGGCACGAGCTCGCGGTGGCCGGCGGCCGCGAGCATGCGGTTGATCGCCCGCAGGTAGGCCCGGGCGCTTGCGACGACGATGTCGGTGTCGGCGCCGGCGCCGTGGAACACGCGCGAGCGCGGCGCGTCGGCGTGCGGCACTATCCCGCGCTCGGCACCGCGCCCGGCCCCCTCGCGGACCCGCACGGTGACGTGGCCGAGCGCATCGATGCCCTCGGTCACGGCGTGGATCGCGAACTCGACCAGCTCGCCGCGCGCGGCCACGCCGCCGCGGTCCCAGCGCTCGACGATCGCGTCGATCGCCTTGTACGCGGCGTCGACCGGGCCGGTGCCGACCGCCGCCTCGACCGCGACGCTGCCGTCGGGCCGGCGCAGCCGCACGGTGGCGGTCGGCATGCCGATCGTGCCGCAGCTGACCTGCAGGCCGTCGAGCGCGAGCTCGTCGCGATCGCCGGCGGCGGTCGGCCGCTCGTCGCTGACCAGCGCGTCGATCAGCGCCTCCAGGTCGGCGTCGGTGACCTGCTTCTTGCGATCGGTCAGCGCCTTGAACCGCGCGAACACGCGGTCGAGCGCGACCCCGGACAGCGGCGAGCCGAGCTCGGCCAGGCGCGCCGCCAGCGCCGCGCGGCCCGAGTGCTTGCCGAGCACGAGCCGGGTCTGGGCCGCGCCGACCGTCTCCGGCCGCATGATCTCGTAGGTCGCCTGGTGCTTGAGCATGCCGTCCTGGTGGATCCCGGACTCGTGGGCGAACGCGTTGGCGCCGACGATCGCCTTGTTGGGCGGGACCACGATGCCGGTGGCCGTGCTGACCTGCCGGCTGACCGCGGTCAGCTGCGTGGTGTCGATCCCGGTGGCGAGGCCGAGCTTGGCCGCCCGGGTGTGGAGCGCCATGACGATCTCCTCGAGCGAGCTGTTGCCGGCGCGCTCGCCGATGCCGTTGATCGTGACCTCGGCCTGGCGCGCCCCGGCGACCAGGCCGGCCAGCGTGTTGGCGGTCGCGAGCCCGAGGTCGTCGTGGCAGTGGACCGACAGCACGACGCCGTCGACGCCCGGGACCTCGGCGCGGATCCGGGCGATCAGCGCGCCGAACTCGTCCGGCGTGGTGTACCCGACGGTGTCGGGGATGTTGAGCGTGGTCGCGCCGGCGCGGAGCGCGACGCCCAGCACGGCGTGCAGGAAGTCCGGATCGCTGCGCCCCGCGTCCTCCGCGCTGAACTCGACGTCGTCGCACAGCGAGCGCGCGTACGCGACCATGTCGGCGACCCGCGCCAGCACGTCCGCGCGCGACATCCGCAGTTTGTGCTCGAGGTGGAGATCCGAGGTCGCGAGGAACGTGTGGATCCGCGGCCGCGCCGCGGCCCGCACGCCGTGCCACGCGGCGTCGATGTCGGGCCGCGCGGCGCGGGCGAGCGCGCAGATGATCGGCGGTCCGTGCGGCGCGCCCGCCGCGCCGACCTCCGCGGCGATCGCGCGCACCGCGGCGAGGTCATCGGGCGAGGCCGCCGGGAACCCGGCCTCGATGACGTCCACCCCGAGCCGGGCCAGCGCCCGGGCGACCTCGAGCTTCTCGGCACAGGTCATGGTCGCGCCGGGCGACTGCTCGCCGTCGCGCAGCGTGGTGTCGAAGATCCGTACGTGGTCGGTCATGGTCGGCTCTCCAGGTCCCGGGCTACTCGCCGGGGTCGACGGTGACGGGGTCGAGGAACGGCATCATGGCGCGCAGCGCGGCGCCGACCCGCTCGATCGGGTGCGCGCGCTGGCGGGCGCGCTCGGCCAGGAACGCCGCGCGCCCGGTCTCGTTCTCCTCGATCCAGCGCCGCGCGAACGAGCCGTCCTGGATCTCGGCGAGCAGCCGCTTCATCGCCGCGCGGGTGTGGCCGTCGACGATGTGCGGGCCCGCGACGTAGTCGCCGTACTCGGCGGTGTCGCTGACCGAGTAGCGCATGTAGTCGAGGCCGCCGCGGTACATCAGGTCGACGATCAGCTTGAGCTCGTGCAGGCACTCGAAGTACGCGACCTCGGGCTGGTAGCCGGCGTCGACCAGGGTCTCGAACCCGGCCTTGACCAGCGCGCTGACCCCGCCGCACAGCACCGCCTGCTCGCCGAACAGATCGGTCTCGGTCTCCTCGGTGAACGTGGTCTCCAGGATGCCGACGCGGCAGGCGCCGATCGCCGCGGCGTACGCCAGCGCGAGCGCCCTGGCCCGGCCGCTGGCGTCGCGGTGCACCGCGATCAGCGCCGGCACGCCGTCGCCGGCCTGGAAGGTCTCGCGGACGCGGTGGCCGGGGCCCTTGGGGGCGATCATCGACACGTCGACGTCCTCGCGCGGCGCGATCGTCCCGTAGCGGATGTTGAAGCCGTGCGCGAACATCAGCGTCTTGCCGGGCTGGAGGTGCGGCGCGACCGCGTCGCGGTAGATCCGCGGCTGCGCGGTGTCCGGCGCGAGCAGCATCACGACGTCGGCCCACGCGCAGACCTCGTCGACCGCGCCGACCTCGAGGCCGGCGGCGCGCGCCTTCGCGACGCCCCTGCTGGTCGGCCGCAGCCCGACCTTGACGGCGACGCCGCTGTCCCGGAGGTTGAGCGCGTGGGCGTGGCCCTGCGAGCCGTAGCCGATGATCGCGACCTTGCGGCTGCGGATCAGGGCGAGGTCGGCGTCCTTGTCATAGAAGATGTTGGCCATGGATGCATTCCTTTCAGGGAACAATTGAATGAAGGTCACGCCGCGTCGCGCGCGCCCGGCGGCTCGTCGACCAGGTCGCGCTCGGAGGCCTCGGCGCTGCGCACCATCGCGACCGCGCCGGTCCGCACCATCTCGAGCACGCCGAACGGCGCGAGCACGTCGACGAAGCCGTCGATCTTGGCGGCCTGTCCGGTGATCTCGCAGATCAGCGCCTCGGGGCCGACGTCGATCACGCGGGCGCGGAACACCTCGCAGATCTGCATCACGCTCGGCCGCGATCCGGCGTTGGCGCGGACCTTGATCAGCGCGAGCTCGCGCGCCACCGTCGCGCGCTGCGCGGTGTCGTCGACCCGCAGCACGTTGACCAGCTTGTACAGGTTGGCCTCGATCCGGCGCGCGCCGTCGTCGTCGGCCTCCAGCACCAGCGTCATGCGCGACACGCCGGGCTCGTGGGTCCGGCCGACCGCGAGCGACTCGATGTTGTAGCTGCGGCGGCGGAACAGCGAGGTCACCCGGTTGAGGACACCGGGCAGATCTTCGACATAGGCGATGAACGTCCGTAGACGGCTCTCGGTCATGACGTGGCTCCGTGGTTGCGGGCGGTGACGGGATCCGGCTCAGTCGTCGGCGGTCTCGACGATCGGGCTCGGGCGGCGGATCATGTCGTGGAGGTCGGCGCCGGCGGCGACCATCGGGTAGACCGCGTCCTCCTGCTCGACGCGAAAGTCGATGACGACGGTGCCGGGGGCGGCGCGTGCCGCACAGACCGCGTCCTCGACCTCCTCGCGGCGGGTGACGCGCAGGCCGGTCAGGCCGTGGGCCTCGGCGAGCTTGACGAAGTCCGGGCTGCGCAGCGGCGTCGCCGAGTAGCGGCCGTCGTAGAAGAACTCCTGCCACTGCCGGACCATGCCGAGGTAGCCGTTGTTGATGATCGCGATGCAGAGCTTGATGCCCTCCTGGGCCGCGGTCGACAGCTCGCACGCGGTCATCTGGAACCCGCCGTCGCCCGCGACCACCCAGATCTCGGCGCCGGGGTCGGCGAACCGCGCGCCGATCGCGGCGGGCAGCGCGAACCCCATCGTGCCGAGCCCGCCCGAGGTCAGGAGCTTGCGCGGGTGATCGTGCTTGTAGTACTGGGCCTCCCACATCTGGTGCTGGCCGACGTCGGTGACCACCAGCGCCTTGCCCTCGGTGATCCGCCACAGATCGTGCAGCACGTGGGCGGCGAACAGCCGGCCGTGGTGCGGCATGCGCTGGATGTCGCGCACCGCGGAGTCGCCCTTGAGCTCGGCGATCCGGTCGAGCCAGGCCCGGCGCTCGGCGCGCGCGACCCGCGGCAGCAGCGCGCGCAGCGTCGCGCCGACGTCGCCGACCAGCGCGACGTCGGCCCGGACGACCTTGTTGATCTCCGCCGGATCGAGCTCGCAGTGGATCTTCCTGGCGGACACCGCGTAGGTCGCCGGGTTGCCGGTCACGCGGTCGTCGAACCGCATGCCGAGCGCGACCAGCAGGTCGGCCTCCTGGATCGCGTGGTTGACCCAGGCCTCGCCGTGCATGCCCATCATGCCGAGCGACAGCGGGTGCGACGCGGGGAACCCGCCGAGCCCGAGCAGGGTCGCGGCGACCGGGATCCCGGTGCGCTCGACCAGCTCGCCGAGCAGCGCGCTCGCGCCGGCCTTGACGATGCCGTGGCCGGCGAGGATCACCGGACGCTTCGCGGCGTCGATCATCGCCGCGGCGCGCGCGAGGTCGGCGTCGCCCGCGGTGTGCTCCGGCCGGTAGCCGCGCAGGCTGACCGGCGCGTCGCTCCACGCGACCTCGGCCAGGCGCTGCTGCGCGTCCTTGGTGATGTCGACCAGCACCGGGCCGGGGCGGCCCGAGCGCGCGATGTAGAACGCCTCGCGGAGGGTCGGCGCGATCTGGTCGGCGCGGGTGACCAGGTAGTTGTGCTTGGTGATCGGCAGCGTGACGCCGGTGATGTCGGTCTCCTGGAACGCGTCGCTGCCGATCACGTGCGACGGCACCTGGCCGGTGATGCAGACGATCGGCACCGAGTCGAGCATGGCGGTCGCGATCCCGGTCACCAGGTTGGTCGCGCCCGGGCCCGAGGTCGCGATCGCGACCCCGACCTTGCCCGACGCCCGCGCGTAGCCGTCGGCCATGTGCGCGGCGCCCTGCTCGTGGCGGACCAGGACGTGCTTGATCGGGCTGTCGAGCAACGCGTCGTAGGCCGGCATGATCGCGCCGCCGGGGTAGCCGAACACGACCTCGACGCCCTCGCGGCGCAGCGCCTCCCACAGGATCTGCGCGCCGGTCTTCTCACCGGCCCGGTCACCGGCCCGGTCACCGGCCCGGCGCTCGGGGGCGGCGCTCATGATCTGCCTCGCGTCGGCCCGTGCGCGGCGAGCGCTGCGGCGCGGACGTCCTCGGCGTCGGGGCCCGGCCCGGTGCGCCGCCGCGCGCGATCCTCGACCAGCCGGTGCAGGCCCTCGTAGTAGGCCAGGCGCGCCTCCTCCGGCGCGTGCGAGTAGCGCTGCCGGCCGGTCGCGGCCTCGACGTAGCCGCGGAACGCCGCCGCGCCGCCCGCGCGGGTCTCGAGCTCGGCGAGCTCGTCATCGACCTCGGCGCCGATCGTCGTGGTCGCGATCGCGATGTCGAGGCCGAACGCCGCGCGCGCGTACGAGATCGCGCGCTCGAGCGCGCGCCCGGTGGTGTCGCTGTGGACCGCGACCCGGCAGGCCCCGTCGCGCGCGGCGACGAACACGACGTCCAGGCTGCCCGGATCGAACGCCCGGGTCGCCAGCGCGAGCGCTCGCCCGGTCACCAGCAGCGCGCCGCGCTCGACGCCGGGCTCGATCGCATGCCAGTACACCGGCGCCTGCTCGTCGTCGGGTACCAGCACGACCACCACGCCCGCCCCGCCGACCACGGAGCACGCCGATCCGGTCGGGAACCCGTCCTTGCGGGCGCGCACCCAGCTCAGGCCGCCGAGCCGGGTCCCGACCGAGACCTCGTTGCCGGCGTCGCGCAGGCCGTGCGCCTGCCGGGCGGCGTCCGGTCCGTAGCCCAGGACCGCGATCCGCGCGCCGGTGATGCGAAATGGAAACGGCCGGGTGTCCATGGCGAGCTTCATTTGCTGTCCCCTTGTGAGTGCCCTGGTGGGTGCCCCGCTGGATGAGTCGAGGCAGGTGCGCGGGTGACCGCGCCTTCGGATGCCGAGGAAACCAGCGCCGCGTACTTGGCCATCACGCCGCGCAGCGGGCGCGGGTGCGGCGCCGGCGGGCGCTCGCGGCGGCGCGCCTCGAGATCGGCGTCGACGTCGAGCCGGCGCGCCGCGACGTCGAACGTGATCCGGTCGCCGTCGCGGACCAGCGCGATCGGCCCGCCGAGCGCGGCCTCGGGCGCGACGTGGCCGGCCATCAGGCCGTGGGTCGCGCCGCTGAACCGGCCGTCGGTCACCAGCGCGATGCTGTCGCCCAGGCCCTGGCCGACCAGCGCCGCGGTGACGCCGAGCATCTCGCGCATGCCGGGTCCGCCGCGCGGGCCCTCGTGGCGGATCACCACGACGTCGCCCGGCCGGATCTGGCCGGCCTGGACCGCGGCGAACGCCGCCTCCTCGCCGTCGAACACCCGCGCCGGGCCGGTGTGGCGGTGGCGATCGTGGCCGGCGAGCTTGACCACGCAGCCGTCGGGCGCGAGCGACCCGCGCAGGATCGCGAACCCGCCGCGCGGCTGGACCGGCTCGGCGACCGGGCGGAACACCGGCGGACCATCGCCGGCGGCCGCGCCCACGGTCTCCTCGTCGAGCGAGCGCCCGGTGCAGGTCGGCGCGTCGCGGACCAGACCCGCGTCGAGCAGGCGCCGGGTGAGCAGCCGCACGCCGCCGGCGCGCGTCATGTCGACCGCGGTGAACCGACCGCCGGGCTTGAGGTCGCAGATCACCGGCGTGCGCGCCGAGATCGCATCGAAGTCGTCGATCGCGAGCGCCACGCCGGCCTCGCGCGCGATCGCGAGCAGGTGGAGCACCGCGTTGGTCGAGCCCGCGGTCGCCGCGACGCTGGCGATCGCGTTGTCGAACGCGGTCCGGGTCAGCAGCTGGCTCGGCCGGCGATCGGCCGCGATCATCTGCATGACGAGCTCGCCGCACCGCCGCGCCTCGTCGAGCTTGGCCGGATCCTCGGCGGCGACCTCGCTGGCGCCCATCGGCGACAGGCCGAGCAGCGTCACCGCGACCGACATCGTGTTGGCGGTGTACTGGCCGCCGCACGCGCCCGCGCCGGGACACGCGTGGTCCTCCAGCACGGCGAGCCGCTCGCGGCTGATCCGGCCGGCGGCGTGGGCGCCGACCGCCTCGAACACGTCCTGGATGGTGACGTCGCGGCCCTCGAACCGCCCCGGCGCGGTCGGGCCGCCGTACAGCATGACGGCCGGCCGATCGAGCCGGGCGAGCGCCATGACGGTGCCGGGGATCGTCTTGTCGCAGCCCGACAGCGCGACCACGCCGTCGAGCAGGTGCGACATGACGAACAGCTCGATCGAGTCGGCGATCACCTCGCGCGACACCAGCGAGCCGCGCATGCCCTCGGTGCCCATCGTGATGCCGTCGGACACCGCGATCGTGTTGAACTCGATCGGCGTGCCGCCGGCCGCGCGCACGCCCTGCTTGACCGCCTCGGCGAGCTTGCGCAGGTGGACGTTGCACGGCGTGACCTCGGTCCACGTGTTGGCGATGCCGACCAGTGGGCGTTCCAGATCCGAATCGGTGAACCCCGCGCCCTTCAACATCGCGCGCGCCGGGGCGCGGGCGATTCCTTGCTTGAGCTCGTCGCTGTACATCGGTGATGGTCCTTGGGGGCGAGGGGGGCCGGGGGCCGGGGGCCGGGGGGCTGGAACGCTGCTGAAACAAAAAGCCCCGCATCCGTTGCCGGGTGCGGGGCCGATTTGGGGGGAGGGCTTCCTCAACTCGGCGGTCCGCACCCGGCGGAAATCAGAATCAGGCCCAGCAGCAGGCCTACGACCAGCAGCAGACCGGTCCCGCCGGCGTCGCCGGCCTCGATTCGACGGACCAGACCGCCCCGATGCGCGCCTTCGAGCACGCCGGCCGCCGGGACCGGAGCGGAGCGCGTCGCTCGCTCGTTCGTTCCGGGGGCAGCCGAGAGCGTCATCGTGAGAAACGTGTACGCGCGATGCTGCCTTGCGTCAATGGATATTTTATAGGCCGAGTCAGAGCTACAATGTAGGATAGACGTAACTTTCAAATTAATTACAGATAAATAGATACAATCATGGGGGCTATAAAATATGCGCCGATTTGCGTCCGACCGGTCGGTAGAACGACAGGGCAGACGCTCCCCCCGCGGCCGGATCGAGCTCCCTAGCTGATCTGAGGCCGCCGCGCGAGCAGCTCGATCAGGTCCATCTTGGTCACGATGCCGATCACGCTGCGCTGGTCGTCGACGACGATCGCGACCTCCCCGCGCTCGAAGATCCGCGGCAGCTCGCTGGAGCTCGCGTGCAGCGCGACGGTCGACACCCGGCGCTCCATGACCTCGGCGACGATCGTGTCCTTGCTGGCGCGGCCGCTCACCAGGTGGTGGAGCAGATCGCTCTCGGTCAGGATGCCGACCAGCTTGCCGTGATCGAGCACCGGCATCTGCGAGATGCCGTGCTGCTTGAACAGATCGGTCGCGCGCTCCAGCTTGTCGTTGAGATCGAGCGAGATCACCTCGCGGCGGCCGAGCGCGCGCACGCAATCGCCGACCGTGCCGACCTCCCAGTCGCCCTTGGCGAACCCCTGCTGGCGCATCCAGCGGTCGTCGACGAACTTGCTCAGGTAGTTGCGGATCGAGTCGGGCAGGATCACGACCACGCGCTTGTTGCGGCCCATGTCGCGGCACACCTGCATCGCCGCCCACACCGCGGAGCCCGACGAGCCACCGCACAGCAGGCCCTCCTGGCGGATCAGCTGGCGGGCCACCACGAACGAGTCACGGTCGTTGGACTTGATCCAGCCGTCGACCAGCCGGCGGTCGAGCACGTCGGGGATGAAGTCGTAGCCGATGCCCTCGACCTTGTAGCTGCGGATCTCGCCCGGTCCGGCGAGGATCGAGCCCTCGGGGTCGACGCCGATGATCTTGCACTTCGGCAGCTCGCGCTTGATCACGCGGGCGACGCCGGTGAGCGTGCCGCCCGTGCCGGCGGTCATCACCACCGCGTCGAGCTTGCCGCCGCACTGGTCGATGATCTCGCGGCCGGTGCCATCCTCGTGCGCCGCCGGGTTCGACGGGTTGGAGTACTGGTCGAGGATGTGCGAGTTCGGGATGACCTCCTTGAGCCGGCGGGCAACGCCGATGTGGCTCTCCGGCGAGTCCCACGGCGCCTCGGTCGGGGTCCGGATGATCTCGGCGCCCAGCGCCTCGAGCACGACCTGCTTCTCCTGGGACATCTTCTCCGGCATCGTGATGATCACGCGGTAGCCGCGCACCGCGGCCGCCATCGCGATGCCGATGCCGGTGTTGCCCGAGGTCGGCTCGATCAGCGTGTCGCCCGGCTTGATCCGGCCGGCGCGCTCGGCGTCGAGCAGCATGCGCACGCCGATCCGGTCCTTGACCGAACCGCCGGGGTTCATGAACTCGCACTTGCCGAGCAGCTCGCACGGCAGGCTCTTGCCGATCCGCGACAGCCGCACCATCGGCGTCATGCCGGTCGCATCGAGAATGGAGTCGAGGAGCGTCTCGTGGATCGTCCCTGGGGTCGTCGCGGTGGGCATCGCCTGGACTGTACCTATCACGCATGGCGTGCAGCGGCGGCCCGGCGACCAGCACGGCGAGCGTGAGATCCACGATGACGGCGCCTCGTCCGCCCGGGCGTGGCGACCCCGGGCAAACGATGGTAATCAGGGCCGATGTCGTCCGTCGACCGGCTGCGCGAAGCGCTCGAACACCGCATCGTCGTGCTCGACGGTGCGATGGGCACGAGCGTCCAGGGGCTCGGCCTGGATGAGACAGCGTGGCGCGGCGAACGATTCCGCGATCATCCGGTGTCGGTCCAGGGCTGCATCGACCTGCTCGCGCTGACCCGGCCCGGGGCGATCGAGCAGATCCACCTCGAGTTCCTGCGCGCCGGGGCCGACATCGTCGAGACCGACACGTTCACCGCGACCTCGATCGCGCTGGCCGACTTCGGGCTCGAGGGCGCGGTGCGCGACCTCAACGTCGCCGCCGCCGAGGTCGCCCGCCGCGCCGCCGAGCGCGCCGAGCGCGCCGACGGCCGGCCGCGCTGGGTCGCCGGCTCGATCGGTCCGACCACCAAGACCGCGTCGCTGTCTCCCGACGTCAACGACCCCGGTGCGCGCGCCGTGACGTTCCACCAGCTGGTCGCCGCGTACGCCGAGCAGGCCCGCGCGCTGATCGACGGCGGCGTCGACCTGCTGATCACCGAGACCCACATCGACACGCTCAACTGCAAGGCGTCGCTGTACGCGATCGCCGAGCTGTTCGAGCGCGGTGTGCGGCGGGTGCCGGTGATCGCCTCGGTCACGATCCCGGATCGCTCGGGGCGGACGCTGTCGGGCCAGACCGTCGAGGCGTTCTACAACTCGGTCGCCCACGCCGAGTTGCTGGCGATCAGCGTCAACTGCGCGCTCGGCGCCGACGACATGCGGCCGCACGTCGCCGAGCTCGCCCGGATCGCCGGCGTGCCGGTCGCCTGCTACCCCAACGCCGGCCTGCCCAACGAGTTCGGCGGCTACGACGACACGCCCGAGCACATGGCGAAGCTGCTCGGCGAGTTCGCGCGCGACGGCATGCTCAACCTGGTCGGCGGCTGCTGCGGCACGCGGCCCGCCCACATCGCCGCGATCCGCGCCGCGGTCGACGGCGTGGCGCCGCGCCGGATCCCGACCCCGCCGCGCCACATGCGGCTCGCCGGGCTCGAGCCGTTGACCATCACGCCCGAGACCAACCTCGTCGTGATCGGCGAGCGCACCAACGTCACCGGCTCGGCCGCGTTCCGGCGGCTGATCAAGGACGATCGCTACGACGAGGCGGTCGCGGTCGCCCGCCAGCAGGTCGAGGGCGGCGCCAACATCCTCGACGTCAACATGGACGAGGGCATGCTCGACGGCCCGTCCGCGATGCGGCGGTTCCTCCTGCTGATCGCCGCCGAGCCCGACATCGCGCGGATCCCGGTGATGGTCGACTCGTCGAAGTTCGCCGTGATCGAGGCCGGGCTCGAGTGCCTGCAGGGCAAGGGCGTGGTCAACTCGATCTCGCTCAAGGAGGGCGAGGCCGAGTTCATCCGCCAGGCCCGGATCGTCCGGCGGTTCGGCGCCGCGGTGGTCGTGATGGCGTTCGACGAGACCGGCCAGGCGACCAGCGTCGAGCACCGGCTGGCGATCGCGCACCGCGCCCATCGCATCCTCACCGAGCAGGTCGGGTTCCCGCCCGAGGACATCATCTTCGATCCCAACATCCTGACGATCGGCACCGGGATCGAGGAGCACAACCCGTACGCGGTCAACTTCATCGCCGCCACCGCGCAGATCAAGCGCGAGCTGCCGTACGCCCGGGTGTCGGGCGGCGTGTCGAACCTGTCGTTCTCGTTCCGGACCTCGCCGCGGGTCCGCGAGGCGATCCACGCGGTGTTCCTCTACCACGCGATCAAGGCCGGGCTCGACATGGCGATCGTCAACGCCGGCCAGCTCGCGGTCTACGACGAGCTCGATCCGGCGCTGCGCGAGCGCGTCGAGGACCTCGTGCTCGACCGCCGGCCCGACGCCACCGAGCGGCTGCTCGAGATCGCCACGACGCTGGGCGGCGACGCGGCCCGCCAGGTCGACGAGCTGGCGTGGCGCCGGCAGCCGCTGCCCGACCGGCTCGCCCACGCGATGGTCAACGGCATCACCGACTTCATCGACGCGGACGTCGCCGAGGCGCTGACCGCGTACGGCAAGCCGCTCGACATCATCGAAGGCCCGCTGATGGCCGGGATGAGCGTCGTCGGCGAGCTGTTCGGCGCGGGCAAGATGTTCCTGCCCCAGGTCGTCAAGTCGGCGCGCGTGATGAAGAAGGCGGTCGCGATCCTCGAGCCGCTGATGGACGCCGAGAAGCAGCGCACCGGGGTCTCCACCGCCAAGGGCAAGATGGTGATCGCCACGGTCAAGGGCGACGTCCACGACATCGGCAAGAACATCGTCGCGGTCGTGCTGCGCTGCAACGGCTACGAGGTCACCGACCTCGGGGTCATGGTGCCGGGCCACCGGATCCTCGACACCGCGGCCGAGCTCGGCGCCGACCTGGTCGGGCTGTCCGGCCTGATCACGCCATCGCTCGACGAGATGATCAGCGTGGCGTCCGAGATGACCCGGCGCGGCATGACGCTGCCGCTCCTGATCGGCGGCGCGACCACGAGCGGCAAGCACACCGCGGTCAAGATCGCGCCGGCGTACACCGGGCCGACGATCCACGTCCCCGACGCCTCGCTCGCGGTCGGCGTGATGGGCAAGCTGCTGTCGACCGAGCGCGGCGGCTACGTCGCCGAGATCCGCACCAAGCAGGCCTCGCTGCGCGACGCCCACACCGCGGCGCAGGGCCGCGCGCTGCTGACCCTGGACCAGGCGCGCGCCCGCAAGCCGCGGCTGGTGTTCGACGCCCAGACCGTGCCGGTCCCCGCGTTCCTCGGCGCCCGCACCGTCCGCGCACCGCTCGCCGAGCTCGTGCCGTGGATCGACTGGTCACCGTTGTTCCACACCTGGGAGCTGTCCGGCCGCTACCCGGCGATCCTCGACGACCGCAGGAAGGGCGAGGCCGCGCGCAAGGTGTTCGCCGATGCCCAGGCGCTGCTGCAGCGGATCGTCGCCGAGCGGCTGCTGACCGCGCGCGCCACCTACGGGTTCTTCCCGGCGGGGTCGACCGCCGCCGACGAGATCGTCGTGTTCGATCCCGCGGACCGCACGCGCGAGCTCGCGCGGTTCGCCATGCCGCGCCAGCGCGAGGACAAGGACGTCTGCTACTGCCTCGCGGATTTCATCGCGCCGGTGGGCGGCCAGCCGGATCACCTCGGCGCGTTCATCGTCACCGCCGGGATCGGCACCGACGAGCTCGCCGCGCGGTTCGAGCGCGATCACGACGACTACTCGGCGATCATGGCCAAGGCGCTCGCCGACCGGCTCGCCGAGGCGTTCGCCGAGTACCTCCACCACCAGGCGCGGGTCGACTGGGGCTACGGCGCCGGCGAGGCGCTGTCCCACGACGACATCCTCGCCGAGCGGTACCGCGGGATCCGCCCCGCGTTCGGCTACCCCGCGTGCCCCGATCACGCGCCCAAGGCCGCGCTGTTCGCGCTGCTCGACCATGCCGATCACCACGGCGTGTCGCTGACCGAATCGTACGCGATGTACCCGACCGCCTCGGTGTCCGGGCTGTACTTCGCCCACCCGGCCGCCACGTACTTCTCGGCCGGCCGCCAGCGCTGAGCCGCCGAAACGTGGAAGCTACACCTCGATGGCGAGGTCGCCGTCGACCAGCTGCAGCCGCGGCCCGGCCACCACGCGAAGATCGATCGCCAGCGCCGGCGCGTGGATCGCGCCGTCGATCGCAGGAACGCGCTCGTAGCTGCGGCTGCGCAGCGCGAACACCTCGACCTCGCGGGTGGCCGGCTCGATCAGCCACACCTCGCGGACGCCGCGGCTCGCGTAGAACGGCAGCTTGTCGCGGCTCTCGTCGCGCGGCGACAGGATCTCGACCACCAGCTCCGCACGACCCTCGAGCGCGTGCTCGGACAGCTCCGCGGGGTACGCGACGCACAGGTCGGGTACCCGGTAGTCGGTCCAGCCGGTGCCAGGAACGGCGAGGCCGATGTTGTGGAAGGTACGGAGCTCGCGCCGCGCGGCGATCGCGCGCAGCGCCTGCTCCAGCGCGTACTCGAGGTCCTGATGAGAGATGGAAGGTGGCGGCACGAGGTGTGGAACTCCCGCCCAGACTTCATCCAGCCGATCGCACCCGGTCCGGCGCCGCTCGTCGAGCAGCCCCGGCGAGAGCTCGTGCATCATCGCGTTCATGCGAGGAGTGTAGCCTGGAAGCATGCCCCGGCCCCCAAGCAAGCAGTGCGCCTGCGCAGATCCCCGAGATCTCATCGCCGGGTGTCCGGAGCGTCCAGCCACCGACCGGGGTTGTCCGGAATCCGGCCAAACCCCGGACAGATCGACAGATCGTCAGATCGAACGGCGCGTCCGGCGCCCGGACGGCGCGATCGCGGCTATCGTGGCGCCATGTCCGACCGCCCCGAGACCTCCCGCGACGCCGACGCCGAGCACTGGCTCGATGTCGACGTCAAGCTCGCCTACCAGGAGCGCCTGATCCGCGAGCTCGACGCGCTGGTCCGCGAGTTCGGCGACCGGCTCGCCAAGGCCGAGCGCGAGCTCGCCGAGCTCCGGCAAGCCATGCCGCCACCGCTGCCGCTCGGTCCGATCAACGAGCCGCCGCCGCACTACTGAATTGAGCCGGCGTCGGCCATCCGGTGTGCGACAGGCCACGGTACACGGCACGGCGAGCCGCGGATGTGTCGCCGCGCGCCGGTGCTCGGGTACCATCTCCCACATGCACCGCCGGCTCGTGATCCTGGCGCTCACCGCGGGCTGCGGCAGCGTCCAGAATTCAGGTCCCTCCGATGGCATGCCGTCCGACGGGCCGGTCGATCTGGCGCGCGGCTGCGCGCTCAAGGCCCAGATGGACGAGGCGTCGTGGCCGACCACCGGCAGCCCGGTGATCAACAGCTGCGGCGGCGCCGGCGGCCGGCTCACCGGTTCGACGGCCATGCCGGTGTCCGACCCGATCCGCCCCCGGGTCGGCAGCTTCTCGGGCAGCGCGTGCGTCGACTTCACGAGCACCGCGGCGCTCCACGGCACCACCGGGCTGACGATGAGCGCGTGGGTCAAGCCGACCGGCCTCAACGGCGTGGACTCGAACGGCGTCATCACCAAGCGGGTCGACCGCGGCGTGCAGTCCGAGTACTCGCTGAACGTGTGGACCGGCTACCACGTCTGGGTCGACTTCGGCGACCTGGACCGCTACTCCGGCACCGCGACCCTGGCGAACGGGGTCTGGGTCCAGCTGACCGCCGTGTTCGACGGCACGCGGCCGGCGGCCGACCGGGTGCGCCTGTTCATCAACGGCACGGCGGACCCGTTGCAGCACGCCGTGATCGGCAACCTCGGCGCCACCCTGCCGAGCTATGACTCCCCGGTCCACGTCGGTTGCACGCCGGCGCCGAACTCGGCCATGACCCAGCAGACCTTCCAGGGCGAGCTCGACAACGTCACGATCTGGAACCGCGCGCTCGGCGACGCCGAGATCGCCCAGCTCTACGCCAACGGCTAACCAGCTGACCGCCCAGGCACCCGGCGGCGAGCCAGCGCCGGGCGGCGCCGTGCCCACACGAACCGGCGGGGGTCACCGCGCTACTCCGCGCTCTCGGGGTGCTCCTCCTCGTCCTGCTCGCCCCCCGCGTCCCTGGCATCGGCCAGCTGGGCGCCAATACGCCGCCGAACCGCTCCTCGTAGCGCCGGAGCTCGGCGAGCTCCTGGTAGGCACCGAACGCGATCACCGGTCCGGCCGGGGCCGGTGGCGGCTCGGTGCGCACCGGGACCCGCCTCGCGGCCGGGCTGCGAGATCGCTCGCGCGTCATGGCGTGCCACTGTGTTCTTCACATATCGCGTCGCACACTCGTCTTGTGCAAACAGACAGGACAGCACAACTCGTGTCAATGCGAATTGCGCCACGACGGCGAGCCTCGACCGCGGCGCGACCGGCGTCGTCCTGTCCGGGACGCGTGGTCGGCATGCCCGGCCCGCCGGTCGAGGCGAAGTCGCCTCGGCCTGCCGGGTCGGTGTCGAGGGCGCGGTCGCGTTCGATCCCGCCCTCTGATGCCGGCCTGCCGGCGCCCGGCGTGCTACACACGCCGGCGCCGTGATCCGCCGCAAACGCACCGAGCAGCGCGAGCGCGCCCGCGCGATGCGCAAGCTGGTTCGCGACCGTGAGAAGCTCGCCGCGCTGTCGCCCGGCGGCTCCGAGCAGCGACCGATCCACGTGACCTCGGCCGCCGTGGTCGAGGTCCGCGTCCGCCACCTGACCTGCCCGCAGTGCGACGGCGAGTACCGGATCATCGAGCACCGCGCGCCGGCGTCGGGGCTGCGCAGCGTCGACGTGACCTGCCAGATCTGCGGCGTGCCGCGCACGCTGTGGTTCCGGATCAGCAGCACCGACGCCAACTGATCTCACCGGCACCGGATGCCGTCAGCCGAGGAACGCGCGCAGGTCGAACCCGGCGTCCTGCTCGCGCTGCTCCATCCCGGCGACGCTGCGCCACGACGTGGCGACCCCGCAGGCCTCGCACAGCGAGATGTCGCGCCCGCCGGTCCGCCCGAGCGTGGCGTACTTGCGCACCGCGTGCGCGTGGCAGTCGGCGCACTCGTAGTAGTGGCCGTCGATGCGGCGAAACCCGCGCTTGCCAAGCTTGTGCTCGATGGTGTCCAGATCGTCGATCGCCATGCCCCAGCGTACCGTGAGCGCGGCTACGACCGGAAGCTCGGATCGATGCGGTCGAGCTTGCGCAGCAGGCCCGGCCAGGCCAGTGCGCCGGGGCCGACGCCCTGGGTCACCGTCTGGCGCGCGGCCATCGCGCCCTCGATGATCCGCGGGTCGACCCGGACCAGCTCGCCGCCGGCCTGGGCCCGGATCTGGATCGTGCAGGTCGCCTCGAACGTGTACATCGCGACGAACGCCTCGGCGACCGTCGGGCCGACCGTCAGCAGGCCGTGGTTGCGCAGCATCAGGAACACCTTGTCGCCGAGGTCGCGGACCAGCCGCGGCTGCTCGTCGGCGTTGAGCGCGACGCCCTCGTAGTCATGGTACGCCAGCGACGACAGCACGAACGTCGACTGCTGCGAGATCGGCAGGACTCCGCACTTCTGGGCCGACACCGCCACCCCGTTGATGCTGTGCGTGTGCAGCACGCACTGCGCGTCTTCGCGCGCGGCGTGGATCGCGCTGTGGATCGTGAAGCCCGCCGGGTTGATCTCGTATGGACTGGCCATCACCTTGTTGCCCTCGAGGTCGATCTTGACCAGGCTCGACGCGGTGATCTCGTCGAACGTCATCCCGTACGGGTTGATCAGGAAGTGGTGCTCCGGCCCGGGCAGCCGCGCCGAGATGTGGGTGAAGATCAGATCGGACCAGCCGAAATGCGCCACCAGCCGGTAACACGCGGCGAGGTCCACGCGCAGCTGCCACTCGGAGTCTCCGACTTGCGATCGCACATCTGGCTCGGTCATACCGCGATGGTAGCGCAAGTTCGCCGCGGGGCGGCAGCGGGCGCGAACCGCCGCGGCCTGCACTTTCCTTCGGGGTCGGACTGAGCGATCGTTCCGGCGATGCCCGATCGCCCGATGCACACCGTGCCCGGCCTGTTCGACCGCCTGACCGCGCTGTACGCGGACGGTATGCGAGCGAGCATCGAGGGCCGGCTGCACGACGCGATCGCGCTGCTCAGCGAGGCGATCCAGCTCGACGATCAGTTCCGTCAGGGCGATGTCACGCTGTACGCGCAGCGCGCGTTCGCCTACCAGCGGCTCGGCGACAACGTCGGGGCGATCCGCGACTACGGCCGGGCGATCGAGATGGAGCCGCCGGTCAACCAGGCCCAGTACCTGTTCCACCGCGGCATGTGCTTCACGGCGCTCGGCGGCCACGAGGAGCATGCGGTCAACGACTTCGGCCGCGCGATCGCGCTGTCCCCCGATCAACCCGGCCCCTACCACCTGCGCGGCAAGCTCTACGCCACCGACCTCGGCCGCTACCCCGAGGCGATCGCCGACTTCGACTGCCTGCTCACCATGCACCCGGTCGCCGAGGCCTACCAGCTGCGCGGCTACGCCAAGCTCAACCTCGGCCGCGGCCGCGACGCGATCCCCGACCTGATGGCGGCCAACCGGCTCGAGCAGGACACCTACACCGATTACCTGCTCGCCTGGGCGGGCGCGATCGCCCCCGACGACGAGCTGTTCTACCACTCGATGCAGGCCGTGCTCGCGGCCGACGCCGAGTCCTACCGCCAGTACTTCCTGGACAACGACGACTTCGGCCGGTTCCGCCACCAGCCGCGATTCCGCCAGACCCTCGGCGTGTGACGGCCCTCGCCCACCGCCGGCGGCGTGCTAACCACCGGGACGTGGAGCTCGGCACGCTGATCCAGCTCGTGCGCGGCCGCCGCGTCGTCGCGCTGACCGGCGCCGGCTGCTCCACCGAGTCCGGCATCCCCGACTACCGCGGCCCGGACCCGCCGCCGCGGACGCGCCCGCCGATCCAGCACCGCGAGTTCGTCGACCGCGCCGACGCGCGGCGGCGCTACTGGGCGCGCTCGGCGCTCGGCTGGTCGCGGTTCTCCGCCGCCCGGCCCAACCCGGCGCACACCGCGCTCGCCGAGCTCGAGCAGCGCGGCGTGATCGCCGGCGTCATCACCCAGAACGTCGACGGCCTGCACGGCGCCGCCGGCAGCCGGGAGGTCGTCGAGCTGCACGGCGCGCTCGCCCGCGTGCGCTGCCTGGACTGCGCAGCGCTGGCCTCGCGCGACGCGCTCCAGGCCCGCCTGCTCGCCGCCAACCCGGGCTGGCTCGAGCGCACCCGCAGCGCTGCTGCGCTCGCCCACGACGGCGACGCCGACCTGCCCGACGACCTGGTCGACGGCTTCACCGTGGTCGGCTGCGAGGCGTGCGGCGGCACCGCAATGCCCGACGTCGTGTTCTTCGGCGGCAGCGTGCCGCGGGCCACGCTCGACGCTGCCTGGGCGGTGTTCGACCGCGCCGAGGCCCTGCTCGTGATCGGCTCCTCGCTCACCGTGTTCTCCGGCTTCCGGTTCGTGCGTCGCGCCGCCGAGCGCGGCGTGCCGATCGGCATCCTCAACCGCGGCCCGACCCGCGGCGACGACCACGCCGCCGTCCGGCTCGACGCGCGCGCCGGCGTCGCCCTTCCCGCGCTCGCCCGCGCGCTGTGACCGGATCCGCGCTACAGCCCCGGCGGGCCGCGCAGCTTGGTGGTCCGGGTCCACCCGGGGCCGCGGCGCTTGTCCTTGAGCGCCCGCAGCGTGACGTGATAGCCGCGCTCGCCGCCGTCCTTGTCCTCGGGCGCGTGCAGGCGAACCGCCTCGGCGCGCAGCGACACCAGCGAGCCGAGCGACGGCGCCTCGCCGGGCTTCTCGGTGATGCACACGACCGCGGCGTCGTGGGCCTGCGCCAGCGTGACCAGCCGACCCTGGTGCGCGATCGGCACCTCGACGCCCTGCTGGGCGAAGGACTCGCCGCCGAAATCGATCACCACCAGCCCGAACCCACCGGAGCGCAGCAGCCGCTCGGCCGCGCGCGCCGCCGCGGTGGCGTCGTGGACCCGGACCACGGCGAGCGCCGCGAGATCGACGCCGCTGGCCGCCGCGTCGGGCGGAAAGAACGTGGCGTTGCCGAGCGTCACCCAGGCGACCGGCTCGGCCGCCTGCTGGGCCTCGACGACCAGCTCGATCGCCGCGGTCAGCGTGGCCGCGGCTCCGCGCGCCGACAGCTCGACCAGCCGGCCGCGCAGCATATCGAGCCGCCACAGGCCCTCGCTCGCCGGTGCGGCGCTGCCGTCCTCGCCGGGCGCGCCGGCAAGCTCGACCAGTTGCCGGCTCGTCTGGAGCCCTGTCTGGAGCCGGAGCCCCTTCTGCATCCAGTTGCCGCGGGCGGTGGCGGCCACGCCCTTTGCCTTCGAAAACAGGTCATCGCTCATGGGAACATCTGTTCAGTATCAGATCGGTCTGACAGCGTGTCCATCTCGATCCGGATCTGGCCGATCTCCTGTTTGATCAAGGAGTTGAGAAGCACCGGCGGGCCGCGGCTCGTGACGGGCTCGCGACGGGCTCGCGACGGCTCGCGAGGACGGCTCGCGAGATCGAGCGCGACCTGCAGCTCCGGGCGACCAGGGTACCGTCGGGCACCCGGACACCAGGCGCGATCACCGGCGCGACCCGGCGCGACCCGACCGCGAACGGTAGATCCGCCGATCGCGCTGCAACATCTCCGGACAGCATGCGTTCGATTCGGGTCCCAGGAACCCGCCGGACGGCACGTGGGTTGCTCCTTCAGCCGACATGCAGCCCTCCTACCCCACCGAAGCGGACCCCGGACTCGAGGGCCCGGACTACGTGGCCCTGGTGATCGAGTGGAATGACGAGGAGGATGACTCCCCCACGCTGGCCACCAGCCCCGAACCCGCGCACCTGCGTGGCACGATCCGCACGATCGCCGCGGTCATGGGCGCACTGGGGGCGCTGGTCCTGGCCGCGTGGGGGATCCGCCGCCTGCGCTCGGCGTGACCGGCACGTCGAGTGCACACCCAGGCGCCATGCCCTGCACAAGCTCCGACTGGGACATCGTCGATGAAGCGAGCCTCGAGTCGTTCCCGGCGAGCGATCCGCCGGCGTGGGGCTCGTGTCACGCTGTGGCGTCGGCGGCGACCATCGCGATCCCCGAGGCCGGCGAGGTCGCCATCCGGCGCAGCCCCCTGCGGATCGCGCTGTGGTTGATCACCGCGACCGCCGCGCTGGGCGGCTTGATCCTGCTCGGCGCCAGGCTGCGGCGCCGCTGGCGCTGAGCCGGGCATGCACACGCGGCGCGCGCGCCGTGCGCCGGCGGAGCACCATGCGCGCCTGCGCGCTGATACGATGTGAGTGATGCGTTACGAGGATGCCGTCGAGTCGCTGTTCCAGGCTCCCCACGAGCAGTTCGTGACCGAGCGCAAGCGACTCGCCGGAGAGCTCAAGGCCGCCGGCGACAAGGCAGGCGCCGGCAAGCTCGCCAAGCTGGCGCGACCGCCGATCTCGGCGTGGGCCGTCGACCAGCTGTGGTGGCGCGCCCGCGACGCGTTCGAGGCATTGTTTGCCACCGCCGAGCAGCTCCGCCGCGGCGAGCTCGGCGGCGCCGCCGCACATCGCGACGCGATCGCCAGGCTGCGCGCCCAGGCCGCGCAGCTCCTCGGCGAGGCCGGCCACGCCGCGAGCGAGGCGACCCTGCGCCGGGTGACCCAGACCCTGTCGGCGCTCGCCGCGGCCGGCGGCTGGGCGCCCGACCTGCCCGGCGCGCTGTCGGCGGACCGCGATCCACCCGGCTTCGAGGCGGTCGACATCCCCAACGTCATTCCGTTTCCGGTCCAGCCCCGAGCGCCCGCCGCCGCGCACCACGCCGGCGACACCGGCGACGCCGAGCCCGCCGCCGAGCACCAGCGCGAGGCCGACGAGGCCCGGCTGCGCCGCGAGCGCGAGGCCGCCGCCGCACGCGCCGGGGCCGCCGCCGAGCTGCGCCGCGCCGAGGCCGAGCGCGCCCGGGCCGCCGCCGAGCGCCACCGCATGGAGGCCGCGCTGCGCACCGCGCGCGGCGACGTCGCCCAGCGCGAGCGCGAGGTCGTGAGGCTCGAGCGCGACCTCGCCTCCGCCCGCAACCTCGTCGAGCAGGCCCGCCAGGTCGTGCTCGGCCTCGAGGATCGGCTCGCGCAGCTCGACAACTGAGGTCGTCGACAGGGACATTCCCGTCCCCTCCGCGCGTCGCGTCGCGCGGCTCATAGCCCCGCGAGGAACTCCACCAGCGCTGCGCTGACCTCGGCGGAGCGCTCCTCGCCGACCCAGTGCCCGACGCCGGGCAGGATCAGCGAGCGGCGCAGCCCGGGGGCGACCTGCGACAGACCGTCGAGCATCGACCGCGCGGCCGGAAAGCCCGGGTCGGCGTCCCCGGTCACGAACATCGACGGCTGGCGGATCGCGAGCCCGGCGAACGGCGCCATCAGCTCCCAGCTCCGGTCGATGTTGCGGTACCACGACAGCCCGCCGCGGAACCCGGTGCGGGTGAACGCCGCGGTCAGCGCATCGAGCTGATCCTCGCCGAGCCACGCCGGCGCGCGCCCGGGATCGGCCAGCCCGGCGAGGAACGGCCCGCCTGCCGTCGGCTGCCAGCGCTGGTCCGGCGGCGCGTCGCCCGAGGCCGCGTACGCCAGCGTCCGCAGCTTGGCGCGCACGTCGGTCCCGAAATCCTGCTCGGCGACCCCGGGCGGCTGGAAGCGCAGCTGGTAGTAGCTGTCGCCGTACCGCTTGCGCAGGAGCTCGGTCGGCCGCAGCGGCGGCCGGTCGCGCGGCGGCACGCTCAGGCCCACCACCGCGCGAACCCGGTCGGGCCGCAGCTGCGCCGCGGTCCACGCCACCGGGGCGCCCCAGTCGTGGCCGACGACGACCGCCTGGCGCTCGCCGAGCGCGTCGAGCAGCCCGATCACGTCGCCGACCAGGTGGAGCATCGTGTAGGCGTCCTCGCGCTCGGGGCAGTCGGTCTGGCCATACCCGCGCTGATCGGGCGCGACCGCGTGGTAGCCGGCGTCGGCGAGCGCGCGCAGCTGGTGGCGCCACGTGCTCGACAGCTCCGGGAAGCCGTGGAGCAGCACCACCAGCGGGCCGCTGCCCTCCTCGACGAGGTGCATCCGGATGCCATTGGACTGGAGGAAGCGCGACATGGGCCGAAGCGTACTGCGGCGCCGCGCAACCGCACGCCGGGTTTGCCGGGTTGTTGCGCCTCGCGAGACTCGCCGCGCCGCCGAAACAGACCCGGGAACGGTGCCCCGGACGCGCTCGGCCGCCTGCGTCACGGTGACGCGTGGCGGCTGGGTTCGAATCGCGCCCCGCTGCGCGCCGGCCAGTAGCTCGCGTCGGGGCTGGTGCTCGACAGGTCCGGCTGGGCCTCGGCGGGGACGGCGCGGAGATCGCCGGACAGCAGGCGAGACGCGGTCGCCAGCGTGAGCAGCACGCCGATCTCCTCGAGGTGGCCCTCGCCGCGGTCGAAGTGGCGGTCGATCACCGCCTGCGTCGCGCTGCGATCGAACACCCGATCCGGAAACCGGTCCGATTCGACGAATCCCTGCGCGATGGCGCGCAACGCGCCGCCTCGAGCGTCGTCGGGGAGCCACGGCACCGGCTCGCCGATGCCGATCCGCAGCATGCGCCGGCCCCTGCGCAGCGCGGCCTGCCCGCCGAGCCGCAGCATCCGCAGTGCGTGGCTACGCTCGATCGCGTGGCCGGTCCGCGCCCACGGCACGTCGGCGCAGGCGGGGAATGCGTCGAGGATCGCGCGGACGTAGCAGCGCTGGCCGAACAGCTCGCGGATCGGGAGCCCGAGACAGAACTCGACGACGTCGTTGGCGACGAACGGGCTGACCTGCTCCAGCACGTAGCGGTCGACCGCCGGCGTGGATTGCGTGTACCGGCGCTGGCGAACGTCGAGGTCCCACAGGTTGTAGAGCAGCGCCGTCCGGTCCTCGTCGAAGCGGTTCAGCCCGTCCTCGATCGACGAGGTCAGCCGGTGGTACTGCGCGTCGAAGCTCCCGGGGACGCACAGCGCACGCAGCCGCTCCCCGGAGATCTGGCTCCGCTTGCGCAGGATATGGCCGGCGAGATCGCGGCGGCGGAGCCAGAACAGCTCGGGCAGGAGATGCCCACCGCTGAGCACGTCTCCGAGATGTCCGTTGAAGATCAGCCGGGCGTCCCGGCGGATGTGGCGATGGAAGTTGATCGACAGGCACTCGGGGAACGCCAGCGTGCCCTCGGTGCGCCAGACCACCCGCGGCAACGCCGCCGCCAGGCTGTGCCCGTGATGCGCGTAGGTGTGGTGCGCGAAGCCCAGCCGGCTCGAGACCTGCCGCGCGAACCGGACGTCGCGGCTGGACTCGTCGCCGAACGTGACCGCGGTGACCGGCGCCCCGGCCCCGGCCAGCGCGCCGGCGACGCAGCGGCTGTCGAGGCCGCCGCTGAGGAAGATGCCCAGCGGAGCTCGCCGGCCGACGCTCCGGCGCCGGGTCGCCGCGACGAGCCGCCCGGCGAGCTCCGCGGCCGCATCGCGCCCGGTGAGGTGATGACAGCGATACGCCGCGCGCCAGTAGCCGGTGAGCGTCACCCCGCCGGCGCTCGCGGTGAGGATCGTCGCCGGCGGCAGCACCGAGATCCCGTCGAAGATCGTGCGATCGCCGAGCTGGTGACCGAACATCGCGAGCTGCAGCACGCCGAGCTCGTCGAACCGCGGCGCGCCGCCGTTCACTGCGAAGATCGCCTTCTGCTCGAGCGCGAAGCACAGCGTGCCGCCGCTGTCGCGATAGTACAGCGGGCGGCTGCCGAGCCGGTCGGACACCAGGTGCAGCAGGCGGCGCGACGGATCGTAGAACGCGAGGTTGAACGTGCCGTCGAGCCGCCGCGCGGCCGCGACCGGGTCGCGCGCGAACAGCTCGACACAGCGCGCCAGCAACCCGCCGCCGCCGGCCACCGGCGGGCTGTCGGGCGGCAGGCCGGCGACGTCGTAGATCTCGCCGTCGAGGAACATCAGCGGACCGCCCTCGAGCCGCGCCGGCTGGTCCAGGTCGTCGATCTCGGGCTTGAGCAGGTTGACTGCCCCGAACCTGCCGTCGGTCCACTGGCAGCGATGAAAGCTCAGGCCCTGCACCGACAGCACCTCTGCCTGCCGCGCCAGCGCTGGCTCGAGGGAAACGCACGGCCCCTCTCGATGAAACACCCCCGCAAGATTCGGCATGTCTTCCCCTCGCTGGCCTGGTTTGCGCGTGCTGGCGGCGGCACCGCCACGCGCGATCCGCCTGGTGAGCCCGCCAGCGCGCGCTGCTTCAAGCTGCGTGCCTGTTCGCGATCCACGGTACCGCGTCGGGACCTGAACCGCAGCAGCAACTCGCGCCCGTGATCGAGGCGGTGCGACGCGCAGTTATTGCAGGCGGGCCTTGCGTGGCCGCATGGAATGCGATGCGCCGAACAACGTGCGCCGAAAAGGCCGAAAG
>JBGQCL010000123.1:0-25688 GCA_041495365.1 Kofleriaceae bacterium | reverse complement strand
CCCTGTCGATCGACCCGCGCGACGGGACGTGCGGAGGGGTGAATGGACCGGCTGTGCCGGGCCATCCCCAGAGGGGGTCATGGGAAAGTCCCCTGTCGATCGATCCGCGCGACGGGACGCGCGGAGGGGTGAATGGACCGGCTGTGCCGGGCCATCCCCAGAGGGGGTCATGGGAAAGTCCCCTGTCGATCGACCCGCGCGACGGGACGGCGCGCAGCATCGCCATCCCGGCCAGCCCGGCGGACGCGCTCCGGGCGTGGAACGAGGTGCTCTCCGAGCTCGAGGCGCTGCGCAAGCTCTCGCTGCTCGGGCCGTTCCAGCACGCGCGCGTGCTGAGCTGGACGGCGGACCTCCTCGAGCTCGGGTTCCCGGTCGACGTGCACAGCATGGGCGAGATGGCCCGCGACGCCGCGGACGATCTCCGCGCGATCGTCCGCGGCCTGGGGCCCGCGCAGAAGAACGTCCGCGTGGCGGTCAAGTTGCTCGACGCCAGCGAGTCGACCACCACGGGCGCGCGCTCGGTGCTGGAGACCACCCGGGAGCGGGCCTCGGCGGAGCGAAGCAAGCGCGAGGCCGAGGCACGCGAGCACCCGATCACCAAGCACGTCCTGCAGACGTTTGGCGCGCAGATCAAGGAGATCAAGACCGATGTCTAACGGAAAGATGCCCGATCTCAACGCTCTCATGAAGCAAGCCCAGAAGCTCCAGGGCGACGTGCAGCGCGCCCAGGAGGAGCTGGCGAAGATGACCTGCGAGGGGGCCGCCGGCGGCGGCCTGGTGACCGCGACGGTCAACGGTCAGTTCGAGGTGGTCCGCGTGAAGATCGACAAGTCGGTCGTCGATCCGAACGACGTCGGCATGCTCGAGGACCTGGTCACCGCGGCGGTCAACGCAGCGGCGACCAAGGTCCGCGAGACCAGCAAGGAAAAGATGGCGCAGGTCATGGGTCCGATGGCCGGGCTGCCCGGCATGCCGGGCTTCTAGCGAAGATCGCGCAGATGCGCAGCCAGAGCTCTCCATCGAGGCGGAGGACGGACGCTGACCGCGGGTCCGTGCGTCCGTGCGTCGTGCAATAGGCGATGGCCGATCCGATCCGGAGGCTGATCCAGGAGCTCGCCCGCCTGCCGGGCATCGGCGAGAAGACCGCGACACGCCTTGCGTTTCACCTGATCCGCTCCAGCCACCAGCAGATCCGCGATCTCGCACAGGCGCTGCTGGACGCCACCGAGAAGATCCGCCTGTGCTCGGTCTGCATGAACATGACCGAGGTCGACCCGTGCGCCCTGTGCACGGATCCGCGGCGCGATGGCGATACGATCTGTGTGGTCGCCACCCCTTCGGACCTGATCGCGATCGACCGCGGTGGACATTTCCGTGGTCGCTACCACGTCCTGCACGGACTGCTGTCGCCGCTGGAGGGCATCGGTCCGGATGACATCCGGCTGGCCGAGCTGGTGCGGCGACTCGCCACACCGCCCGGTCCGGGTGCCGAGGCCGTTCGCGAGGTCATCGTCGCCACGAGCCCCTCGGTCGACGGCGAGGCGACCGCGATGTTCATCGCCCGGACGCTCAAGCCGCTCGGGGTCCAGGTATCTCGGATCGCGACCGGACTTCCCGTCGGTGGGGAGCTCGAATACTCGGATCAGGCAACGATCGCGCGCGCGCTGGCAGGTCGGGCGACCATGTAGGGGCACCGGCGCGCGGTGCAGCATGCGTGGGGCGGCTTGCCGGTCGAACGCCCCGAGTTCCGCCGGGGCGCCATGGGTTGCCGCCGGGGTGGCGGTGCGGTGGCGGGCGTCTGCCGGACGGGCCGGCGTATGCGTATGATAGATGGGCCAAAACGTTGAATGAATTTTGGTGGGTTGCTACCGTGGCTCGACGGCGGAGAGCCCGAGGTATCGAGGGCGTATCGGCCATCTTTCGAGGTCCAGGAGCCAAGGCGCGATGATCCAACAGCTCGTCATGTACGAGGAGGAGCTGCAGCAGATCAACCGGATCTGCGAAATCCTTCATCGAGACTCGAATGCGAAGGCCGTGCTCGTGATCGACAAGAACGGCCAGGCCATCGCGCAGGCGGGTGATACCGCGCAGCTCGACGTGACGTCGCTGTCCTCGCTGACCGCCGGCAACGTGGCTGCGACCGGCGGGATCGCGCAGCTGCTGGCCGAGCGCGAGTTCGCCGGTCAGTTCCACGAGGGCGAGAAGACCAACGTCCACATCTCGATCGTCGGGGCGAGGGTGATCCTCGTCGTGCTGTTCGACGAGCGCAGCTCGCTCGGGCTGGTCCGGCTGCGCGTCCGCAAGGCCGGCTCCGAGCTCACGTTGGTGCTCGACGTGATGGTCAAGAAGAGCGCCCTCGGAGCCGGGCAGCCGTCCGTGTTCTCCGAGATCACCGATGACGACATCGACAACCTGTTCAACGACTAGCGCGCCGGGCACCCCATGAGCTTCATCAACTACTCGTCGCGCGAGATCAACTGCAAGATCGTCTACTACGGCCCGGGGCTGTGCGGGAAGACGACCAACCTGCAGTACATCTACAACAAGACCAACCCCGAGGCGAAGGGCAAGATGATCTCGCTCGCGACCGAGACCGAGCGGACCCTGTTCTTCGACTTCCTGCCGCTCTCGCTCGGCGAGATCCGGGGCTTCAAGACCCGGTTCCACCTGTACACGGTGCCGGGCCAGGTGTTCTACGACGCGAGCCGCAAGCTGATCCTCAAGGGGGTCGACGGGGTGGTCTATGTCGGCGACTCGCAGCTGGAGCGCATGGAAGCCAACATCGAGTCGCTCGACAACCTGCGCTCGAACCTGCAGGAGCAGGGCTACGACCTCGACAAGCTGCCGTACGTCGTCCAGTACAACAAGCGCGACCTGCCCAACGCGATCCAGATGAGCGAGCTCGAGGAGACGCTCAACCCGACCAGGATGCCGAGCTTCGAGGCGGTCGCCCCCAAGGGCATCGGTGTGTTCGACACGCTCAAGGCGGTGGCCAAGCTCGTGCTCACCGAGCTGCGAAAGGGCGGGTGATGCAGCCTGGCGCGTCGGCCGGCGGTCTCCCCGGCGGTCTCCCCGGCGGTCTCCCCGCTGGGGCCGGCTCCGCGGATCCGGGCCGCGACCGGCCGCGGTTTCGCCAGGATCTGATCGCCGAGACCGTCGAGCACCACGGCGCCCGCTTCATCGATGTGATGGCGCCCGAGGGCAACGACGTGTTCCGGTTCTACGACGTCGAGTACTCGCTGGCGTGCGGAATGGACGGCGCGCGCGACATCGCCGGGATCGTGAAGTGGGCGCAGGACGAGCTCGGGCTGACGCCGTCACTGCACGAGGTGCGCAACGTGATCGCCACGCTCGGCGAGCTCGGGTTCATCGAGTCCGGCTCGTCCGACTCGGCTGGCGAGTCCGCCGGCGCAGCCGACGCTGCCTCGGGGCTCGAGCTGGCGTCCGGCGTGGTGGCGGAGCCCGCGGGCCGCGCGGCGCGGCCGACGCCATCGGGCTTCGACCTCGGCGCCGCCGGGGCGGATCACGGCGATACCGAGCGCGGTGCAGCGCTGCCGTCCGCGCCCGATCTCGCGCTCGGTGCCGCCGGGGCGCCGCGGCCTGCGCGGCCGACCCTGCGGGCCCATGACGCAGCGCTCGGGATGCTCGGCGCCGCGGGGCGGCCGCCGGGGCTGCAGTCCGAGGCGTCCGACGTCTCGGTCGACCTGAGCGACCACATCGCGGTCCGGCCGGACGACGTCAAGGAGGCGGTGCGCGCCTCCCGGGTGATGTCCGCGGTCGACCCGCCGCCGGACCTCGGCGTTGCGCTCGAGGTGATCCAGGACCCGCCGACCGCGCCGGCCTCGGCGTTCGACGCCCCGACCGTCGCGCGGATCCCGGATCCGGCGATGCTCGCCGAGCTCACGCCCCGCCCGCCGGCGTCGAGCGCGCGGTCGCCGGAACCACTGCCCTCGACCCGGACGTCCGACGCGGTCAAGGCGCAGGACCTCCCCACCGCCGATACGATCCGGGTCGGCAAGACGCAGCTCCGCGCGCCGGCGGCCTCGGTCAAGCCACCGGTCGAGCTGCCGGCGGCGCCGGTCACGGTCAAGGTCGACAAGCCGATGCCGCCGCCGACACCGCGCTCCGGCATGAGCCCGCTGCTGCTCGTCGTGCTGATCCTGGCGATCCTCGGCGCCGTCGTGTTCTTCGCGTGGAAGTACGTGCTCGAGCGGCCGGCGATCGACGTCGACACCAGCGCCGCCCCGGTGCCCGCGCCCGTGAAGCCCGTGCCGCCGCCGCCGCCGCCGCCGCCGCCGACCGCGAAGATCGCACTGGAGACACCGGATCCCGAGGACGTCAAGGTCATGCGCCAGGGCGTGATCGAGTCGATTCCGACCACTGACACCCCGGTCAAGGAGACCGAGGTGATCGCCAAGCTCAAGGGCAACAAGCCGCTCGAGGCCCAGGTCAATGCGATGACCAACGACCTCACCCGCCAGCACGCGCTGCTCGACGCGGCGGCCAGGCAGTTCGACACCGCGCACACCGCGGGCAACAAGGCCAGGGAGGCCGCGGCGCAGGCCGAGGTCACCGAGCGCCGCAAGCTGATCGCGAACAAGGAGAGCGCGCTCAATGCCAAGCGCGCCGACCTCGACACGTACCAGGTCCGCGCACCCAAGAGCGGCACGTTCGTGCCGGCGGCCAAGCTCAACGTGACGGTCGCGGCGGACGCGGTGATCGGCAAGCTCCAGCGCGAGCCGATCCCGGTCGCGACGTTCAAGCTCGGCAGTACGCACTCGTTCGCGGGCAACGGGAGCGTGGAGATCTCGATCCACAAGGGCGAGCAGCGCGTGACCTGCACCGTCGCGGATGTCCAGGCCGACAGCGTCAAGGTGATCTGCCCGGTCGATCCGGATCTCACCGAGGGGCTCGACGTGGCGCTCCTGGCGCCGTCCGCGGCCAGCGCGGCGCCGCCCGAGCCGCCGCCGCTGCCGTCCGGGGGAGCAGGGAGCGCGGCAGGCTCCGCGTCGCCGGCGGAGTCCCCGGGTGCGCCGACCCCGGCGGGGACGTCGGGCGAGCCGGACGGCGCGGCCGGTGCGCCGCCCGCGCCGTCGGGCGCAGCGGCTCCTGCCGCGGGTTCGGGCGACAAGCTGCCGAACTGACGTCGGGCCGGTCCCGGCGCCTCGCGGCGGCGTTCCGTCGGATCCGCTGGGCGAGGAAGCGGTGCGGCGGATCGCGTGCGATGGCGTCGTACAGCCGGACCACGTTCTCGGGGAAGCCCGCTGGAACACCGATCGCGGCGCTTCCACGCCCCGGCTGCCGCTCGCCGAGCCGCGCGGGATCAGCGCGCGGTGATCTTCTGGACGTCGAGCTGGGGGCCGGTCATCCCGATCCCCATCGCGTTCTTGTCGACCTTGCCCTCGACCTCGGCGGCCATGCCGTCCTTGGCGCCGGCGAGCGAGCCCGTGAGCTGGTAGCGGTCGCCGCTGTCGGTCTCGAGCACCCAGTGCCCGCCTTCCAGATCGCTGCGACGGATCGTGCCTTTGAGCTTCATTCCTAATAGATAGCCGCTTCGCGGCTCGCCGGCCACTCCCCGGCCCGCGCCGGCCACTCGCCGTGTCAGTACGTGAGGCGATCGTCGAGGTAGTGCTTGTCGAGGGTCAGCGGCTGCTCGTAGATCTTGCCTTCGTAGAGGAACTGGTAGCGCGCGAAGTTCTCGGTCACCTTCTTCATGTACTCGCGGGTCTGGCTGTACGGCACCAGCTCGACGAACTCGTCGATCTCGCGGTCGCCGTTCTGGTCGAGCCACTTCATCACCGGCCGCGGGCCGCAGTTGAACGAGCCCGCGCCGATCGGGATCTGGCGCTTGAACTTCTGGAGCAGGTGGCCGATGTACCAGCTGCCGGTCTGGATGTTGTAGGCGGGCTCGTAGAGCCGGCCGGGGTCGTAGGGGATGTGGAGCTCGCGGGCCACGCGCAACGTCGTCGGCGGGATCATCTGGAGCAGGCCCTGGGCGTCGGCGTACGACAGGTCGTGGGGGTTGAACCCGCTCTCCTTGCGCATGATCGAGTACAGGTAGCCCTCGGGGTTGTCGCCGAGCGCCTGGTAGCGCTCGATCAGGTCGCGGTAGGCGCGCGGATAGGCGTTCTCCCACCAGCGCCGCGCGTCGCCCTCGGGCGGCCCGTCGAGCGCGCGGCCGCTGTAGCTGACGGCGAGCATCCACGGCCGGAAGTAGTTGCCGGCCTTGCGGTAGCGGTCGAGCAGCATGGCGAACGCCGCGCCGCGGTCGTGGCGGGCGAGGAACGCGCGCTCGCTGCGCGCCAGCTCGTCGCCGGCCTCGCTGTCCAGGCCCGCTGCGATCAGCGGGTCGACCCGCGCGATCAGCGGGTCGTCGGCGAGCGCCTCGTCGACGTCGGCCGCGAGCCGGGGGCCGCGCGGGGCCGCGCCCTCGGCGCCGAACGGGGGCACCCCGGCGCCGAGGCCGGCGAGCCGGGCGCGCGCCAGCAGCGCGTACCACGAGAACGGGAACCGGGTGACGGTGCGGGTGTAGCCGGTGATCGCGGCGGGCGGGTCGCCGAGCCGCTCGTCGACCCGCGCGAGCCAGTAGCTGCCCTTGCCACCCTCGAGCGCGCCGCTGCGGTGCGCGAGCTGGTCGAGCCGGGCGCGCGCGTCGGGCCAGTGGCCGAGGAAGTAGTGGGACATCGCGAGGAACCACAGCGAGTCGTCGACGAACTTCGACCGCGGGTAGCGCTGGAGCGACGCGGTGAGCGGCGCGATCGCCTGCGCGAACCGGCCGCGGTTGAACTCGAGCCAGCCCGACAGGAACTGCGCTTCCTGGGCGTAGGCGGTGGCCGGGTAGGCGGCGACGACCTTGCCGTACCACGCGATCGCGTCGTCGTCGCGGTCGGCGCGCGACAGCGCCCGGGCGCCGTGGAACATCGCCTCGGCGGCGCGGTCGCCGAGCTGGCCGGGACGAGCAGCGACCCCGAGCAGCAGCGCGCCGGCGTCGCCGTAGCGCCGGCGCATCTTGTACAGCGTCTCGCCGAGCCAGTAGTCGCGGTCGCGGACGACGTCGGCGGGGACGGAGCTGCCGACCAGCGCCAGCTCGGCGACCGCCTCGTCCCACAGGTGGGCGTCCGCCAGGTGCTGCGCTCGCGCGATCCGCTCGGCCGCGGTGAGCGGCGGGGCGCCGAGCTCGGCGAGCCGGTGCTCGGCGCGGATCGCCAGCGGGTGCGCGGGGTGCTCGATCGCGAGCGCGCGGTAGGACGCCGCGGCGGCCGGTCCGGTCCGGGTCTCGGCGATCCGGTACATCGCGGTGCCGACGTCGCCGGTCTCGCGCGCGTCCCGGGCGGCGAGCGCCTTCTCGTAGGCCCGCGCCGCGGCCTTGCGGTCGCCGCGCTCCCACGCGCAGTCGGCGAGCCGCCAGGCGACCTGGCGCGCGAACGGCGAGCCGGTGCCGGGGGCGATCTTCGCGAGCTCGCGAAACGCGGACTCGGCGCGCGCGGGGTCGCCGCCATGCAGCGCGACCATGCCGCGCAGCCACAGTGCATAGTCGCGGATCGCCAGCCCGCGGTCGTCGATGCGGGCCAGCCCGGCGCGCGCGGTCGCCAGATCGCCGGCGTCGTAGGCGCGAAACGCGTCGCCGAGCTGGCGCACGGCCGCGGCGTCCGCGGCGCCCGCGGCCTCGGCTCGTGCCGGGTGTGCCGGGGCGGCGCTGGCGGCCGGGTGCGCCGCACGGCCGGCGGGTGCCGGGCGCCGCGGCTGTGGAGGCCGCCCCATGGCCGGGCGTGCGAGGGTGAGCCGCACCGCCCCTCCAGGTCCGCCGATCTCCCCGACCCCGAGCCCGTTGCCGAGCCCGAGGATGAGCCCGAGGATGACGAGGAACCAGATCATCCCGGAGCGGAGCGTTGCCGTACGGACCACCGGCGAAGTATACCGCCCCGGCAGATCCCTTCACGTTGCTGCCCTCGCATCGAGCCCCGGGGGCGCGGAGACCAAGCCATGGCGTACGCCGCACTGGACTACTACGCGATCGACGAGCTGTTCAGCCACGAGGAGCGCCTGGTGCGCGACACCGTCCGCGAGCTGGTGACCACCCGGGTGATGCCGACGATCGGCAAGCACTGGGCCGAGGGCTCGTTCCCCCACGAGCTGATCGCCGAGCTCGGCAAGCTCGGCCTGCTCGGGAGCTCGCTGACCGGCTACGGCTGCGCCGGGATCACGCCGACCGCGTACGGCCTGGTCTGCCAGGAGCTCGAGCGCGGCGACTCGGGGATCCGATCGTTCTGCTCGGTGCAGAGCTCGCTGGTGATGTACCCGATCTGGGCGTTCGGCTCCGAGGCCCAGAAGCAGCGCTACCTGCCCGAGATGGCCGCGGGCCGCGTGATCGGCTGCTTCGGCCTGACCGAGCCCGACTTCGGGTCCAACCCCGCCGGCATGCTGACCACCGCGGTGCGCACCGGCAAGGGCTTCAAGATCACGGGCACCAAGCGCTGGATCACCAGCGGCTCGATCGCCCAGGTCGCGCTGGTGTGGGCCAAGCTCGACGGCCGGATCCACGGCTTCCTGGTGCCGACCAGCGCGCCGGGGTTCTCGGCGAGCAACATCCACGGCAAGTGGTCGCTGCGCGCCAGCGTGACCAGCGAGCTGGTGCTCGAGGACTGCGAGGTCGGCGAGGACGCGCTGCTGCCTGGGGTCAGCGGCATGCGCGGGCCGCTGTCGTGCCTGTCGCAGGCGCGGTTCGGGATCTGCTACGGGGCGGTGGGCGCCGCGATGGCGTGCTACGACGAGGCGCTGCGCTACGCGCAGGACCGCGTGCAGTTCAAGAAGCCGATCGCCGGCTACCAGCTGGTCCAGCGCAAGCTCGTCGAGATGGTCTCCGAGATCACCAAGGCGCAGCTGATGTGCTGGCGGCTCGGCCGGCTCAAGGAGTCCGGCACGATCACCGGCGGCCAGATCTCGCTGGCCAAGCGCAACTGCGTGTCGATCGCGCGCGACATCGCCCGCGACGCGCGCGACATCCTCGGCGCCAACGGTGTCACCGACGAGTACCAGTGCGGCCGGCACATGCTGAACCTCGAGTCGGTCTTCACCTACGAGGGCACCCACGACATCCACACCCTGGTCGTCGGTCAGGACATCACCGGTCTCGCGGCGTTCGACTCGTGACCCACCCGTTTCGTACGATCGCGTCCGGTGCGCCCGACGTCCTGATCTGCGCCGGGCTCGATCCGTCGGGCGGCGCCGGGCTGATCGCCGACGTCCGCGTGGTCAGCGCGCTCGGCTGCCGCCCGGTCGGCGTGGTGACCGCGCTGACCGTGCAGAACACGACCGCGGTGGTAGACACCGAGGCGATGAACGCCGATCGCGTGCGCGAGCAGCTCGAGTTCCTGCTGTCCGACGTCGAGGTCCGCGCCGTGAAGATCGGGATGATCGGCTCGAGCGCGATCGCCCAGGCCGTGGGGCGCGCGCTCGCGCTCACCGCGGCGCCGGTGGTGTGGGATCCGATCATCCATCCGTCGCGCGGCGACGTGCGGTTCGTCGACAGCCTGTTCGGGCACGCGGTCGCCGCGCTCGCGCCCCACGTCACCGTGCTGACCCCCAACGCCGGCGAGCTCGCGTTCATGACCGGGACCTCGATCTCCAGCGTCGACGAGGCGCGGGTCGTCGGCCAGGCGCTGGCCGCGCGGCTGCGCACGGCGGTGCTGGTCAAGGGTGGCCACCTCGCCGGCGGCGAGAGCCGCGAGGAATCGGTCGACCTGCTGTGCGAGCCCGGCGGAGTCGTCGAGCTGCGCGGCCGGCGGACCGCAGGGGGCGAGCACGTCCACGGCACCGGCTGCGCGCTGTCGTCGGCGCTCGCCGCACACCTCGCGCGCGGGTGCGCGCTGGTCGATGCCTGCCGCGCGGCCAAGCAGTTCGTGGCCGAGCGGATCGCATCGCCGGTCCGGCCGGGCCGCGGCGCCGCGGCGGTGGTGTGATGGCGGCGCCGATCGTCGTCACCGGCGCGACCGGGTTCATCGGCGCGGCGCTGGTCCCGGCGCTGCGCGCGGCGGGCCATGCGGTCACCGCGCTGACCCGCGACGCCGAGCGGGCGCGGCGCGTGCTCGGCGACGCGACCTGCGTCACCGCCGACCTGCAGAGCGCCGGGCCGTGGACGTCGGTGCTCGCCGGCGCCGCGGCGATCCTCCACCTCGCCGGCGCGCCGGTCGCCGGCCGGCGCTGGGACGCACGCACCAAGCAGCAGCTGCGCGACAGCCGGGTCGAGACCACGCGCACGCTGGTCGAGGCGATCGCCGCGCTGCCGGCGGCGGCGCGGCCGCGCGCGCTGATCTCGTCGTCGGGCATCGACTACTATCCGTTCGCCCCCGAGGCGCGGGACACCGAGTTCGACGACGATGAGGTCACCGAGCGCGATCCGCCGGGCGAGTCGTTCCTCGCCCGGCTGTGCCGCGACTGGGAGACCGAGGCCCGCGCCGCGGAGCCCCTCGGCGTCCGCGTCGCCTGCATGCGGACCGGCATGGTGCTCGGCCCCGGTGGTGCGCTCGCGAAGCTGACCACCCCGTTCCGGATGTTCGTCGGCGGGCCGATCGGCAGCGGCCGCCAGTGGGTGTCGTGGATCCACCTCGACGATGCGGTGCGCGCCTACGCCGCGGCGGTCGCGGATGACCGCTACACCGGGCCGATCAACCTGGTCACCGACTCGGTCCGCAACGCCGACTTCGCCCGCGCCCTCGGCGCCGCGCTGGGCCGGCCGAGCTGGCTGCCGGTGCCCGGGTTCGCGCTGCGCGCGGCGCTCGGCGAGCTCGCCGACTACGCCCTGCACGGCCGGCGGGCGGTCCCGGCCCGGATGCGCGCGCTCGGCTTCGCCTGGACCTACCCGACGCTCGCCGCGGCGCTCGCCCGGATCTGACCGGCGCCTAGAGGCTGATCTCGCTGATCTGGATCGTCGGCCGCGTGTTGGTGTAGTTGGGGATGTCGGCCATGATCTCGGCGGCGTGCGGGCCGAATGACTTCTGGAACGCCTCGACGGAGTCGAACGTCAGGTGGCCGATGGCGATGTAGGGCGCCTTGGAGCCCGGATCCCCGCCGGCCACCCCGCCCTCGGCGGCGATGCCGCGGCACGCAGGTCCGCACTTGTCGCGCACCATCGGCATGTGGTGCGTGACGTAGTACTTCATGTCGAACTTCGCATCGGGTGTGTTCGGGTAGAGGACCGTCACCTTGATCATCGCGAGCTCCTCGGGCGAAGGGGGGGGGCATCGGTGGCTGAGTCGAGCGTGCGGGAATCTAGCACAGGCCGGATCGGCCCCGGCGCCGCTCCCGACGCCGTCCGGCGCTACTCGAGCTCGTACTTCTGGACCAGGCGGATCAGGTTGCGGCGCGAGACCTTGAGCTCCTCGGCGGCGCGGGTCTTGTTGCCGCCGTGCCGGCGCATCGCCGCGCCGATCATGCGGCGCTCGAGGGCCTCGACCGCGGCGGGCAGCGAGCCGGGATCCACCGTACGCTCGGGCCCGTCCGATGGCTCCCACTGGCGGATCCGGGGCGACAGCAGCTCGGGACCGATCGCCGGCGAGTCGCCGGACAGCACGACCAGCCGCTCGATCTCGTTCTCGAGCTCGCGGACGTTGCCGGGCCACGGGTAGGCGTGCATGCGGGCGGCGCACTCGGCGGTCAGCCGCTTGGGGCGCTGCCGGCGGTGGCGCGCCAGGAAGTGGTCGATCAGCAGCGGCACGTCGTCGCGGCGGTCGCGCAGCGCGGGCAGCGCGACGCTGAGCACGTGGATCCGGTAGTAGAGGTCCTCGCGGAACCGACCGGCCGCGACCATGCCGGTGAGATCGCGGTCGGTCGCCGCGATGGTCCGGACGTCGACCTTGCGGGTCTCGGTGTCGCCGACCCGGTTGAACGTGCCCTCCTGCAGCACGCGCAGCACCTTGACCTGGAGCGACGGCGACATGTCGCCGATCTCGTCGAGAAAGAACGTGCCGGTGTCGGCGACCTCGAACAGCCCCGGCTTGTCGACGACCGCGCCGGTGAACGCGCCGCGCTTGTGGCCGAACAGCTCGGAGTCGAGCAGGTTGTCGTTGAACGCCGAGCAGTTGGTGACCACGAACGGCTTGGTCGAGCGCTCGGAGCCGACGTGGATCGCGCGCGCGACCAGCTCCTTGCCGGTGCCGGTCTCGCCCTGGACCAGCACGGTCGCGTCCGACGGGGCGATCCGGTCGAGCAGGCGGTAGAGCTCCTGCATCGTCGGCGACGCGCCGATGATGCCCTGGTACCCGGTGCGGGGCTCGGGCGCGGCCGGCTCGGGCGCGGGCCTGCGGTCGCGCAGCGCGGTGGCGACGTCGAGCGCGGCCTCGCGCAGCATCAGCTCGACCAGCCCGAGCTCGGGCGGCGACAGCTGCGGCGCGATCACCGCCAGGCCCGCGCCGCCGGGGTCATCGGCCGAGATCGCGGCGAACGCGGCCGGCTCCTCCGGTCGGTGGGCGACCAGGGTGAGCTCCAGCTCGCGGCGGCGCAGGACGCCCCGCACGTGCCGTAGCACGCGAAGATCGAGTCCAGACCACCAGGGAGCTTGCACGCCCATCCAGTGTGACAAGTCGTCACGGTCGTTGGCAAGCCCTCTCGCTGTGGCGGCGGCCGGCGAAACACTTCGTATCAGTCGGCGGGTCGCTCACTCGGGTAGATCGACGCACCACCGCAGCGCTACGCGGCAGTCGAGCCAGGCCTGCTCGTCGATATCGAGGTACGGGACCTCCAGGGTCACGACCTCCAGGTTGCGCTCGATGCCGTACTTGGCGCCGAACGAACCCGGCGTGGGATAGCCCATGTCGGCGGCGGCCGGGTAGCCGCAGCGGACCGACATCTCGGTCGCCAGCTGCTCGCCGCGGCCGTCCCAGTTCACCATCCGGAAGGTGGAGTGCAGGGCGACCACGCGCTCCGGCGCGATCCGGTCGATCAGCTCGACGAGCGCCCGGGTCTCGGGCTGGTCCTCGGGCGCGCGGCCGGGGTGGTAGCCGGGGCGCCGGGTGGTGCCCCAGTTCGCCGCGGCGAAGTTGCGGTTGAGATCGACGTCGTTGGCGTTGTTGCGGGTCCCGGCGAGCACGCCGTCGACGTTGAGGCACGGGACGATCCAGGTATCCCGCCCGGGCGGCCGCTCGATCAGCTCGTCGGCGAGCCGCTCCAGCATGAGCTGGGTGACGGCCTCGTCGCCGTGGATCGCGCCGAACAGCAAGGCTGGCGGCCGCGGCCGCGCGTACGACGGCGGCGTGAAGTGGATCGCGTCGATCGGGCGGCCGATCACGGTGTGGCCGATCACGAGCTCGCGGCGGTGCATGGCGACCTCATGCGTCCTGCTTGCCACCCGCCGCGGCCGGTGGCGACCCGGAATGCGATCGCGAACGCGACTGCGATCGCCCGCGCGATCGCGGCCCGCGATCGCGGGTTCATTCGAGCTGCTTGCCGATCACCGAGGCCAGGCCGTAGCCGATGAGCACCAGGTACGCCGAGCCGACCAGGTAGACCGGGCCGGCGGCGCCCCCGGCGACCCACGCGAGGATCGTCTGGTTGGGCGCGCCGCTGATCGCCGCCCCGATGTCGCCGGCGAGCACGACGTGGATCGCGTGGACGAACAGCGCCCACAGGATCAACAGCCACGCCCACACCTTGGCGCCGCCGGTCACCGGCGCCGGCAGCCAGGCGAGCAGCGACATCACGACGGTCGTGATCAGGCAGAGGTTCAGCGCGGGCTCGATCTTCTGCGAGCCGGGCAGATCGATCAGCCGCTTGAACACGCTGACCAGCGGGATCGCGTCGTTCTGCGGCACGAGGAACGGCAGCAGGATGCCGATCACGCCGAGCGTCACGAACAGGCGCGCGACGAGGGCGTCGCGGTACTCGTTGCGCACCAGCAGGCTCGGCACGAGGAGCACGACGCCGACCAGGGGCGCCAGGGCCTGCCACGGGGGCACGCCGACCAGCGCGATCGGGACCGCGATCCCGGCCAGGCCGAGCAGCGCGGCGAGCAGCCCGCGCGGCGCGACCGGCATCGGCATCACGGCGAGCAGGATGCCGAGCAGCCCGATCGCGCCGAGCAACAGCGGCGGCAGCCGCGCGATGCCCTGCCCGTCGAGGATCGCGTTCCAGTGGAAGTGCAGCGCGGGCGAGGTCTGCAGCGGCACGGCGAACGCGGCGAGCAGCGCGAGGCCGCCCAGGAACATCCACGCGCGCAGGCCGTCGCGCCACGGCTCGATCGGACGGATCAGCCGCGACGCGGTCTGCGACGCGAGGTACGGCGGCGGCTGGGCCGCCGGGATCGCCATGATCGGCACCGGCCGCGCGGGGATCGGGGCCGGCATCGTCATCGCCTGAGGCTGGATCGATGGCTGGATCGATGGCTGGATCGGAGGCTGGATCGATGGCTGGATCGGAGGCTGGATCGATGGCTGGATCGACGGCTGGTAGGGCTGCCGGAACGACGGCAGCTGGGACGGCTGCGAGGGCGGCGGGACCAGCGTCGCCGCCATCGCCTGGGGCGGTGGGTAGCCCGATGCCTGGGGTGGGTAGCCCGATGCCTGGGGCGGCATCGGCTGCGGCTGCGCGGGCGGGCCGCCGGCCTGGACGAACATCGTCTTGGCGTTGGCGGCGCTCGACGGGACGAAGCCGCCCTGCGGCCCCGCCCCGTACGGCTGCGCCGGCGGGCCTCGCATCGGCGGGGCGGTCGGTGGTGGCACGGCGGTCGGTGCGAACGCCGGCGGGGCCGGAGGTGGAGCGGCGCGCGGCGGCGGCATCTGCGCCATCGTCGGCAGATTGCCGATGCCCTGCGCCGGCGGGCCCGGCGGCGGCATCGGGGCCGGCGCGGTGCGCGGCGCGGCGGGCCCGCCCCCAGCTCTGCGCATCTGCTCGACGACCTCGTTGGCCGAGTAGCCGAACGCGGTCCTGCCGAGGCCTGACTGCACGGCGGGCGCCGGGGGCTGCTTGGCGCCGCAGAACACGCAGTGCAGCGCGGCGTCCGGGAGGTCCTTGGTGCAGCTAGCGCATTTCTTCACGAGTCCCCCTGCGACGCCCGAGTATACCCTCAGGTCTGCGGCCTCGCGCGCTGCAAACCGGCCTCGTGTACGGTACGGTCATGGTCCCGCTCGGCGATGTCAAGCGCAGCGCGGCGACGCTGTTCGCCCAGGGCCAGTACCTCGCCGCGCTGCGGCTGTATGACGCGGTCGTCGCAGCCGCGCCGCTCGATGTCGATGCGCGGATCCGGGTCGCCGACTGCGCGCTCGCGCTGGGCGATCCGGGGGCTGCGCGGGTGTACCGCGCAGCTGGCTGGTATTGCCTGCGGTCCGGGCACCCCTTGAGCGCGCTGGTCTGCGCGCGCGTGCTCGAGGCGCACGGCGCCGACGCGAGCGATCTGACCGCCGCGCTGGTCGTGAGCTACGGCAGCGAGTCCGATCTGCTGGGCAAGGGCGCGGCGCGGATCCCGCTGCCGCCCGACGCGCTCGCGGTCGCCGTCCCCGATGTCCGCCAGCCGGCGCCGCCGGACGCGGCCGCGACGGCGCTCGAGCGCGCCGAGCACGCGGCGGCGAGCGCCGAGCTCCCGGCGGCGCTGCACCCGATCCCGCTGCTGTCCGCGCTGTCGGAGGCCGCGTTTCGCCGCGTGCTCGGCACGCTGGTGCTGCGCCGGCTGCCGGCCGGGGCGCTGGTGCTCCGCGAGGGCGAGCCCGGCGAGGCGTTCTACTTCGTGGCGAGCGGCCGGCTGCGGGTGTACGCGACCGACGGGCTCGGCCGCCAGACCGATCTCGCCGAGCTCGGAGAGAGCGCGGTGTTCGGCGAGATGGCCCTGCTGTCGGCGCAGCCGCGCTCGGCGAGCGTGGCGTGCCTGACCGAGGTCGACCTGCTCGAGGTCGGCCGCCAGTCGCTGGCCCAGCTCGCGGACGAGCTCGGGCCGGTCGCCGAGGCGCTGCACGGCTTCACCCGCGAGCGCCTGCTCGGCAACCTGATGGCGACCAGCCCGCTGTTCCGGCCGTTTCCCCGGCTGCAGCAGCGCGACCTGCTGCGCCGGTTCACCAGCCACGACGTCGCGCCCGGCACCGTGGTGATCCGCGAGGGCGAGCAGGGCCGCGGCCTGTTCGTGGTGCTGTCCGGCGAGCTCGACGTGTCGCGGCGCGGGGCCGACGGGAAATCGGTGCCACTGGGCGGCCTGCGCACGGGTGACGTGTTCGGGGAGATGGCGGTCCTGCGCAACGCCGCCACGACCGCGACGGTGGTCTGCGTGCGCCAGGCGACCGTGCTGTTCCTCGCCCGCGAGTACGTCGCGCGGATCGTCGCGGCGGTGCCCGAAATCAAGAGCTATCTCGAAGCATTGGCGGAGGACCGCGAGATCGACAACCAGCTGGTGATGGGCGAGGACGCCCCGGCCGACGAGCGCATCCTCATCTGACGGCCAGGTAGGACACCCGGGATTCTCGGGGGGCCGGCGACGCGGTCGTACGGGCGGAGCCAGGCAGCCAGGCCTATACTGGGTACATGGACGAGCAACAAGCCAAGCGCGCTGGGCCCAGCCGGTTCCTGTGGATCCTGGTGCTCCTCGCGGTCGTCGTGCTCTGGTGGTACTTCCGGCCGGAGGGCCACCACGCGGTCAGCCGGGTCGACGAGGCGGCCGAGGCGAACACCGCACCGATCGAGCCCGACGAGATCCTGGTCGATCTGCGCGACGACGCGACGCCGGCGACGATCGCGGCGATCGAGCGCGACGCCGGGATCCAGCTCGCCCTGGTCGATGACACCGCGGCGGCGACCAAGCTGTACCGCGCCCACGTCGCCCCCGAGCGGCGCGAGGCGATCCTGCGCCAGCTCCAGGCCCGGCCCGAGGTCGAGATCGCCGAGCCCGACTTCCAGATGCAGCTGTCGCCCTTCGACTTCCTGCCGCCCTCGGTCGTGCCGGACGTCAAGCCGGGGCCAGGTCCGGGGCCAGGTCCGGGGCCAGGTCCGGGGGATGAGGGCTTCCCCAACGACCCGCTGTACAAGCACCAGTGGCACCTCGACCAGATCGGCATGCCCAAGGCGTGGCCGCTCGCCGACGGCAACGGCGTGATCGTCGCCGTGCTCGACACCGGCGTCGCCTACGAGGACTACAAGAACTTCCACGTCCTGCCCGACCTCAAGGGCATCCGCTTCGTCGATCCGTACAACTTCGTCGCCAACAACGCCCACGCCAACGACGACCACGGCCACGGCTCGCACGTCACCGGCACGATCGCGCAGGTCACCCACAACGGCATCGGCGTCGCCGGCATCGCCCGCAACGTCCAGATCATGCCGCTCAAGGTGCTGTCGGCCTCGGGCTCGGGCTCGGTCGCCGGGATCGCCGACGCGATCCGGTTCGCCGCCGACCACGGCGCCAAGGTGATCAACATGAGCCTGGGCGGCGCGTTCCCGTCGGCGGTGCTCAAGAAGGCGGTCGCCTACGCGCACGGCAAGGGCGTCACCGTGGTGTGCGCCGCCGGCAACGAGAGCCGCGGCCGGGTCGGTTATCCGGCCGCCTACCCGGGCGCGGTCGCGGTCAGCGCGACCCAGTTCGACGAGGCGGTCACGTTCTACTCGAACTACGGCAAGGACATCGACATCGCCGCGCCGGGCGGCAACACCCGGGTCGATCAGAACGGCGACGGCATGCCCGACGGCGTGCTGCAGAACACCATCGTGCTCGGCGATCCGACCAAGGACGACTACTTCGGCTACATGGGCACGTCGATGGCGTCGCCCCACGTCGCCGGCGTCGCCGCGCTGATCGTCGGCGAGGGCGTGACCGACCCCGATCAGGTCGAGCAGGTCCTCAAGGCCAGCGCGCGCAAGCCGGCGCAGGGCTACAGCGTCGAGAAGTACGGGGCCGGCATCGTCGATGCCCCGGCCGCGGTGCTCAAGGCGCGGAGCTCGACCGGCGGCCTCCAGCTCGCGCTCGGCGCGCTGATGGCCGGTGCGATCGCCGCCTCGGTCCGCCGGCGCGGCGGCCTCGGCGTCAAGCTCGGCGCGGGCTACCTCGCGGGCGTGATGGTCGGCGCGTCCGGCCTGTTCTTCCTGCCCTACCTGGCGCCGGCGGCGTCGAGCCTGCCGGTGCTCCACGCGCTGACCCACGGCCTGCCGTCGTGGGACCTCTCGATCCTCGGCCCGGCCGGTCACGGCAACGCGGTGTTCTTCAGCGCGCTCGTCCCGCTCGCGCTGCTGGTCGTCGGCTACGGCGCGCCCCGGCTGCGCGCGCCGCTGGCCGGCGTGGCGATCGGCGTCGCGGCTCACCTGGCGTTCTTCGCCGCGGTGCCGCTCGCCGCGGTCCACGTGCCGTCGTTCATCGCCCACGGCACGCTGTGGCTGATCGGCAACGCGCTGGCCTGCCTCGGCATCGCCCGGCTCGCCCTGCGCCGGTAGAGCGGGTAGGGCGGAGCGCCGGGAGAGCGCGGACACGCTCGGCTCGCCGTGGGCTGCTGCGCGGATGGGCGTCGGGACCGCGCCCGCCGAATCACCACCCGTCCTGCGCGGACCCCGCGAGGTATGTGCGGGACAAGACGCGGCCTATCCAAATCACGGTCGCGGCGCCCGACCCCATCCTGCTCGCGGTCGCCCACGGCGGCCTCGCGTTGACTTCGCGCGATCGCACCGCGGGCCGTGCCGGCGCCCGACATGCGGTCGAGGTTGCCCCGGCGGTCTCGCGTCGAGTTGGCGGTCTTGCGTTGACTTCGCGCGATCGCACCGCGGGCCGTGCCGGCGCCCGGCACGCGGTCGAGGTTGCCCCGACGGTCTCGCGTCGGGTTGGCGGTCTTGCGTTGACTTCGCGCGATCGCACCGCGGGCCGTGCCGGCGCCCCGACCGCGACCTGCGCTTCGCGCAGCGCGTTGTGATAGCACTCTGACCGTGACCCACCGGATCCGGATCGCGCGCGCCGAGCACAAGTTCTCGTGCGCGCACATGACGGTGTTCGCCGACGGCACCAAGGAGCGGCTGCACGGCCATAACTACACCGTCACGGTCGCGATCGAGGTCGAGCGCATCGATGTCGCGGCGATGATCCCGTTCGCGCCGATCAAGGCCGCGATCGCCGAGCTGTGCGCAGCGTGGAAGGAGCGCGTGCTGCTCGCCGCCGGTAGCCCGTGGTTCGAGATCGTGCGCGACGGCGACGAGCTGGAGTTCCGGCTGTGCGGCGCGCGCTACGTGATGCCGCGCGGCGATGCGCTGCTCTTGCCGATCGACAACATCTCGGTCGAGGCGCTCGCTGCGCACGCCGCCGCGCTGCTGCGCGACAAGGTCCTCGCGCTCGGGCTGCCGCACGCGCTCGTCCTGGAGGTCGCGATCGAGGAGACCCCGGGCCAGGGCGCGAGTTGCACGCTCGAGCTGCGCGGATAGGCTGCGCGGATGGGCTGCGCGGGTCGTGCACGCCGCTACGCAGACGGCGCACCGCGGTCGGTGCGCCGCGCAGGGCCGGATCTGCGGCGCGCGGCACGGCGCTCGTCGACGGCGCTCGACAGAGTGCGCGGGGTATCACCCTGCCATCCGCCGTAGACGTCCGGCGCCGCCGCGCCGACGGCGAGTTCTTGCACGACGCGCACATGGCGCGCGGCGCGCGCTGGCCCGTTTGGTGGATGAGCGGACGACACCACAAGGAGCAATCAAGCCATGACGCATCCGACGACCATCGACCTGCAGGCCCTCGTCACCGTGACCGGTGGCAACGACACCGACCTGGGCGGCTCGCTCACGCTGCCCGGCGGCTCCGGCTCGGCCAACTACTCCTCGCGGGGGACGCCAGAGCGCCGCAACGACTTCAACACGTGCATGAACGACCGCCAGAACAATTGCGGGTGGTTCCAGTCGCCGCAGAGCTGCCAGTCCATGGCGCTGCAGGCGTGCACGGGGCTGACCGGCTCGCCGCAGAACCCGCAGACGTCGACCGACAACTGATCGCGGTCAGGCGTTGGCGCGATTGCCGCGGCCCCGGCCCCCGCGGCGGCGGCGGCCGCTGCGACCGGCCCCCGCGGCGGCGGCGGAGCGGGGCTGGCCGTTCTTGGGGGCGTTCTTGGGCGCGTCGGCGGTGGCCTCGGCCGCGAGGTCGGTCGACATCTTGCCGGCGACCCGGAACTGGTCCGGCTTCCAGCCCTTCTGGCCGACGACGGTGATCAGCTTCTGGAACCGCTTCTCCAGGTGGTCGAGGTAGTCGCGCTCCTCCCTGGACAGCAGCTCGGCGACCCGCGGGGCGCACTCGATCTCGATCTTGTCGCTGTCGACCAGGGTCCCGGAGCGCCGGACCTCGCGCAGGATCTCGTAGGCCACGGTGGTCACCGACTTGACGACGCCCGCGCCCTCGCAGGTCGGGCACGGCTCGGTGAGCAGCTGGACCAGCGACTCGCGGGTCCGCTTGCGCGTCATCTCGACCAGGCCGAGCTCGCTGATCTTGGTGACGTTGGTGCGCGAGCGGTCGCGGGCGAGCGCCTTCTGGAACGCGTCCCAGACCTTGCGGCGGTTGCCTTCCTTGTCCATGTCGACGAAGTCGATCACGATGATGCCGCCGATGTTGCGCAGCCGGAGCTGGCGGGCGACCTCGTCGCAGGCCTCGAGGTTGTTGGCGGTGACCGTGTCCTCGAGGTTGCCCGAGCCGGTGTTGGTGAAGCTGCCGGTGTTGACGTCGATCGCGGTCAGCGCCTCGCCCTGGTCGATCACCAGCGATCCGCCGCTCCTGAGCGGGACCCGGCGGGCGACCGCGAGCCGGAGCTCGGGCTCGATGTGGAACTGGTCGAAGATCGGCCGGCGGCCCTCGTACTTCTTGATCCGCTCGGCGAGCCGCGGCAGGAACGCCAGGGTGAACTTCTTGACCCGCTCGTGCTGCTCGGGATCGTCGATCACGACCTCGCTGCTGTCCTCGCGGAGCAGGTCGCGGACCACGCGCAGCGCGAGGTCGAGGTCGGCGTAGATCAGGCCGGCGCCCGACATCTGGTCCTGGCGGCGGTCGATCTCGTTCCACAGCCGGGCGAGGAAGTCGACGTCGTCGCGCAGCTCCTGGTCGCTGGCGTCCTCGGCCGCCGTGCGCACGATGAAGCCCGAGCCCCTGGGGCGGACCTCGTTGACCAGGTCGCGCAGCCGGCGGCGCTCCTTGTCCGAGCCGATCCGGCGCGACACGCCGACCTGGGCGACGTGCGGCATGAACACCGAGTAGCGGCCGGGGAGCGACAGGTAGCCCGTGACCCGCGCGCCCTTGGCGCCGATCGGATCCTTGACGACCTGGACCAGCACGCTCTGACCGGGCTTGAGCAGCTCCTCGATCTTGCGGTTGGCGAGCTGCTTGCGCGACCGCGCGATCCGCGACGCGGCGCCCTCGGGGGCGTCATCACCGGCGTCCTCGGTCTCGGAGTCCTCGAACAGCTTCTTCTCCTCTCCTGAGCCGAGCACGTCGGCGACGTAGAGGAACGCCGCGCGTTCCACCTTGGATCCGAGGTCGACGAACGCCGCCTGCATCCCCGGCAACACCCGCGTCACCTTCCCCCGGTAGATGTTTCCGACGATCCCTCGGTCCTGCTTGCGTTCGACAAAGAACTCGGCGAGGCGCCCATCCTCGATCACCGCAACGCGGATCTCGGGGCCCTCGGCGTTGACCACGAGCATGTTCTGCATGAGGCTCTGCAATTCGTTGCGCCCGCTCCGGACCATCGCGACATCGATGTCGCGACCTTGGCTTGCGGTTGTGTGGGTCGCGGGGAGTCGGTAGCACGGGAATCCCATCAATACAAGGGATTGCGCCGCCTAGCGTGAGACTGGCCCACGGTTTGCTTTGCAAGTCGGCACCGAGGGTGTTGCCGCACCACCGGTCCGTGGCCCGGACTATTTCTTACGACCCGGGCCTCCGCTTAGTTAGTTGGTCTATTCGGAACGAGCGCCTGGGTTGCCGCCCGGGCGTTCGTGTTTTTCGGAGTCCGGGCCCGTGGGTAACTGTGCAGGTCCCGGTGCCGGCGCGCCGCGGCTTCGCCCGGTATCGTGGGCCCGTGGCGGTGACGTCGATCCAGCCGGCCCAGCCGGCCCAGCCGGCCCAGTCGATCCAGTCGGCCCAGCCGGCCCAGCCGGCCCAGTCGGCCCAGCCGGCCCAGCAGGGCGACGCGCAGGGCGACGCGATCACCTTCGTGCTCAGCCTGGCTCGGGCCCTGCACCGCTACGGCACGCCGGCGCACCGGCTGGAGGAGGCGCTGCTGGAGTGCTGCCGGCGCCTCGGCCTGTCGGCCGAGGTGTTCACCACGCCGACGACCATCCTGATGAGCTTCGGCGAGCCAGGCGAGCTGCGGACGCGGATGATGCGGGTCGACGGCGGCGAGCTCGACATGGCCAAGCTGGCGCGGGTCGACGCGCTCGCCGACGCGGTGGCGTCGCTGCGGATCCCGCCCGCCGAGGGCATCGCGGCGATCGCCGAGATCCTGGCCGCTCCGCACCAGTTCGGCCGGGTGCTGTCGGCGGCCGCGCATGCGCTGTCGATCGCGGCGCTCGCGGTGATCTTCGGCGGCTCGCTCGAGGACGTCGCGGTCGCCGCGGGGACCGGCCTCGTGGTCGGCGTGCTGGCCCAGGTCGCGCAGCGCTCGACCGATCAGGCGCGGGTGTTCGAGCTGGTCGCGGCCGCGGCCGCATCGTTCTGCGCCGTGATCGCGGCGTCGCTGTGGCGCGCCGTCACCCCGTCGGTCGTCACGATCGCGGCGCTGCTGGTGCTGCTGCCCGGGATGTCGCTGACCGTGGCGATGACCGAGCTGGCGACCCGCAACCTGATCGCCGGGACGGCGCGGCTGGCGTCCGCGGTCATCGTGCTGCTCGAGCTGGTGGTCGGGGTCGCGGTCGGCGACCGGGCAGCGAGCGCGCTGGTCACGGTCGGGCCCGTGATCGCGGCGCCGCTGCCTGGATGGTCGCAGTGGATCGCGCTGGGCATCCTGGCCATCGGCGTCGCGGTCATCGTCCAGGCCCAGCCGCGGGCGTTCGGCTGGATCGTCACCGCGTGCGCGGCCGGCTACCTCGGCAGCCGCGCCGGCACCGCGTGGCTCGGCGGCCCGACCCGCGGCGGCATGTCGGGCCAGCTCGGCGTGCTGGTCGGCGCGTTCGCGCTCGGCGTGCTCGCCAACGCGTACGCCCGGCTGCTCAAGCGGCCGGCCCAGGTCGTGTCGGTGCCGGCGGTGCTGCTGCTGGTCCCGGGCAGCCTCGGGTTGCGCGGCCTGTCGTCGCTGTTCGATCGCGACACGCTGACCGGGGTCGAGAGCGTGTTCGCGACGTTCGTGATCGCGACGGCGATCGTCGCCGGGCTGCTGATCGCCAACGCCGTCGTGTCGCCGCGGCGCAGCCTGTAGCCCGGCTCGGTCGATTCAGTGCCGATGCAGCTCCGGGTCGTCCGGATCGGCGTCGCGGTGCAGGCACGGGTCGTTCTCGGGGTCGTGGCCGCACGCCAGGACGCCCGGTGACGGGTCGTCGGGATCGGGGCCCCGGTACGGGCCCTCGACGTCGTCGTCGCCGGTCGGCTCGTCGAGCGCGCCGCCGGCGGCGATCAGCGCCGCGGTCCGCTCCGCTGACACCCCGGGGACCAGGGCGTGGCGCGCGAGGTACGCGACGTAGTACGCGTCCTCGCGGCGCGGCTCGAGCTCGCCGCGCTCGATCGCCTGCTCGAGGGCGCGCTTGAGATCGCCGATCAGCCGCGACGGCGGGATCTCGAACGCGGCCATGATCGCGTTGCCGACCCCGCCGGGCAGCGGCGGCAGCCGGGCGTCGGTCTCGGCGAGCCGCTCGACCCGGTCGGCCAGCGCGCTGATCTGCTCGAGCAGCTGCTTGCGGCGCCCCGGCCGCTTCGACGTGATGTCGGCGCGCGACAGGTCGAGCAGGTCGGTCATGTGTGCGAACATCTCGCGGTGGAACCGGCGGACCGCGCTGTCGGTCCACTGGTCGCCGTACTGGTTGGTCCGCAGGTGGTGCTTGACGAGGAACCGGATGGTCTGGCGCTCGTCGCGGCTGAACGCGAACCGCGGGTAGATCCGGTCGAACATCCGGGCGCCGACCTCGGCGTGGCCGTGGAAATGGACGCCCTCGCTGGTGAACGTGCGGGTCGGGACCTTGCCGATGTCATGCAGCAGCGCGGCCCAGCGGACCAGCGGCCGCCCGACGGTCTGCCGCACGACCTGCTTGGTGTGGGCCCAGACGTCCTTGTGCATCCGGCCGCTCTCCTGGACCAGGTCGACGGTCGCCTCGAGCTCCGGGAACAGCAGCGCGAGCACGCCGGCGTCGTGCAGCCACTGCAGCGCGGCGTCGACGTCGCGGCCCATCAGGACGTGCTCGACGGCGGTGCGCAGGCGCGCCCGGTCGGCGTCGGCGAGCCGGGCTGCGTGGTCGGCCGACAGCGCGGTGACGGCGTCGGGGGGCAGCCGACCGCTGTCGGAGATGGCCCCGGCGATCTCCAGCACGACGACCGGGTCCGCCTCGACGAGCGGGCGCAGGCGGTCGGCGACCTTCGTATCGGCGGTGGCAGTCATGGGGCCGTGCGATCTACCACGAAACTGGTACAGGTCGTGCTGGTTGCCCGCGTCGCGTGCAAGGTCGAATCACGGAACGGCAACTACCGCTGGCGGAGCGCAGCTTCCCCGGGATCAGCCGGTTCTATGCCGAGCTCGACGATAAACCTGTGACGTTTCTGCAGCTTGTCTGGGCGTACGAGGCGACACGACCGCACCCGGTTGTTTCCCGGAAGCGCCCCCGTCGGTAAGGCGTTCCTGCGGGTGAAACCGTCCATGGCGTGGCAATAGGGCCCGCCAGATGTGACAGGTCGTCGCAATCCGGAGCCTACAGTGGGGCAAGAAAGAACATATAAGCGCCGTCCGATCGGGGTGTTCGACTCGGGAGTCGGCGGGTTGACCGTGGTTCGTGCGCTTCGCGCTGTGCTCCCAGGTGAGGACATCGTCTACCTCGGCGACATGGCGAGGTTGCCGTACGGCAACAAGAGCCCGCGGACCGTCGAGCGCTACTCGCTGGGGTGCCAGCGGTTCCTGCTCGACCGCGGCGTGAAGCTGATCCTGGTCGCATGTAACACGGTGTCGGCGACCGCGCTGCCGGCGCTGGCCGCGGCGAGTCCGGTGCTGGTGATCGGCGCGGTCGAGCCCGGGGCGCAGCGCGCGCTGGCGGCGACCCGCCACGGCCACATCGGGGTGATCGGCACGCTGGCGACGGTGCGGTCGAGCGCTTACGTCAAGGCGATCGCCGCGCTCGACCCGGGCGCCGTGGTCACCACCGCGGCCTGCCCGCTGCTCGTGCCGCTCGCCGAGGAGGGCTGGACCGACGACGACATCGCGCGGCTGGTCGCCCGGCGCTACCTCGGCCCGCTGTTCGCCGCGGCGCCGCAGATCGACACGCTGGTGCTGGGCTGCACGCACTACCCGCTGCTGCGCGACGTGCTGGGCCACGTCGCCCGCGAGCTCGCGCAGCACGACATCACCGTCGTCGACTCGGCGACGGCGATGGCCGAGGCTGCCCGCGACGCGCTGCGCGGCCTGGGCAGCATGCCCGGCGGCGACAATCGCCGGTCCGAGCCGGGCAGGCTCGACTGCTTCGCGACCGACACGTCGCGACTCGACGAGCTCGCGCCCCGGTTCCTCGGCGAGGCACCGACCGGCTTCGAGCTGGTCGATCTATAGAGAGGGGGCCTTCCCATGACCCCCCTCTGGGGGATG
>JBGQCL010000122.1:0-25965 GCA_041495365.1 Kofleriaceae bacterium | reverse complement strand
CTGGTCGGCCACAGCTCCGAGATCCAGAACATCTTCGCGGTGATCGAGAAGGTCGCCGACACGCCGACGACCGTGCTGATCACCGGCGAGAGCGGCACCGGCAAGGAGCTGGTCGCCAAGGCGCTGCACGAGAACTCGCGGCGCCGCACCGGGCCGTTCATCAAGATCAACTGCGCGGCGATCCCCAAGACCCTGATGGAGTCCGAGCTGTTCGGCTACGAGAAGGGCGCGTTCACCGGCGCGACGTCGAGCAAGCCGGGGCGGTTCGAGCTCGCCGACAGCGGCACGCTGTTCCTCGACGAGATCGGCGAGATCCCGGTCGAGATGCAGGTCAAGCTGTTGCGCGCGATCCAGGAGAGCGAGTTCGAGCGGGTCGGCGGGCTCAAGACGATCAAGGTCGACGTCCGCCTGGTCACCGCGACCAACCGCGACCTCGAGCAGGAGATCGCGCGCGGCAACTTCCGCGAGGACCTGTTCTACCGGCTCAACGTCGTGCCGCTGCAGATCCCGCCGCTGCGCAAGCGCGCCGGCGACATCCCGCTGCTGGTCTCGCACATCATCAAGAGGTTCAACGAGCGGCTCCGCAAGACGATCTCCGGGATCGCCGACGACGCGCTCGCCGTGCTCGAGGCCCACAGCTGGCCCGGCAACATCCGCGAGCTCGAGAACGTCCTCGAGCGGACGATCCTGTTCACCAAGGGCGACCGGATCGAGCGCACCGACCTCCAGCTCGCCGGCGCCGGCGAACCGCCGCACGCCCACGCCCCGGTGGCGCCGACCTCGTCGACGACGAGCGGACCGCTCCCGTTGCCCGACCTCGATGAGGACGACCCGGTCAGCGGCGATCACGTCGGCTCGCCGTCGGGCTCGCTCAAGGACATCGTGCGCGCCGAGACCTCGCGGGTCGAGCGCGAGCTGATCGTCAAGGCGCTCGACGAGACCGGCGGCAACGTGACCCAGGCGGCGCGGCTGCTCAAGATCAGCCGCAAGAGCCTCCAGATGAAGATGAAGGAGTTCGGCCTGCGCGACAAGGAAGGCTGAGCGTCCGTCCTGCCGGTGACTGCGATGCCTCGCACACCGTGACGCGGCGTCGGGCCCCGCCGGCCTGCCCGCCGGCGCAGTCGTGATACCTTCCGGCCCGGTGTTGCGGACGCCCGCCGTCGTGCTCGCGCTCGTCGTCCTGGCGACCACCGCGCACGGCAACCCCGCCGGCGACGTGACCTCGACCTCCCCCGCCGGCTCCCCCGCCGGCTCCCCCGCCGGCTCCCCCGCCGGCTCCCCCGCCGGAACCGGCGCCGCCGTCCGGTTCGAGGCCGAGTACGAGTACGACGCCGACAGCGCGGCGATCGCGCGCGAGCAGGTCGGCGCCGACGTCGATCCGCTCGCGCCGCTGCCGACCCGCCGCGAGCTGGAGTTCCACCAGTCGCGCCACCGGGTCACCCCGCGCGTCGAGCTCGGCGTCTACCGAGATCTGTGGGTCTCGTTCGCCGCACCGATCGTGCTCGCCCAGTCCAGCCAGCTCGATCTCGCCGGCGGCGTCGACCGCACCACCGCCTCGACCTTCCTCGACGGCATCCTGCCCGCGACCGGGTTCGATGCCCGCAGCCCGACGACGCCGCTGACCGGCAACACGGTGTTCCACAGCGTCACCCGATCCGGCGTCCCCGAGCTGCAGGTCGGCATCGGCTTCGCGCCGATGAACCAGGCGCGCGACGACACCAGGCCGACCTGGAAGCTCGGCGCCGATCTCCACCTCGCGATCGGCCGCGTGATGCGGTTCGACGCCGTCGACCCCGGCCGCGAGACCGGCGTCTCCACCGGCGTCGACGAGCTGCGGCTGTGGACCTCCGTCGACCGCCGGCTGCGCTACTTCGAGGGCTGGTTCGAGGCCTCCTACCAGCTGCCGATCTACCTCCGCTCGAGCTCGCTGTACCAGGACCCCGGGTTCGGCGCGATCCACGTCGCTCCGTCCCAGACCGCCGCCGTGCGGTTCGGCATGGAGGCCTACCTGATCGACGACCCCGCGGCCAGCCGCCATGTCACCGCCGAACTCGGCAGCCAGATCGCGGTCCACCTCCAGGGCCGCGGCTACAGCGAGATGTGGGAGGCGTTCGCGCTCGCCGGCGATCGCCGCACCGCCGGGCCGCTCGTGCTCGACGCCGATCCGGTCACCCCGGGCGCCCAGGCGCTCAGCCACCCCGGCGTGTCCAACCTCGAGAACTACCTCGAGACCTCGGCCCGACTCGCCGTGCGCGCCCGGTTCGGCGCGCGCCTGTCGTTCGCCGCGTTCGCCCAGCTCGCGTTTCGCACCAGCCACGTGATCAGCTTCGCCGAGGCCGGCGTCGACCTGCCGACCTGCCCGACCGGCGCCCCGCGGTGCGAGACCGAAGACAACACCGTCGTCAACCCCGGCACCGCCGAGGCCAACCCGCTGTACGCCAAGCGCATCGACCTGGTCGGCCACCGCTACCTTGTCGAGGACAGCCGCGGCTACGTCGTCGGCCTCGAGGCCCACCTGGCGTTCTAGTCACCGGCCATCGCCGAGACGTCGGCGATTCATCGGGGGGCCGCATGACCCATGGCGATCCTGCTGGACGACATCGGCAGCCAGCACGGGCAGCCGGTGCCGCCGGCTGCGACGTGCGACTCCCGCCATGTTCTCGCCCGGATGAGCAAGGTAAGCCAGCACCGGCCGTGATTTCGTGATCGTGTGCGCGGAGCGATGTCGTAATCCCGCGCGTCCCGTCGCCTCAGCTGCACCAGCCGTCTAGAACAACGTCATGGGAGCTGAGAGATCGACGGTCCGCGCAATCAACTCCGTCACCATCCACCCATACCGGCGACGGATCTCGTCCGGCAAGAACGACACGAGTCACGCTGCCCTACGGTAGTCAACGTAGAGCGCACCGAGGACCAGAGCGCCCGCGATGACAGCGAAGACATGGTCGGCGCTCACGGACGGTCCCGCCGGCTCCCATCACGCGGAGGAGGCAGATCCGGCCGATCCGTCGCGGCGAGATGGCTCAAGATACGGATCGAGTCACATCAGCCAGCCGCGAGAGCCATCTCACGCGCTCCAGTGATTCCTCCCTGTGGCTCGCGGGACGCCCGACCCGGCGGAATTGTCGAGGGTGGCTGTGGCGTTAGCCGTGACATCGATGCGCAAGCTGATCGCGCTCGCCACGTTGCTCGGATGCTCGTCCCGTACTGCACCGCCACACGACGGATCCATCGCGGCCCCACTCGCTCCACCTGGCCGGCCGACGACGAGGTTGTGCTCGACAGCCCGGAGGGGCGTCCGTGGCGATGAGCGACGAATTGACCTACTGAGCATCGGCGGCGGTGGCGCCATCCTGCCGGGGCACGACCAGTTCACGCGATGAACGAGCGCCGCGCGGCCAGGTCGGCGGCGGTTCGGTACTGCCGGGTCGAGTCGTCGAATCACGAGTAAAGATCGTCGATGTGGTGCTCCCCTTGGGCGTCGAACAGGTAGCTGACCAGCAGTGCGATGCTCGCCTGAAGCCACCGCTTCCGCAGCTCGTCGTCCATCGTGACAACGCGGTTCGCCTTGCGTCAGTCGCCCGCGAGCGGATCGCGGTAGACCTCGGCCACCGAGAGATCGCACGCGATGGACATCAGCCGCGCGGATTGACCGACGCCGGCGATGTGCCGCGACCACGTGCCGTCGGCTTCGCGACGCACGACCTCGATCTCCGGGCGATCGTGCGCTACAAGCACGATCTCCTCCAGGCTCGGGATCGTCTGGTAGTGCGACAGCTTCTCGCCTCGATCGTAGTTCTCGGTCGAGGGGCTCAGCACCTCGACGATGGCGCGCGGGTTGATCGCCGTGTGCCCGGTGCGGTCGTCAGGGTCGCGCTCCAGACGGCCGCAGATGACGGTGACGTCCGGGTAGGTTCCCAGCCCGGTCGCCTTCACCCTCACGCGCAGCTCGGTGCTATGGACCCGGCAGCGCTGGCCGCGCAGCTGGACGTTGAGCAGCGTGGTCACGTTGCCGATGATTGCCGCGTGCTCGGGTGATCCCCCGGCCATGGCCCAGACCTCGCCGTCGAGGAACTCGTGCTTGACCTCGGCGATCTCCTCCAGCAGGAGGTACTCGTCGAAAGTGAAGCGCTGGCGCGCGGGCACGCCCATCACCGGCAGCTTATCACCCCACAGACAGTCCGGCCCGTCGACCGCTCATGGCGCCGCAGCCGACGGCGGCTCGGGCACGCCTCAGAAGCCGGCGTCGCGCAGCGCAACCGGCGGGGCGATCCGCTCGCGCGCGGCGACGTCGCGCCGGTCGTTCTGCATCCTGGCGACCTCGGACCGGTCTTGACGACCACGGGTACGTGAAGAAACGACCAGTGCGGCGATGACCCCCGAGAGAACGACCTGAACCGCATCATCCAGACAATCAAAGGAACGGATTCTCGACGCGCAGCGACCCGAACAGGAACCCGTGCTGCAGGTCCTCGGTGAGCACGCGGTCGCAGCTGGCCGTCAGCGCCGAACGCAGGATCAAGGTGTCCCACAGCGAGAGCTGATGGCTCTGACAATCCGCGACCGCCGACAGCACCATCGCGAGGTCGATCTGGACGATCGACAGCGTGGCGAGCTCCTGGACGGCGGCGGCGGCATCGGCAGCCGGCAGCGGTCGCTTCAGCTTGCGCGTGACGGTGACATAGAACTCCTGCAGGACCTGCGTGCTCAGCACGAGGTCACCGACATCGGTGTCGCCGTCCAGGATCGCGAGCGCGCGCTTGCGCTTCACCGGTTCGCCGAGGTCGAAGCAGTACACGAGCACGTTGGTATCGAGGAAGCTCCTACCGCTCATGGAGCTCATCTCGCGACCACGTCCGCCCCTTGCCGCCGCTGCTGCTGTTCGCGGCCCGGGCGATCGCCGTGAACCGCTTCCGCGCCGCGGTGCCTGAGCGATCTCCGGCGAACGCTTCGAGATACTCGCGCAGCAACGCGTTGACGGACGTGTTGCGTTCGAGCGCCCGGAGCCGGGCGCGCTTCAAGAGCTCATCGTCGATGGTGATAGTGAGGTTGGCCATGTGCTACACGGATCCTGTGTAGCACGGGTCCATTCCCACCGCCATCTTGGCTGGACGCCACCGGGCAAGCTTCAGGATGCATCGGGTCATGCGCGGCCGCGGCTCTGGCCGGTGGTGACGCCGCCGGCGATCAGGTGCGCGAGGCGCAGCGGCTCGGGCAGGTTGCCGTGCAGCGTGGTGGCCGCGACCAGCGCGGCCGCGGCGCTGCGCTCGATGCCGATCCGCTGCACCCACAGCGCGCCGAGCCGCTCCAGCGGACCGGCGGCCTGGATCAGCTTCCACTTGCGGGCGCCGCCCGGCGTGCGCTGGAGCAGCGCGTGCTCGACCAGATGCATCCGCGGCGCGCGCCGCACCGCCACCACGACCGGGACGTCGAGCTCGGCAGCGAGACGGTGGATGTCAACGACGTTGAACCCCGCGAGCGCGATGCCCTGAGCAGCACCGCGCGGATGTGCTCGCGAAACTTGCTGCCGCCGATCAGCTCGATCAGCGTGTCGGTGGCATTGATGCCATCGTGCCACACCTTGCCCGACAGCACGCCGTCGAGCCGGGTCCGCGCGCACACCGCGCCGAGGACCCGGACGTCGCCGCGATGGCCGTGCTGGAACGGGGCATCGTCGAACCCGACGACGTTGGCGATCGCCTTCACGGCAGTGTAGGCACGTCACAGGGCCGCGGCCGCCGAGGGCTCTGGCGCGCCATAGAAGTCGGCGTTGCGCGCCGGAGCCGCTCGCGCTCCACGCCGATCCGGGCGTCCATGCGCTCGGCCACGCCGGGTTCCATCGGGCGCCCCGGAATCGCGAACCAGGTCACTTTCTGATGGCAGTGGGTGAGAACTTGGAGCCAGAACTTGCAAAAAGTACCCTTTGGCGTCAACTTTTGATGGTAACGGATCAGATGCCCAGGGCAGCCGAGTTCATCGTGGAGCTCGCCTCGCGCGGCCGCTACCACTTCACCACCGACGAAGCGGTCGCGTCGCTCGGAGGCCACGTTCCGGCCGTTCGCGCGGCGATGCGCCGGCTCAAGGCGAAGGGCCAGATCGCCGACCCTCACCGGGGCTTTCACGTCGTCGTCCCGCCGGAGTATCGCCGCCTCGGGTGTCTCCCCGCGGAGCAATTCGTCCCGCAGCTCATGGACCATCTCGGGGAGACCTACTACGTGTCCCTGCTGAGCGCGGCGGAGCTGTACAGCGCCGCGCATCACCGCCCGCAGAGCTTTCAGGTGATGGTGAAGACCAACCGGCGGCCGATCCGGTGCGGCAAGGTCCAGGTGGAGTTCGTGGCCCGGAAGGATCTGGAGCACACGCCGATCGTCGAGAGAAACACCCCGCGCGGCGTGCTTCGCGTGGCATCGCCCGAGGCAACGGCGCTGGAGCTCGTGGGCTACGCCGATCGATGTGGCGGCCTGGACAACGTCGCTTCGGTGCTCGCAGAGCTGACCGAGACGCTCGACTCGCAGAAGCTGGTCGCAGCAGCCGCGCTGTGCCCGATCGCCTGGGCGCAGCGCCTCGGCTACCTCCTCGACATCGGCGGGCACCAGGGGCTGGCTGACGCGCTCGTTCCACACGTCCAGGAGCGCGCCCATGTCGTGGCCCCCCTGGTCCGGGCCGAAGCAAAAACTGGCGCCGAGCGCATCGAGCGCTGGAAGCTCGCCGTCAACGCCACCGTGGAGGCGGAGCCGTGATCCCCAGGGACTTCATCACCGAGTGGCGAGACCGAGCGCCATGGGCCTCGGACCGACAGGTCGAACAAGATCTCGTCATCTCCCGCGCGCTGGTCGAGCTGTATTCGGATCCAACGATCGCCAAGGAGCTCGCGTTCCGCGGCGGCGCTGCGCTGTACAAGCTCCATGTACAACCCGCGGCGCGCTACTCCGAAGACATCGATCTCGTGCAGACCGAGCCCGGCGCCATCGGTCCTGCGCTCAACGCGATCCGGGCCAGACTCGACGGCTGGCTGGGCAAGCCGCACTGGAAGCAGTCCGAAGCCCGTGTGACCCTGAGCTACCATTTCGAGGCCGAAGACCTTCCGGCGGTCCGCCTGAAACTGAAGGTCGAGATCAACTCGCGCGAGCACTTCACCGTCTACGGCGTGAAGAACCACCGCTTCGAGGTCCGCTCGCGCTGGTTTTCAGGCGCAGCGGACGTGCGCACCTACGAGCTCGATGAGCTGCTTGGCACCAAGCTCCGCGCGCTCTACCAGCGCAAGAAGGGACGAGATCTCTTCGATCTAGCGCTGGCGCTGCAGCGACAGGTGGCCTCTCCGGACCGCATCGTCGAAGTCTTTGCTCGTTACACGCACGAGGGGGGAGCACGCATCACACGGGCGATGTTCGAGCAGAACCTGGCGGCAAAGCGAGCAGACCCGATCTTCACCGCGGACCTGACGCCGCTGCTCGCTGACGGTCATGCGTGGAGCTTCGATGCCGCGTACGATCTCGTATCGCGAGAGCTGATCAGCCGGCTTCCAGGGGAGCCGTGGAAGGGCGGTTTGAGAACCGATCAGGATGGTGAGGACCGCTGATGCCTCAGCCGCTGGCGAGCGGGTCGCGATAGACCTCGGCATCGGCTTCGCGCCGATGAACCAGGCGCGCGATGAACCAGGCGCGCGATGATACCAAGCCGACCTGGAAGCAGCGGTCGTTCGTCGACAGGGCGCCGGATCTTCCAGGCACGTCACGGCGCCCCCGTAGGCCGCGCAGCCCTCCGCGCGATGGCGCGGCGCGCGCTGCGGACCAGCAGCCTGGTGGCGAACCGGCGCACCAGCGCGAACGCGGTGGCGCCGGCGCCGCTGAACGCAGCCAGCACGGCGAGGATGTGTTGCCACGAGTGGCCGGTCGCCGCGTCGATCGCGACGCCGAGCACGGTGATCGCCGAGCCGACCAGCGCCACGATGCGCACGATCCCCGCGGCGCCGCGCCGGAGCAGATCGTCGATCCGGCGAAGCTCCTGGAGGTGACGCAGCAACAGCCCGTCGGCTTCCGGGTGCACGATGCACGCCCGCGTGACCGACGTCGTGACGTCGCCGTCGAGGTACACCACGGTCAGCGCCCCCGGGCCGCGGCCGTCGTCGCCCGGCAAGCGGGTCGACACGCGGAGCGCACCGCCGATGGTAAGCTCGGCGACCAGATCGGCGAGGTCCCGCGGTGCGGTGACCTCGTGCTTCATCGCGGCTTCATCGCGGCTTCAGCTCGCTCCACGCCGTGCGGAAGAAGCCCACGACGATCTCGCCGAGGCTCTTCCAGTAGCTCAGCGACGCGGTCACGCTCGCGGCATGGATGCCGAGCAGCTGCTCGTGCGCCTTGTCGACGTAGGCCGGGTGCACGCGCTGGGTGGTGTCGCCGTCGATCCACAGCACGGTCTGCATCACGACCTCCTCGGTCCCGATCTCCCACACCTTGCGGAGCTGGACCATGTCGTCGGGGTCGGGATCCTCGGCGAGCAGCTTGCCGAAGCTCTTGCCCAGCGCCTGTGCGCTGCGCCGGATCCGGGTCGCGATCACCGCGACTCCCGCCGAGTCGGCAACCGCCTTGACGCTGGCGGCTTCGACGGCGAGCGTGTCCTGGAAGTAGCTCGCGGTCAGCGGGGAGGGCGCGGTCCCGGGGTGGCCGCCGTGCTTGCCGAGCCACGACGCGTAGCAGGCGGCGATGTCCTCCAGTGCCTCGGCCGGTGGCCCCATCCGGGTCGCCGACATCCCCTCCTTGACGATCGTGTTGATCTCCAGCGACAGCATCCCGCGGACGATGTCGCCGAAGCGGTCCGCGAAGTTTGCCATGGTACGAGGTCACCCGCCCTTCTTGAGCAGCTTCGCCAGGCCGAACAGCGACTCCAGGGCCTCGACGTTCTTCTTGATGATGTCGTGGCCTTCGGACTGCGTCTTCAGGTGATAGTCCCGCAGGCTTTGCAGCGCGCCGGTCGCGAACTCCGGATCCATGTGCGTCGTCATGTCGCCCTCGAACAGATCGATCTTGGTCTTCATCGCCTTGATCGTCGAGTCCGCGACGGGGACGTACTCCTGCTTGGTGGCGTCCCAGGTGATCGGTCCGACCGCAGTCGTGATCTCCAGTGTCTTGGCGTTCACGATCGCCTTCTTCAGATCTTCCAGGAAATCGTCGAGTCCAGCCATACCACTACCTTTCTGTCCATGGTTACACGACTGCGATGCGCGGTGGCCCGCCGGCTCCTCGAGCCGAGCGGTTACCGCTCGACCGACACCGGCGCGAGAAGCTGGTCCAGGTCGAGCAGTGAAAGCTCGGGGGCGTGCGACCGACGAGGCTGGTCTGCAGATCACGAACGTCCTCGCCACGACTCCCCATCTGGATCGGCATACGTCCTTTCCTGCGACCAGCGCAGATCCCATCGCACCTCTCCCCCGGGGTGCTTGCCACTTCACGACAGCGGCCAGCATCCAACAACGAGACTGCAAGCGCAACTGATTTCAGCGCTGGAATCGTGAACCCGGGAGGCGGTCCGGCTCGCGACCGCTCACGGCGCGGCCGGCGGCTCGGGGGCGCCGCAGAAGTCGGCGTTGCGCAGCGCGACCGGCGGCGCGACCCGCTCGTGCGCGGCGACGTCGCGCCGGTCCTTGAGCATCCTGGCGACCTTCGGGCCGGCCTTTTCGATGTGAGCGGTGAGCGCGGCCCACGCCGGTGCGCCGTCCTCGCCGGGCGCCGGCGCCGGGACCAGCGCGAGCAGGCTGATCACGGCCTCGCGGATCGCGGCGTCGACCTTGGGGTCGAGCACCTGCTCGGCGACCGGCACCAGCGCGCGATCGCGCAGCGGATCGAGGTCGGTGTCGTCGAGCTGGCACCACAGCAGGCGGGCGTGGAGCCGCGACACCGCGAGCCCCGACGACGCCCGCGGGCTGACCAGCAGCGCGCGGACCGCGGCGTCGAAGTCGCCCTGCGCCTCGTAGTAGTGCGAGACCATGACCTCGAGCAGGCGGCCCTTGCACTGCGGGTCGCAGGTCTTGCCGGCGAAGTAGCCGGTGAGCCAGGCGGTCTGCTGGTCGTGGAACGCATCGAGCTGCTTGGCCTCGTCGGCGGTGACGAACTCGCCGGTGCGCGCGGCGGCGAGCACCAGCGCCGACACCAGGTGGGCGCCGGGCGAGTGCGCGCCGAACTTGGTGATGGTGTCCCACTCGCGGTGCTCGTACATGTCGGTCAGCGCGGCCCGGAACACCCCGACGTACTGCTGGACCTCGACCTGGACCTGGCGCTCGTCGTCGAGCAGCGCCATCGGGCCGGGCTCGCCGCCCTTGAACGCGGCCTCGACGTCGGTCGCGAACAGCTTGCCGATCGCCGCCGAGCGCGCCGCGAGCTTGTCGTCGCATGCGTCGAGCGTGCGGGTGATGCCGTACTTCTCCTCGCACGACAGCGTGAACGCGCGCGCCAGCCGGCCGTGGTCCTTGTGCCGGATGCTCGCGAGCACCGAGGTCATGTCCTCGGCGTTGTCCTTGCCGAGCTCGAGCGCGTACGACACCGCGAGCTCGGGATCGATGATGTCGGCGCGGGTCAGCGACAGCAGCACGCCGTAGCGCTTCGAAACGCTGTCCGGGCCGCTCGACGCCAGGGTCTCCAGGTTCTTGGACAGGATGTCGGCGCGCGTGATCTTCCAGCTGTTCTCGGCCGACGTCTCGGCGACCTTCTGCTGGGCCTCGGCCTGGTTGCGCGTGGTCTCGGATTGCCGGTACTGCCAGATCGACGTCGCGATCAGCCCGGCCACGCCGATCACGAAGCTCGACAGGAACGTGTGGTACCGCGTGATGAAGCGGCCGAGCCTCGACGTGTCGTCGGGGCTCGGCTTCGCGGGCTCGGGCGGGGCGATGTCCATCCCTGGATCTAACCCGCATCTCGCGTCCGATTTCCCCTTGTCGCCTGCCAGGAAGTGATCACGTTGGGTTGAGTGATGTCGGGGACGTAGCTACCTTTAGGCTCCCGGAGCCGAAGGTGCTTCGGGGCGGAGGGCCACGCGCATGATTTTCGGCAAGTTCTTTGGAGCGATCCGGGCACAGCTCAACAAGCTCGCCAACTTCTTCTGGGAGGCCGATCCGATCGCCCAGATGCAGTACGAGTACGATTCCGCCGTCGAACAGCTCAAGGAGGGCCGCCTGGGCCTGGAGCAGTACCGAGCGCTGGTCGAGCGGGTCACCCGCCAGGTCAAGGACGGCGAGAACCAGGTCGCGAAGCTGACCGCGCAGGCCAAGGCGTACCTCAAGGCCGGCGATCGCACGACCGCGGGCAACATCGCGCTCCAGCTGACCAAGGCCAGGACGCAGCTGGAGGAGAACCGCCAGCAGCTCACGATGCACGAGACCGCGTACACCAACAACCTCAAGAAGATCCAGCACGCCAACAAGAAGCTGGTCGAGGTCAAGGACAAGATCCAGAAGTACGACGCCGACCTCAAGATGAGCTCGGCCGAGGCCGAGGTCGCCAAGCTGACCCAGAGCCTCAACCTCGACGTCACCACCGACTTCGGCCAGCTCGAGGACGTCATCCAGCGCAAGATCGACGCCAACCGCGGCAAGGCGCGGGTCGCGGCCGACCTGTCGACCGAGGGCATCGACAAGATCCACGCCGAGGAGCGGATGGAGCAGTCGATGGCCGACGACGCGCTCAAGGATCTCGAGGTCGAGCTCGGCATGCGGGCCCCCGAGACCACGCCGGTCGCGGCCCAGGTCAAGGACCTCGGGCCCGCCGAGGAGGCGGTCGCCGAGCGCAAGCAACCCGAGAAGCAGACCGAGAAAGCGTAACCGGAGACCACATGGCCAACGCAGCTGGAAAACCCAGACCGGCATTCTTCCTCGCGGTGCTCGCCGTCGTGGCGGGCCTCGTCGGGCTGTCGTTCTATCGCTGGAACAGCAAGAAGACTGATTCCGGACATGGAACAGGTTCGTCCGACAAGATCAACATGTCGGACATCAAGCAGCAGGCGGGCGGCGGCTCGGGCTCGCAGCAGGCCGAGAACCCGGACCCCAACAGCATCACCACGGTCAAGGAGTACAAGTTCGAGTCGGCGTCGCGGCTGCCCGAGGTGCCCGGCACCGCCGACTACACGCCGCTCGGCAAGCCGCGGACCGTCAAGTTCGCGGTCAACGTGTGGGCCGGCTGGGCGCCGATCATCTGGGCCAACCAGGGCGCCAGGCCCAGGAAGGCGTGGAAGGACGCCAAGGGCAACGAGTTCCAGGTCGAGCTCATGCTCGCCGACAACCCGGTCGACATGGGCAACACGTTCGCCGCCGGCAAGGCCCACATCGGCTGGGCGACGGTCGACATGCTGCCGCTGATCGTCAACCGGCTCAACCGCGATCCGCGCACGATGCCGCGGGTCTACCAGCAGATCGACTGGTCGAACGGCGGCGACGGCGTCGTGGTCCGCGACGCGATCAAGAGCGTGAGCGACCTGCGCGGCAAGACCGTGGTGCTCGCGCAGAACTCGCCGTCGCACTACTTCCTGCTCAACATCCTGCTCAACGGCGGCGTCCAGCCCAGCGAGGTCCACATGGACTTCACCCAGGACGCGTTCCAGGCCGCCGCGGCGTTCAACCACGACAAGAAGTACGCGGCGGTGGTGAGCTGGTCGCCCGACATCTACAACCTGACCAAGCAGGGCATGGGCAACCGCATGCTGGTGTCGACCCAGACCGCGAACCGGCTGATCGCCGACGTGTGGTTCGCCCGCGCCGACTTCGCGCGCGACAACCCCGAGCTGATCGAGGGCCTGGTGCGCGGCATCCTCGACGCCATCGACGAGCTCAAGACCGACGCCAACAAGCAGGCGGTCGGCAAGCTGATGGACGAGTTCTACTCGCTGCCGGCGGGCACCGGGTTCACCATGCTGGGCGACGCGCACTGGACCAACTACGCCGAGAACCGCGACTTCTTCCTCAACCAGAACAACCCGACGAACTTCGAGCGGACCTACAACACCGCCTTCCTGCTCTACAAGGCGACCCGCGCGGTCGACCAGAAGACCGCGTTCGACCAGATCATGGACTTCTCGGTGATCAAGAAGCTCGGCAACGAGCCGAAGTACGCCGAGCAGAAGAACGAGTACGAGTTCAAGTTCACGCCGACCACCGGGATCGACGTCAACGTCGAGAGCGCGGTGCTGACCAAGACGGTCACGATCAACTTCTTCCCCAACTCGTACGACATCAACAAGAAGGTCGCGGCCAAGACCGGCGAGGGCGAGATGGCGTACGACCCCAACGTCGAGTACACGATCGAGGAGATCGCCAAGCTCGCCGGCCAGTTCGGCGCGGCGCGGATCCAGATCTCGGGGCACACCGACGCGTCGATGCGGGGCGTCGCCGACGAGAGCCTGGTCCGCGAGCTGTCGCTGCGCCGCGCCAACTCGGTCAAGGAGGCGCTGGTCAACAAGTTCAAGATGAACCCCAACCAGTTCGTCGTCGCCGGCTTCGGCTGGGACAAGCCCGCCGACCCCAAGGACCCCGACAACCACGCCAAGAACCGGCGGGTCGAGATCAAGGTGGTGCCGGCGGAGGCGCAGTAGGTGACCAACCCGCCCCGGCCGGACGCGTCGCGCGAGCGAACGCCGGATCGCGGCCATCCGGTTTCCCGTGGCGCCGCGGCAGCCGCGGCCAGGCCGGGACGCTCCGCACCCGCGCCGTCCGGGCCCGACGTGCCGGCGCGGCCGCCGTGGTGGCACACGCTGCGCGCCGATCCCCCGTTCCCGATCCGGATCGCGATCGGCGCCGGACTGATCGCGCTGATCTTCCTCGTGTGGTGGTTCGTGACCCGCGGCGACGCGATCTCGGCGATCGTGTCACCGTCCAAGCTGCCGTCGCCCGGCGCGGTGGTCCGGTCGTTCGGCTCGCTCGGCAACAACCTGTCCGACGGCGTCATCGCGACGCTGGGGCGCGTGCTGGGCGGCGTGCTGCTCGCCGCGCTGGTCGGTGTGGTGCTCGGCGTGCTCGCCGGGACCAACCGCGCGGTCGGCTCGGCGGTCGCGCCGCTGGTGATCTTCCTGCGCTCGATCCCGATGGGCGCGCTCTTGCCGCTGATGCTGATGCTGTTCGCGACCGGCGAGAAGCAGAAGATCATGTTCATCTTCTTCGCGATCGTGCCGTTCGTGTTCAGCGACACGGTCAAGGCGATCTCGCTCGTGCCGGAGCGCTACGTCGAGACCGCCCAGACGCTGGGCGCGAGCAACCGCCAGATCCTGCGCAAGGTGCTGGTCCCGCTCGCGCTGCCCGACATCATCACCAGCCTGCGGTTCCAGTTCGGGCTCGCGCTCGGCTACGTGATGCTCGCCGAGGCGATCGCCACCACCAGCGGCCTGGGCGTCATGCTCAACACCAACCAGCGGCAGGGCAACATCGAGCAGAACTACGCCCTGCTGTTCATCATCGCGCTGCTCGCGTTCATGCTCGATCTCCTGATCCGGTTCTTCCAGCGCGGCATCTTCCAGTGGCGCCGGGATCTGTGATCCGACCATGACCGACGCGAACAAAGACCCGTCCCATCCGCCGGCCCACCTGCCCGGCGGCACCGGCACCGGCCCCGCCGGCGGCGAGCCGGTCCAGCCCACCACCCCCGCGCGCGATCCGGCGGCCGAGGCCGCGGCGCTCGCGGCGTTCGAGGCTCGGGAGCAGGCGCTCGCCGAGGTGGACCTGCCGCCCGGCGCCGCACGCGCCGCGCCGCCGCCCAGCCATGCCGGCGGCGAGGCGCGGATCGAGGCGCGGATCGAGGTGCAGATCGCGGCGCAGATCGAAGCGATGCAGCCCAGCGCGAGCGGGCGGATGCAACCGCTCGGCCAGCCGCTCGCCAACCCGCCGGTGGTCGTGTTCGACAAGGTGACCAAGAGCTACGGCCACGGCGGCGGCGCGTTCACCGCGATCCGCGACGTGTCGTTCGCGATCGAGGACTACCCGGGCCGCGGCGAGTTCGTCTCGATCCTCGGCCCGTCGGGCTGCGGCAAGTCGACCGTGATCCGGCTGATCGCGGGACTCCTGCCCCAGTTCCCGCAGACCTCGGGCACCGTGCTGGTCGCCGGCAAGCCGGTGCGCGGCCCGGGTCCGGATCGCGGCATGGTGTTCCAGGACTACACGTCGTTCGACAACCGCAGCGTGCTCGACAACGTGGCGTTCGGCCTCGAGTGCCGTGGCGTCGAGCGCGCGATCACCCCCGACGGCGCGGTCCGCAAGGGCGGCGTGCTCACGATCACCACGGCGTCGCCGCACGGCTTCAAACAGGGCGCGCAGGTGGTCCTCGACGGCATCGCCGGCAAGGCGCTCGACGGCACGGTCACCGTCGCCGGGGTGCCGCGGCCGGACCAGCTGTCGGTCATCGCGCCCGGCCCCGAGGTCACCAGCGGCGGCGGCGTGGTCCGCGTGCCGACGCTGGCCGCCGCCGAGCGCTACGACCGCGCGCGGCACTGGATCGAGAAGGTCGGGCTGTCGGTCAAGCGCGACGCCGACAAGTATCCGCACGAGCTGTCCGGCGGCATGCGCCAGCGGGTCGCGATCGCCCGCACGCTGATCCTCGAGCCCCGCATCATCCTGATGGACGAGCCGTTCGGCGCGCTCGATCCGCCGACCCGGAGCCGGATGCAGGACAACCTGGTCGAGCTATGGCGCGAGCAGTCGCCGACGATCTTCTTCATCACCCACTCGATCGAGGAGGCGGTCTACCTCGGCGACCACATCCTCCTGTTCTCCAACTCGCCCGGCACGCTGCTCCAGACCATCCCCGTCCCGCCCCCCGACCGGCCGTCGATCGAGATGCAGCGCGACCCGAAGTTCCAGGCCGTCGTCACCGAGATCCGCGACGTGATCGACCGGCTCGAGTCGTCGAACCGGGCGGGAGATTGACCCAATGCCCCGGCCCAATGTCCAGAGGACAGAGATCGACGAGCACGGACTCGCAGGTGCAGGGCCGCGCGGCGCGGCGCGCGGAGGGGTGAATCTCGCGGCTTTGCCGCGAGATTCGGGACGGGAAAGTCCCCTCTGGATCGACCGGCTCGAATCGTCCAACCGGGCCGGGGACTGAGGCACAATACGGCTGGTCATGGCGGAGCCCAAGCGAGCCGGCCTGTTGCGCTACCTCAAGGAAGCGTTCGCGTTCCGCTGGAACCTGCTGGTGCTGGGCGGCGCGGGCGCGGCCGCGCTGCTGTCCGGCCACTTCGACACGCTGATGCCGCTGGTCGCGGCGGCCGAGGTCACGTACCTCGCGGGGCTGACGACCCTGCCGCGCTTCCAGGCCGCGATCGACGCCAAGGCGCGAGCCGAGGCCAACGGCCGGCTGCCCGGCCAGCCCGTGCAGGCCGCGCTGGCCGCCGGCGATGCCCGCGATCGCATCCTGGAGGTCCTGAAGTCGCTCGCCGAGGACCGGCGCGCGCGGTTCCTCCGGCTGCGCGCGCGCTGCGTCGAGATGACCCGGATCGCCAACGCCGTGCGCGGCGAGACCGTCGACGCCAGCGGCGCGTCCGCCGAGCTGCGCCAGCCCGCGCTCGACCGGCTGCTCTGGGTGTTCCTCAAGCTCCTGCTGTCGGACCAGGCGATCGCGCGGTTCCTGCAGGCGGCCGACGAGCCGCAGATCCTGCACTCGATCCTCGACCTCCAGGAGCGGATCAAGAAGCGCGAGACGTCGCTGCCCGAGACCGAGCGCGCCGACGATCGCATCCTGCGCTCGCTGCAAGACAGCCTGACCACGGCGGAGCTGCGCAAGGACAACATCGCCAAGGCCAAGGGCAACGCCGAGTTCGTCGCCGCCGAGCTCGACCGGCTCGAGAACAAGATCCAGGCGGTGACCGAGATGGCGGTCAGCCACAGCGATCCGGACGAGATGTCGTCGCGGATCGACGCGATCGCCGAGGGCATCTCGCAGACCGAGCAGACGATCCGCGAGCTCCAGAGCATCACCGGCATGGCGGCGGCGCAGGACGAGACCCCGGCGATCCTCGGCGCCGACATCGCGCAGCCGGCCGGCGCGATCGGCCCGGCGTGGCCGGCCGGCAGCGACGCCGACGACACCCGGCGCCGGATCGACCAGGTCAAGGTGATCGCCCAGGGCCGCACGGGGCGGAGGGGGCCCGGGACATGACCGACGAGGCCATGCCGGGCGCGAAGCCCGACGCGAAGCCCGAGGCAAGACCCGACGGCAAGGCGGACGCCAAGGTCCTCGCCGGCAGCGACGGGGTCGGCCGGGTCACCGCGCTGCCCCCGCACTTCCCGCCGTGGGCCGGCAAGCTCGCCGAGCTGTACTTCTCCGGCACCACGTCGATGTTCGTGATCCACGGCAACACGTTCGACGTCGTGCGCGCCGGCGGCGGCAGCGATGGGTCCGGCGAGCCGCGCTGGGTCGGGCTCGCCGACTTCCTCGCCGAGCAGCTGTTCGGCCGCTGGGACCTGGTGATCCACTACGACCTCGCCCGCGGCCTGCGCTGCGCCGCCGGGTCGAGCAGCCGCCGGCTCCAGCAGATGGTGGAGCTGGCGAACCGCTGGCTCGGCGACCTGCGCGCCCTGCCCCGCGATCCGACCCGGGCGCTCGCCGCGATCGACCTGCTGGTCCAGAAGAACGTGATGGCCGATCCCGAGCAGCGGATCCGCACCGCGATCCTGATCGACCACGCCGGCTACGTCGCGCCCAGCGGCGACCGGCTCGACCTCGCCGAGCAGACCCACCTGGTGACGCTGCTCAACTGGGCGTCGTCGCCGTACGTCAAGCGGCTCAACATGGCGTTCGTGCTGATCGACCCCCGGCTGTCGAGCGTCGCCGAGCGGCTGACCGGCAACCCGCACGTCGCCGCGATCGAGGTGCCGCTGCCCAGCGCCGAGGAGCGCACGGCGTTCCTCGCCGCCCAGCTGCCGGCGTCCTCGGAGGCCGGCGCCGCGTTCTCCGACTACGGCGCCGCGGAGCTCGGCAAGCTGACCGCCGGCATCGGGCTGACCGATCTCGAGGTCCTGGTCCGCAGCGCGCGCGAGGGCGGCCGCCGGCTCGATCGCGCCTACTTCCGCGAGCTCAAGAAGCGGCTGATCGAGCGCCAGGCCCAGGGCATGGTCGAGTTCGTCGAGCCGCGCTGGGACCTGGCGACCGTGGTCGGCCACGACGCCGCCAAGCGCCGGCTGCTCGACGACGCCGAGCTGACCCGGCGCGGCGAGCTCGACACCGTGCCGATGGGCTACCTGTTCTGCGGCCCGGTCGGCACCGGCAAGAGCTTCCTGGCGACCTGCGTCGCCGGCTCGATCGGCATCCCGGCGGTCGTGCTCAAGAACTTCCGCAGCAAGTACGTCGGCGAGACCGAGGGCAACCTCGAGCGCGTGCTCGGCGTGCTGCGCTCGATGGGCCCGGTCGTGGTGATCATCGACGAGGCCGATGCGATGCTGGGCGACCGCGACCAGGGCGGCGACTCCGGGGTCGGCGCCCGCACGTTCGGGATGATCGCCGCGCAGATGGGCGATACGGCGTACCGCGGCCGGATTCTCTGGATGTTGCTGACCGCGCGCCCCGACCTGTTGCCGATCGACCTCAAGCGCCAGGGCCGCGCCGAGGTCCACATCCCGCTGTTCTATCCGACCGACGACGCCGAGCTGCGGACCATGCTGATGGTGCTCGCGCGCAAGGCCGGCACCGAGCTCGCCGAGGCCGACCTGCCGGTCGACATCCCGCACAAGGGCAACCTGTCGGGCGCCGACATCGAGGGCATCGTCGGCCGCGCCTACCGCGCCTCGCTGCTCGCCGGCTCGCGCCGGATCACCCGGGGCGCGCTCGCCGCGGCGCTCGCCGGGCTCATGCCCTCGACCCAGACCCTGGAGCGCGAGGCCCAGGAGCTCGCCGCGATCATCGAGTGCACCGACGTCGAGTTCCTGCCGCCGACCAAGCTCGACAAGCTCGACAAGCTCGGCGGGCGCGAGAAGCTGCAGGAGCGGCTGACCGCGATCAAGCAGATCCTCGAGGGCGGGTGACCACCGCGCGACGCGACCCGCGGAGGGGTGAACTTCGCGGTTCTGCCGCGAACGAGGGGGCGGGAAGGCCCGCTCCGGACAGACAGTAACAAGGAGGAACCATGGCACGCGCAAGCTGGATCAACGACGACAGCCACCCCGACCTCGACGCCCACCTGGCGAGCCTCGATCACTTCGCGGCGTCGCTCGCCGACGGCGTGATCGACGACCACGAGCTCGCGACCCAGGAGACCAACCTGGTCGCGGCGATGAAGGCGGTGGAGGGCTCGCTGAGCGACGACCAGCACGCTAAGATCACCAAGCTGCTCGCCGAGCTGACCGCGTACAGCGTGATGCGCACGCTGCACGACATGGCACAGGCCCGGATCCAGCAGGTCGTCGCCCCGAAGTGACGGCGCGGACGGCGATGAGAACACGGTGGAGCCCGTGGTGAAGCCTGATCAGGATCGGCTGCGAGCCGTATTCAACCAGCTGGAGCCCCTGATCGAGGACCGCTGGAGCATCCCGGTGCGCATCCAGGACGTGCCCAACCCGTTCACCGGCGACCTGGATGGCGAGCAGATCATGGTGGACTACGACCTCGACATCGAGGACGCGGTGTTCATCCTGATCCACCTGTTCGGCCACACCGTGCAATGGAACGTCTCCCCCGAGGCACGGGTGATCGCCTTCCTGAAGCCGACCACGTGGACAGATGATCAGCTGCGCGCCGCGCGGGACTACGAGCACGAGGCCGCCCGCTACAGCCTGCAGCTTCTGCACGACGCCGGCATCCGCGATCTCGACCCGTGGATCTCGGACTTTGCGGCCTGCGACTGCGCGTACTTGATGCACTTCTATACGACCGGCGAGAAGCGGCCGTTCCGGTCATTCTGGCGCGACGGCACCCCCCCGGTGGCGCCGCTGCCGATCCCGGACTTCCAGCCGACCCGGTGGCTGAGTCGGTACCAAGGAACTGTCGTCTGATCGCCATTTCAGGCTACGATTTCCCAGGGTGCTCGCTCGGCGGATCATCGCTGTCACGCCAGACAAGGCGTTCGGGAAGCAACTGACGGTCGCGCTCAAGGCGGCCGGAGGGGCGGTGGACACCCACCTCACGCTCGACGAGCTCGGCCACCACGGTGAGCTGGCCGCGTCGCTCCTGGTGGTCCACCTCGACGGTGCGATGGCGGGCGCCGCCCAGATCCTGATCCCCCGGCTGACCGGCGACACCCGCGTGATCGCGATCCTGCCGCGCTCCAACCTGTCGACGATCGTCGACATCATGCAGAGCTCGGACCGGGTCGCCGGGATGATGGTCGCCGAGGACTTCGACATGAAGCTGCTCTCGGCGATGGCGACCCGGGTGCTCGCCGGCGACATCTTCGGGCTGGAGAAGCACGTGCCGTGGGGCGCGCAGATCCACAGCTACCTGGTCGGCGACTACCAGGAGAAGTCGCTGTGCATCGCGCAGGTCTCGGAGTTCGCCGAGACCATGAGCGTCCGGCGCAAGTACCGCGAGTCGATCGAGCAGTGCCTCGACGAGATGCTGATGAACGCGCTGTACGACGCGCCGGTCGACGAGCAGGGCCGGCCGATCTTCTCCGAGATCCCGACCAAGACCCGGATCTCGCTGCGGGTCGAGCAGAAGGTGGTCGTGCAGTACGCGTGCGACGGCAAGCAGTTCGTGGTCGGCGTGCGTGACGCGTTCGGCACGCTCGAGCGCGACACCGTGCTGCGCTACCTGCACAAGTGCCTGCACAGCGAGCAGCAGATCGACCGCAAGGCCGGCGGCGCGGGCCTCGGGCTCTACCTCATCACCAACTCGTCGACCGGCGTGTACTTCAACGTGCTGCCCGGCGTCGCGACCGAGGCGGTGTGCACGTTCGACCTCGAGAGCCCCAAGGTCCAGATCGAGACCCTGGGGTTCTTCGTCGAGAAGATCGACGCCGCGGGCCGGCTCGCCTCGGGGCCGTCGCGGCGGCTGCCGGCCGGCGCGTCCCACCCCGTCGAGCGCCGCATGCCGATCGCGGCGAGCGGCCGATCGCCCGTGCTGACCAGCGTGCTGGCGCTGGCCGTGCTCGCCGCGCTCGGCCTGGTCGTGCTCGCGGCCTGGCCCCGGATCGTCGGCACCGCGAAGACCGCGATCCAGGTCCACACCGTGCCGCCCGGCGCGGCGGTCGAGATCGAGGGCCGCAACGTCGGCACAGCCACCGGCGGCACCCTGACGATCCGCGACCTCGAGGTCGGCCGGGCTTACCCGGTGGTCGCGCGGCTCGAGGGCTACGAGCCCAGGCAGGCGGTGATCCAGCCCCAGGAGGGCGACAACCCGGTCACCCTGGAGCTCCGCGCGCTCGCGGCGACCGTCGCGGTCGACAGCACGCCGACCGGCGCGATCGTCGAGGTCGACGGCAAGCCGGCCGGCACCACGCCGATCGTGCTCAAGACCCTGGTGCCCGGCTCGTCCGCCACGCTCACGTTCAAGAAGCCCGGGTTCCACGACGCGGTCGCCAGGCTCGCGGTGCCCGGTCCGGGGAAGGAGACCGCGCTGAGCCAGCCGCTCGCGGTGTCCGAGCAGCTGGCCCGGGTCCGCCTGGTGTCCGATCCGCCGGGCGCGCAGGTCGTGCAGAACGGCCAGCTGGTCCCCGGCATGGTCACGCCGTGCGAGCTCCTGGTCGAGGCCGGCAAGACCACGCACTTCATGCTGACCATGCCGCACAAGATCCCGGCGATGCTCGCGCCGCTCACCCCGCCGCGCGGCGCCGACGACATCGTGCTGTCGGGCAAGCTGGTCGACGGCACCACGCTGCACCTGCGCGCCAACGTCGAGGCCCGGTTCCGGGTCGCCGGCGCGCCGCACTGCCAGGACGTCGCCGCGCCGTTCGACTGCGTGGTCGCGCCGGGCCAGCGCGTCGTCGATCTGATCGTCGCGCAGGCGCCCCGGATCGCGCGCACCGTCACCGTCAAGCAGAAGGAGCTCGAGGTCAAGTTCGAGCTCGGCTACGTCGAGGCCAGCGGCGGCAAGCTGGTGCAGATCGGCCAGGGCGCGGCGGCGCGGCGAGCGACGTTCGAGACCGGCACGCGGCGCGTCATGGTCACCGGCGGCGAGGAAGGTCCTCACCCGGCGACCGTGGTCGTGAGGCCGGGCACGACGACGATCGTGAATTGACCTCCGGCGTGAATTGATCCCCGCCGTTTCCGGCGACCGCGCGTCCGCGGTACAAGACGGGGGCGTGAGCGAAGTCCGCACCCAGCTGCTCACCGACGACGCCAGCGGTGCGCTCGTCGAGCGCCGCTACCGGCTCCGCGTGGCAGCCGGGCCGGACCAGGGCAAGGACCACGCGCTGGAGGACGGCACGACGCTGGTCGGCACCCACCCCGACAACGACCTGGTGCTGACCGACGCCACGGTGTCGCGCCATCACCTCGAGATCCGGGTCCGGCGCGATGGCATCGAGGTCCGCGATCTCGACACCACCAACGGCACCAGGCACGGCGGCGCGCGGGTCGGCCAGGTCATCCTCGTCGGCCCGGCCCGGCTCCGGCTCGGCCGGCACACCGAGCTCGACGTCGAGCCGGTCGACGCCGGGGTCGAGCTCGACGACTGGCCGGGCGATCGGTTCGGCGACGTGCTCGGCACCGCGGCGCTCGCCGATCTGGGCGACCCCGCCGCGCCACCCCGCCCGGCGACGGCACCCGGCGACCCCGGCGCGCCGCTCGACGGCGGCGCCGGGAGGCCGCCGACCAGCCCGCCCGGTGCGCCGACCGCGACCTCCGGCGACGTGCTCGACCTGCCGTTCAAGGAGGCCAAGGCCGCGCTGGTCGAGGGCTTCGAGCGCGACTACCTCACCGCCCTGCTCGCCCGCCACCGCGGCAACATCTCGCGCGCGGCGTCCGAGGCCGGCATCGATCGCAACTACGTCCATCGCCTGGTCAAGAAGTACGGCCTCGAGGTCGATCGCGGGTGACCCCGGCACGCAGCCGTCAAGCCTTGACGCACAGCGGCGCACCGGTATCGTTCGATCGGTGAGCGCGGCCCCGACCTACGACGCCGTCGTGATCGGTGGCGGCATCACCGGCGCCGGCATCGCCCGCGACGCGGCGCTGCGCGGCCTCAAGGTCGCGCTGTTCGAGAAGGGCGACTACGCCTCGGGCACCTCGTCGAAGTCGAGCAAGCTGATCCACGGCGGGCTGCGCTACCTCGAGCACGGCGAGATCGGCCTGGTGTTCGAGTCGGTGTCCGAGCGACGGGTCCAGACCCGGGTCGCGCCGCACCTGGTCCGCCCGCTGCCGTTCCTGATCCCGATCTACAAGGGCGCGCGGCCCGGCCTCGAGATGATGAACGTCGGGCTGTGGATCTACGACTCGCTCGCGCTGTTCCGCGCTCCGCGGCTGCACAAGGTGTTCCGCGGCGCGCGCGCCGCGCTCGAGCTCGAGCCCGCGCTCCGGTCCGAAGGCCTGCGCGGCGCGCTCGAGTACTACGACTGCAACACCGACGACGCCCGCCTGGTGCTCGAGAACGCGCTCGACGCCCGCGCGCTCGGCGCCGATTGCCACACCTACACCGAGGTCGTCCGGCTCGAGCGCGGCGGCGAGCGCCGGATCACCGGCGTGGCCGTCCGCGATCGGCTGACCGGCGAGACCCGCAGCGTCACCACCCGCGTGGTCGTGCTCGCCGCCGGGGCGTGGACCGACGAGATGGTCGCCCGGCTCGAGATCCCGATCGATCGCCCGCTGCTCCGCCGCACCAAAGGCGTGCACATCGTGGTGCCGCGCGAGCGGCTGCCGCTGTCGCGCGCGATCACGCTGCAGTCGCCGCTCGACCACCGCGTGATGTTCGCGATCCCGTGGCGCGAGCGCACCGTGCTCGGCACCACCGACACCGACTTCACCGGCACCGCCGACGAGGTCGCGGCCGACGCCGACGACGTCCGCTACCTGTGCGACAGCGCCAACGGCGTGTTCCCGGGCGCCGCGCTCCAGCCCGACGACGTGATCGCGACCTGGGCCGGCCTGCGGCCGCTGATCGCCGCGCCGCCCAACGTCGACGAGAGCGACGTGTCGCGCGAGCACGAGGTGTTCACCCGCAGCGACGGCCTGGTCATCATCGCCGGCGGCAAGCTCACCACCTACCGCCGGATGGCGCGCCAGGCGGTCAACGAGACCCTCAAGCTGCTCGACCAGCTCGGCGAGCCGGTCACCGCCACCCGCGCGACCACCAAGCACCGGCCGCTGCCCGGCGCCGACGGCCTGGCCCAGACCGACCTCGAGGGCGTCGCCGCGATCGGCCGCCGGCTGATGGCCGACCACCGGCTCGACGTCGACACCGCGACCCACCTGTGCGGCGTCTACGGCGCGCGCGCCCAGCTGCTCGCCGCGCGGATCGCCGAGGACCCCGCGCTCGGCGAGCGCATCGACCCCGAGCTGCCCTACGTGTGGGCCGAGATCGAGTTCGCCGCCGGCCACGATCTGGCGCGCACCGTCGAGGACGTCCTGGCGCGCCGCGTCCCGCTGCTCCTGGTCAGCCGCGACCAGGGCCTCGGCGTGTGCGACCGCGTGGCCGACGCGCTCGCTGCACGGCTCGGCTGGACCGCCGCCCAGCGCGCCCGGATGCTGGACGAGTACCGGGCCGAGGTCGCGCTCAGCCGGCGCTGGCGCTGAGCGGGCCGTTCCGTATGTCCCGGAGCAGCCACCGCGTAGCTTCCATGCACGTGTAGGTTTACACGTACATTGTATGACGGTGAATCACGCCGGAACGTCCGCGTCAAACCACTTGGCCCGACCGCAAGCCAGCGCGAAGCTTCGCGATGAGGGAGCGGACATGCCGTTAGGACTTCGCCTGTGGTTGTTGCTGTGGATCGCCGGATGCGCCGAGCAGGCGCTGATCGTTCCGGAGTCCGACTGGCAGGGCGTGCCGGCCGCCCAGCGCGCCGCGATCGATCGCCAGTACGAGGCGGATCTTGCGGCCGCGCGCGCCGAGCTCACCTCCGCCACCGCGAGCCTCGCCGAGCTGCCCAAGCCGCCGCCGCCGCCGCCGCCCACCGCCCCGCGGCCTTCTGCCCCAGCGCCGGCCAGCGACGACCCCTGGCAGACCGCGATGCGCGATCACGAGCATTCCCGCGTCGACGCCCGCGGGCGGGTCGAGACCACCCAGGCCGAGGTCCAGCGCACCGACGCGCTCTGGCGCCAGCTGCGGGCCGACACCGCCCGTGCGCGGCTCGACATGCTCGTCGCCCAGCGCGAGGTGATCCGCGGGCAGGCGGTCAACCGCAACCTTCCCGGCGATGAGACCTACGACGGCGCCCCGCTGCGCGGCCAGTTCTCGCGCGCCCAGCAGCGGTGGTACGCCGTGTCCACCCGCGCCCGCGCCGCGCGCGACGCGTACGAGCACGCCACCACCGATCTCGCCTCGGCCAAGGAGGCCTACGCCCAGATCATGCGCAACGGCCCGGCCCACCTGGGCCAGCAGTTCCCCGGCGATGACCACGCCGCACGCCTGGAGCTCCCCGGCTGGGTGGTGCTGCAGAGCGGCACCCGCCGCCGCCGTGGCCCGCGCCACTTCCTCGAGGAAGCCAGCACCGTGCATCTGCTGCGCAAGATGACCTACCAGCCGAGCCGCGCCGTGCGCACCGCGCCAGCTGCGCTCGTGACCGCGCCCCGGACCTCGACGGTTGCGACGCGGGCGGCCGATCGCCCCGCCGCGCCACCACCGACCACCGCGTCGAGCAAGCGGCCCGCCGCGCCCAGCGCCCCCGCGCCCGAGCACCCGGCCGACCGCGCCGCCGCTGCCCCGACGGCGAGCGGCCCGCCCGCCGCCGCTCCGCCACCGGCCCCCAGGCCCGCACCATCGCCATTCGATAGCCCGGGACCCTCGATCACGGCGGGCACGGCGGGCACGGCGGGCACGGCGGGCACGGCGGGCACGGCGGGCAAGCCACCGACGAACGCGCCGCCGGCGACCGCCGCGAGCAAGCCACCGACGAGCGCCCCGCCGGCGACCG
>JBGQCL010000121.1:0-26291 GCA_041495365.1 Kofleriaceae bacterium | reverse complement strand
CCGGCCGCGGCGGCGGCCTGGAGCAGCGCCGCGTCCTGCGCGCCGTGGACGCGCGATCCGCCGAGCTCGGACGCGGCGGCGAGCCGGTCGGCCGGGGTCTGCTGCAGGATCAGCGGCAGCGTGTCGGCGCCGACGACGGCGTCGAGCGACCAGGTGACCTTGGTGGCGCCGCCGGTGAGCCGCGCCAGCGCGCGGACCTCGCCCGGCGCGCCGAGATGGCGGCGGATCGCCGCCTCCAGCGTGTGCTGGAACACGTCGTGCTCGGTCATTCCGCGCTGCGCCCCCGGCCCATGAAGCCGAACAGGTGTCCGGCGATCTTGCGGAGCTGGATCTCGTCGGAGCCCTCGGTGATGCGGTAGCGGCGGTGGTGGCGATAGATGTGCTCGAACGGGTAGTGCCGCGAGTAGCCGACGCCGCCGTGGACCTGGATCGCCCGGTCGGCGGCGTCGCACGCCAGCCGGTTGGCGCGGTAGTTGGCCATCGAGACCTGGTCGCTGACCTCCATGTGGTCCCGGCGGTCGAGGTGCCAGGCGGTGCGGTGGACCAGGCCGCGGACCATCGCGCACTCGGTGTGGAGCTCGGCGAGCGGGAACTGGATCGCCTGGTTGGCGGCGAGCGGCTTGCCGAACGTGATCCGCTGGCGCGCGTAGGCGACGCTCTGGTCGATGCAGTACTGGGCGACGCCGAGGCTGGACGCCGCCTGCCGGATCCGGTTCTCGTGGACGAACGCCTGGGCGACCCGCAGGCCCTCGCCCTCGCCGCCGAGGATCGCGTCGTCCGGGACCCGGACGTCGGTCAGCCGGACCTCGGCGTGGTCGGTCGGCATGTTGAACGTCCACCACATGAACGGGACCTCGAAGCCGGGGGCGCGGGTCGGCACGAGGAACGCGGTGATGCCGCGCGCCTCGCCCGGCTTGCCCGAGGTCCGCGCGAAGATCAGGTCGGTGGTGGCGAGGTGGAGCCCGGTGTTGAACCGCTTGTGGCCGTTGATCACCCAGTCGGCTCCGCTGCGCACCCCGGTGGTCTCGAGCCAGGTCGCGTCGCTGCCGTGGTTGGGCTCGGTCAGGCCGAACGCGACGTGCTCGGCGCCGGTGATCATCGCCTCGAGGTAGCGCGCCTTCTGCGCCGCGGTCCCGAACCGGTGCATCAGGTGGACCTGCGGGAAGTTGCCGACGATCGACGACTCGTTCTGGAGGTCGTTGTGCAGGCCGAGGCCCTTGTGCGCGAGGTGCTCGCGGATGATCGCCATCGCGAGGTTCGAGCCGTCCTTGCCGCCGAGCTCGCGGGGCAGCGCGAACCGGAGGTGGCCGGCACGGTCGGCGCGGCGGCGCATCTCGGCGAGCAGCTCCTCCCACGCGCGGCGCGGCTTGCCGTCGTCGTCCCAGTCGGTGCGTGCGTGCTCGCGGCGGTGATCGAAGTACTGGGGGTGCTCGCGCTCGAGCGGCCTGATGTCGCCCTCGATGAACGCGTCGAGCTCGGCGAGGTACGCGACGATCTCGGGGGGGATGGTGAAGTCCATGCGATTTTAGCCTAGGCGTTGAAGGCGAGCCGCAGGCCGGGCTCGGGCCACCGGGTCTTCGCGAGCTTGCCGGTGCCCGACAGCGTGATCCACGCGTCGCGCAGGTCGGCGCCGCCGAAGCACAGGTTGGTGGTGAACACGTCGGGAGTCTCGAGCTTGGTGTGGCTGCCGTCGGGCGCGATCGTGGTGATCCCGGGCGCGAGCAGGGTCGCGACGCACACGTTGCCGGCGGCGGTCACCGCGAGGCTGTCGAAGTACTCCGGCGGGTTGCCCGGCATGGTCGCGACCACGCGGCCGGGGAACCGGTTGCCGCGGCGGGCGATCTGGCCGGGGCCGGTGACGTCGAACGCCACCAGCCGGCCGGTCAGGGTCTCGGCGGCGTACAGCGTGGCATCGTCGGGCGACAGCCCGATGCCGTTGTAGCCGAGCGAGCCGAAGTAGACCTCGACGATGCGCGAGCCGTCGGGGGCGCAGTGGTAGATGCCGCTCTTGTCGCGCGACCGGCCGAGGTCGTGGCCGAAGTCGGTGAACCACAGGCCGCCGGCGCGGTCGAACACGAGGTCGTTGGGCGCGCGCAGCGGGTGGTCGCCGCAGCGGTCGTACAGCCGGTCGACCTCGCCGGTGGCGAGATCGACGCGCTCGATCCGGCCGCCGGAGTAGTCGGGCGCGATGCCGATCGGGTACGTGATGCCGTTGCGCTCGATCCAGATCGAGCCGCCGTTGTTGCACACGTAGGCACAGCCGTCGGGGCCGATCGCCGCGCCGTTGGGCCCGCCGCCCAGCGTCGCGATCACCTCGGTCCGGCCGTTCCAGCACCGCGACAGGGTCTGGCGCTTGATCTCGACCAGGATCACCGAGCCGTCGGCCATGGCGATCGGACCCTCGGGAAAGCCCAGCCCCTCGGCGACGATCTCGAAGCTCGACGGCGCCGCCACGTCACGGCGCTCCGTGGAACACGCCGAGCGCGAACAGCAGCTGGATCACGCCGACCAGCGCGATCACGGTCGCCGCGGAGATCGCCGGCTTGCTCGACGATCGCGCCCAGGCGATGCCGCCGGTGATCGCGAGCACCGCCGGCAGGATCGCCTCGATCCGGACCTTGGGCGAAGACAGGTGGAGCACGTGGAACGCGCTGAGCGCCTCGAGCGCGCAGGCGACCAGCGCGATCAGCGGGATCAGGCGCTCGCCGCCCTGCAGGACGAGGATCACCGCGGAGATCAGCGCGCACACCGCGAGGGCGGTATGGAAGTCGAGGGTCATCGAGGGCCTCCTGGCGGCGAGCATCGCGCGAACCGCGCCGCGACGCCAGGCGCGCCGGGTCACAGGCCGGGGTCACAGGCCGAGGTACGCCGCGCGGATCTTCTCGTCGCGCAAGAGGTCCTTGGCGTCGCCCTGCATCACGACCCGGCCGTTCTCGACCACGTAGCCGCGGTCGGCGATGGTGAGCGCGTCGACCACGTTCTGCTCGACGATCAGCACGGTGACGCCGCGCGTGCGGATGTCCTGGATGCGGCCGAACACCTCCTCGGTGACCTTGGGCGACAGGCCGAGCGACGGCTCGTCGAGCAGCACCAGCCGCGGGGCGGCCATCAGGCCGCGGGCGATCGCGACCATCTGCTGCTCGCCGCCCGACAGCGTGCCGGCGAGCTGGCGGCGGCGCTCCTGGAGCCGCGGGAACAGCTGGAGCATCTCGTCGAGGGTCTCTCGCGCGCGCGAGCGGCTGCGCGGGTTGTAGGCGCCGAGGTCGAGGTTCTCCTCGACGGTCATGAACGGGAACAGCTGGCGGCCCTCGGGGACGTGGCTGATCCCGCGCTCGGGCATCGCGTGGGCGGGCAGGCCGGTGATGTCGTGGCCGTCGAACCGGACCGTACCGCTGGTGGCGCGCACGGCGCCCGAGATCACCCGCAGCGTGGTGGTCTTGCCGGCGCCATTGGCGCCGATCAACGTGACGATCTCGCCGGCGCGGACCTCCAGGCTGATGTCGAACAGGGCCTGGAAGTCGCCGTAGGCGGCGCGGATCGCGGTCAACTCGAGCAGCGGCGCGGCGGCGGCCGCCACCGGCCGGGCGGGCGCGGCAGCGGCATCGGCCGTCATCCCGTCACCTGCTTGTACTTGGCGCCGAGGTAGGCCTCGATCACCTCGGGGCGGCGGACGACGTCGGCCGGGGCGCCCTCGGCGATCAGCGCGCCGCGGTCGAGCACGATCACGCGGTGGGCGACCTTCATGACGACCTGCATGACGTGCTCGACGCCCGCGACCGCGGACACGCCCCACTCGGGCAGGCGCTGGAGCAGGCCGGCGAGCGCGAGCGCCTCGGTGGTCGGCAGGCCGGCGACCACCTCGTCGAGCAGGATCAGCCGGGGGCGGGTGGCGAGCGCGCGCGCGATCTCCAGGCGCTTGAGGGTCGCGAGCGGCAGGCCGGCGGCCGGCTGGGCGATCACCGCTCCCATCTGGAGGAACTCGAGGACCTCGCGGGCGCGCGCGCCGGCCTCGGCGAGGTTGCGGGTGTGGAGGAACGCGCCGAGCATGACGTTCTCCAGCACGGTGAGGTTGCGCAGCGGCTTGACGATCTGGAACGTGCGGCCGATGCCGAGCCGGGCGGCCTGGTGCGGCGGTGTGCCTGCGAGCGAGCGGCCGGCGAACCGGATCACGCCCTCGTCGGGCGGCAGGAAGCCGGTGATCAGGTTGAACAGCGTGGTCTTGCCGGCGCCGTTGGGGCCGACGATGAACAGCACCTCGCCCTCGGTGATGGTGAGCGACACGTCGTTGACGGCGCGCAGCCCGCCGAACCGCTTGCTGACGTGCTCGAGGGTGAGCAGCGGTCGCCCCCTCGCAGCGGGCCCGGGCGCGCCGGGCGCCGGGTTCCGGAACGGATGGGCCGGCGGATCGGGAGGCGGGGCCGCGGTCATGGCGCGCGCTGCCTCCGCCGCCAGCGCGCGATCGTGCCGACGATGCCCTCGGGGAGGAACAGCACGACCAGCACCAGCAGCACGCCGTAGATCAGCTGGTAGGACTCGTGGAACACGTTCTTGAACAGCTCCTGCGCGGTCTCGAGCAGGACCGCGCCGACGATCGGGCCGGTCAGGGTGCCGGCGCCGCCGAGCATGGCGTGGATCGCCGGCCGCTCGGACAGGTCGATCGCGAGCGCCGCGTCGGGAACGATGTACGAGATCTGGCTGGCGTAGAGCGCGCCGCCGAGCGCCGTGAACGCGGCGCTGATCATGAACGCCTGGAGCTTGACCCGCGCGGCGTCGATGCCGCACGCCCGCGCGGTGTCCTCGTCCTCGCGCACCGCCTGCAGCTGGTAGCCGAACCGCGAGCGCACGATCAGCGCGGTCGCGGTGAACGCCGCGGCGGTCAGCAGCACGGCGGATATGTAGAACCACTGGATCGGCGCGGTGGGACCGAACAGCCCGGGGACCTGGAGTCCGACGTCGCCGCCGGTGACGCGGTCGAGGTTCTTGGCCGACAGCCGCAGCACCTCGGCGAACGCGATCGTCGCGAGCGCGAAGTACGGCCCGCGCAGGCGGAACGCGACCCGGCCGATCAGCGCGGCGGCGCCGACCGCGGTGACGATCAAGAGCACCAGCGCGAGCGGGATCGGGATGCCGAGCTTGTCGTGGAACAGCGGCAGCGCGTAGGCGCCGATGCCGAAGAACGCGGCGTGGCCGAGCGACAGCTGGCCGGCAAACCCGCCGACCAGGTTCCAGGCCACGCCGAGCGCGGCGAACAGCGCGACGTGGAACAGCACGTTGAGGTGGTAGGCCCCCTGGAACAGCGGCACCAGCAGGCACAGACCGAAGCCCGCGGCGGCGAGGACGGCGCGCCGCCGCGTCACACCCGCTGGCTCCCGAACAGCCCGGCCGGCTTGAGCGACAGCACGAGCAGGAAGATCGCGAAGTCGACGACCAGCGCCCACTGGTTGCCCCAGTACAGGCTGGTCAGGCTCTCGACCACGCCGAGCACGACGCCGGCGATCGCGGCGCCCTCGATCGATCCCATGCCGCCGAGCACGACGATCACGAACGCCTTGAGGGTGAACTGGCCGCCGACCTCGGGGTACAGGTAGAGCGCCGGCAGGAGCAGCCCGCCGGCGAGGCCAACCGCCGCGATCCCGAGGCCGAACGCCACCGCCTGGGTGCGCTGCACGTTGATCCCGATCAGCGACGCGGCGTAGCGGTTCTGCGCGATCGCGCGCAGCGCGCGGCCGAACCGGCTCTTCATGACGAACAGGAACATGCCGGTCGCCAGAACGATGGTGATCGCGAACGACAGCAGGTCGCCGTGGTTGAGCGTCAGGTGCGGGCCGAGGTGGAGCAGCCGGGTGTTCAGCGCGCTGTTGGCCTTGTGGAAGTCGCCGCTGAAGATGAGCTGCGCGCCGCCGATGATCATCTGCGCGATGCCCAGCGTGAGCAGGATGATCATGAACTCGGAGCGCTCGGCGATCCGGCGCAGCAGGCCGTGGTAGGTCGCGACGCCGAGCACGAACAGCACCGCCGCGGCGGCGAGGAAGCCGAGGTAGGGCGTGACGCCGAGCTGGTCGAACAGCAGGTACGTCACGTACATGCCGAGCATCATGAACGCGCCGTGCGCGAAGTTGACGATCCGCATCACGCCGAAGATCAGCGCCATGCCCATGCCGATCAGCGAGTACAGCGAGCCGGTCAGCAGCCCGTCGAGGACCGCCTGCAGCGCCGACCAGAACAGCGTCGCCATCGCGTACCGTGGACTGCGCGCGGGCTACGGTCGCTCGGACCACTTCGGCGTGGTCAGGATCGGCTTGGCCTCGGCCTGATCGGTCGGCCACACGACCTTGTACTGCCCGCCCTGAACCTGGGTGACCAGCACCGGGTGAGGGTTCTGGCCCTTGGCGTCGAACGAGATCGGCCCGAACGGCGTGTCGAGGTGCTCCGCGCGGATCGCGTCGGCGATCTTCTTGGGCTCCTCGGACTGGGCGTTCTTGATCGCGTCGGCGGCGACCATCAGCGCGGCGTAGGCCTGCATGCCGTGATACGCCGGGTGCGTGCTGGCCAGCTTGAAGTACGCCTCGTCGAACTGCTTGGACCCTTCCCACTTGGCGCTCGGCAGCCACTGCGACACCGAGAGCGTGTACTCCGCGTACTTGCCGGCGCCCTTGGCCTCGCTCGGGAACTCGGCGGCCGAGAACCCGGTGCCCGCGGCGGTCAGATACTTCGGATTGAGGTCGATCTGCGCGGTCTGCTTCATCAGCGTGATCGCGTCGAGCAGGTACGACGCGTAGTAGACGACCTCGGGATCCTTGTCCTTGACCCGCTGGAGCAGCGCCTTGTAGTCGGGCGAGCTCGCCTGATAGGCTTCGTTGGCCACCACGGTCATCCCCGCTGCCGGCGCGGCGACCTCCATCGCCTTGCCGTTGGCCTGCCCGAAGTTGGTGTTCTCGTAGATGATGGCGATCGTCTTGGGCGCGCCGTTGTTCTTGAGAAAGTCGACCATCGCGGCGGCGTAGGCCTTCGCGCCGGCGCAGATGCGGAATACCCAGGGCGAGCCGGTCTCGACCACGTTGTCGGCGGTGGCGGTCGGCATGATCAGCGGGATGCCCTTCTGGGTGACCGCGGGGATCACGGCGCGCGTGGTCTCGCTGGAGTACGCGCCCAGGACGATCGCCACGTGATCCTGATCCATCAGCTTGCTCGCGCCCTGGACCGCCTGGTCGGGCTTGCCCTGATCGTCGTAGATGATGACCTCGACCTGCCTGCCGAGCACCCCGCCCTTGGCGTTGATCTCCGAGGCGGCGATCTCGTAGCCGAGCTTGTGCGCCTTGCCGAACGCCGCCTGCGCGCCGGTCAGCGAGGTGATCACGCCGATGCGGACGGTCTTGCTCGCCTCCTGCTTGCCGCCGCTGCCCTTGCAGGCAGGGGCGGTGACGCCGAGAAGGGAACCCAGGACGACCGCGTGAGGAAGCCAGCTTGAGCGTATCACGTGGGGCATCCTACCCCTTCCTGCGTCCTGTGCGTGCTGGTTCCCAGTTTCGAGACTCGATCCGCGCGATCTCGGCGGCACTGAGCACCTGTGCACCATCGTCGCGCCGGCGGCCGGAACCCGCGGTATCCCCCGGCGATGCCGGGTGTGGCGTTCCGGGTGCAGCCGTGCGGCGAGACGCGACCGGTGGGCGGGTGAGAATCAGCGTTGCGCCACGGCCCGCACCGGGTCGGCCGTGAACTGCGCCTCCTCCGTGCTCCCGTGGAGCGCGAGGGTCGAGGCGCTCCCTCCCGAGATGATCTCGGCGACCTGGTCGAAGTAGCCGGTGCCGACCTCGCGCTGGTGGCGCGTCGCGGTGTAGCCGTTGGCCTCGGCGGCGAACTCCGCCTGCTGGAGCTCGGAGTACGCCGCCATGCCGGCGGTCCTGTACTTGCGGGCCAGCTCGTACATCCCGTAGTTGAGCGCGTGGAATCCGGCGAGGGTGACGAACTGGAACTTGTAGCCCATCGCCCCGAGCTCGCGCTGGAACCTGGCGATCGTCGCGTCGTCGAGGTTCTTCTTCCAGTTGAACGACGGCGAGCAGTTGTAGGCGAGCAGCTTGCCCGGGAAGTGGCGGTGGATGCCCTCGGCGAACTGCCGGGCCTGCGCGATGCTGGGCGTCGAGGTCTCGCACCACACCAGGTCGGCGTGGGGCGCGTAGGCCAGGCCGCGCGCGATCGCGGTCTCGATGCCGCTCACCATGCGGTAGAAGCCCTCGGCGGTGCGCTCGCCCTTGACCACGAACGGCCGATCGCGCTCGTCGACGTCGCTGGTCAGGAGCTTGGCGCTGTCGGCGTCGGTCCGGGCGACCACCAGCGTCGGGACGCCGCTGACGTCGGCGGCGAGCCGGGCCGCGACCAGGGTCCGGATGAAGTGGCTGGTCGGGATCAGCACCTTGCCGCCCATGTGACCGCACTTCTTCTCGCTGGCCAGCTGGTCCTCGAAGTGCACGCCCGCGGCGCCCGCGTCGATCATCGCCTTCATCAGCTCGTAGGCGTTGAGCGGGCCGCCGAACCCGGCCTCGGCGTCGGCGACGATCGGCGCCAGCCAGTGGCGCTCGTGCTTGCCCTCGGCGCAGTCGATCTGGTCGGCGCGGAGCAGCGCCGCGTTGATCCGGCGGATCACGTTCGGCACGCTGTCCACCGGGTACAGGCTCTGGTCGGGGTACATCTGCCCGGCGGTGTTGGCGTCGGCCGCCACCTGCCAGCCCGACAGGTAGATCGCCTTGAGCCCGGCGCGGACCTGCTGGACCGCCATGTTGCCGGTCAACGCGCCCAGCGCCGCGACGTGGTCCTCGCTGTGCAGCAGCTCCCAGAGCCGACGGGCGCCGAGCCGGGCGATCGTGTGCTCGATCGGGTACGTGCCGCGCAGCCGGTCGACGTCGGCCTTGGTGTAGGGACGGACGATGCCGTCGAAGCGCTTGGCGTGCAGGGCGGAATGGTCGGACAGGCTGGTCGTCATCGTGGCCTCCTCGTGGGTCGCGGTTCGGTTGTTCTCCCGGGATAGCTGTTGATGATGTATGTGGTCAACGCCGGACAAATATGTTATGAGTTGATGATGTTTGCGGTAGTCAATGACAACCTGTCGAGCTGTAAATCATGTCAATGACAAAAACGCTCGGTGGAGCGGGAATGGAGCGTGTCCCGGAGCAACGGCTGGGTGCCAAGGTCCGGGCGCTGCGTCGCCGCGAGAGCCTGAGTCAGGTTCAGCTCGCGACGCAGCTAGGGATCTCTGCGAGCTATCTCAACCTGATCGAGGCCAACCGCAGGCCGTTGCCGGCCAACCTCCTGATCAAGCTCGCGCAGCTGTTCGGCGTCGACGTGGCGGCGTTTGCCAGCGACGATGACAGCCGACTGGTCGCGGATCTCACCGAGGCGTTCGCCGACCCCGTGCTCGAGGGCTACGATCTGACCTCGGTCGACGTGCGCGAGCTCGCCGCGGCCAGCCCCGAGGCGGCCCGCGCGGTGCTGGGCCTGTACCGCGCCTACCAGGCAACGCGCGCCACGGCCGACGACCTGTCGTCCCAGCTGCGCGACGGCGAGGCCCTGCCTGCGCCCGACGGCACGCGTGCGTCCTCGCTCATCCCCAGCGAGGAGGTCAGCGACTACCTGCAGCGCGCGAGCAACTACTTCCCCGAGCTCGAGGCCGCCGCCGAGGAGCTCGCGGCGCGCGCCCGGCTGACCGGCGACGACCTGTACGCGGGCCTGGTCCGCCACCTCGACCAGGCTCTCGACGTCTCGGTGCAGATCGGCCACTGGGAGGCGATGAAGGGCGTGCTGCGCCGGTACGATCCCGAGCGCAAGGTGCTCGCGCTGTCCGAGCTCCTGCCGACCCGCAGCCGGACGTTCCAGCTCGCTCACCAGATCGCGATCATCGCGCTCGGCGAGGTCTTCGAGCGCCACGTCGCGGACGGCCGGTTCGCGTCGACCGAGACCCGCGTGCTCGCCAAGGTCGCGCTCGCCAACTACTTTGCAGGCGCGGTGCTGATGCCGTACGCCGCGTTCCACCAGGCGGCGCGCAACGAGCGCTACGACATCGACGTGCTCGGCCGGCGGTTCCGGGTCGGCTTCGAGCAGGTCTGCCACCGGCTGACCACGCTGCGCCGGCCGGGGGCCGAGGGCGTGCCGTTCCACATGATCCGGCTCGACGTCGCCGGCAACATCTCCAAGCGGTTCTCCGCGTCGGGGATCCGGTTCGCGCGGTTCTCCGGCGTGTGCCCGCGGTGGAACGTGTTCAGCGCGTTCCTGACGCCCGGGATGATCCGGATCCAGGTGTCGCGGATGCCCGACGGCCAGACCTACTTCTGCATCGCGCGCACCGTCCAGAAGGACGCTGGTGGGTTCCACGCCCAGCAGCCGGTGCAGTCGATCGGCCTGGGCTGCCAGATCGAGCACGCGCGCCAGCTGGTCTACGCCGACGGCGTCAACCTCGAGAGCCGCGACACCCTGGTGCTGGTCGGCACGACGTGCCGGCTGTGCGAGCGCACCGACTGCGAGCAGCGCGCCGTGCCGTCGCTCAAGGTGCCGCTGCAGATCGACGAGAACCGGCGCGGGCTGTCGCTGTACACCGCGGTCGACCGGTAGCGACTCGGCTCACGGCGAGCCGGCACGGTCCACCAACAGGCGCCCTTCCGCGAGGCGAAGCTCGACGTTGAACTGGCGGAGGAAGCTCAGACCGATCAGCCCGTCGATGCCGAAGCCGTCGGGCAGGTCGAACACGTGCACGCGGAAGTCGGAAACAGCGAACCCCAACGCCCAGAACCTGGATATGCGCAACAGGTATCCTTGCTCCTTACCCACCGCGGTGCGAACCGTGGCGATCTGCTCGCCCTGACGAGGGTTGTAGCCAAGGTCGTCGATCAGCCCAGCTGCGATCACGGTGTGAGCCGACCCGGTATCGAGGGCCAGCGAGACAGGCGTCATGCCTCTGGGTCCCCAGATGCGCGCCTTGACAATGATCAGGTCGCTCGCCGGATCGAACCGCGTGATCTTCACGGCAGCAGGAACGAACGGAGGGGCGCGCGGATGGGGCCGGTGAAGAAGTGACCGATCTCGGGGTAGCGCGCGCGTAGCGGGCGAGCCTGGTCGAGCGGTTCCTTGCGGGTCTTCCCGTGGCCGGCTACCCGCGCGAAGTGAAAGTCGAGATCGTTCTCGTTGACCCAGCCGATCTCGACAAGCGCGACCCACTGGTCCGGGTAGCGCGCGCAGATCTCCGGCCAGCTGAGTGGCTCCGAGATCGCTGGTTCCTTGCCGGTGCGAGGCTCGACCATGCTTGCCAGGTTCGGCGCCCCAGCAGGCGCGCGTCAACTTTTCGGCCGATCCCGATCATCCGACGCAGCCCGTGTCCACTCGGTTGGCGATGCTGCCGCGTCACCGCTGAACGGCGGCTCAGTAGTCGCCGTCGGACGGCTTCTTCGCTGGCCTGGTCCCTCGGGCCTGGCGGGTCCTGGTCTGGCAGGCGTTGGCGTTGGCGGCGCTCGCGCTGTCTGGGCGCGCGAGAAGCGGTTCGTATCGGCCCCCCGCCGACGGCCTACCGCGCACGGTTCAGATCCTGGGCGCCGCGCCCAGCAATTCCGGGAGAGTCGCTCGGAGCTCGTCCAGGAACGCAGAGAGGCCGGTTGCGACGCCGCGCTCGTGGAGCGTCGCGAGTGGCGGCTCAATCCAGCAGCGCGCCTCGCGGTGGACGTCATCGCCGGTGAGGGCGCCGAGCACGCGCTTGATGTTGCGCGGCGCACCGTGGGTCTTGTCGCGCAAGCGGACAGCGTGGAGGACCGGCGAGAAACCGAGCTCGCGATGCAACTCGTCGAGGCGCTGCTGTTCGTCCGGATGGCGAGGGTCGAACCCAGCCAGCACCCAGGCCTCCCGCTCGGGATCCGGGAAGCCGCAGATGATCTGGAACAGCTCCCATCGCAGGGCTTCATCGCGTGCAGCGTTCACTCCCCTGGGGCGCTCGACCTGCTCGTCGTCGGTGTCCAAGACGAGCACGACCCCATTGATCGGATCGTGAAGCTTGCGCCGGCTCAACGCCTCGGCGATCAGGAACGCCTTGCGTGCCATCGCGCTACCAGCGTCGCCGGGGCGTCCGTTGAAGTGCCCACGAACCTGGCGCACGCGCATGCCGCGCTCACGCAGTCGCTCTGTGTACTTGTTCAGGTGATGGATATCGATGAAATCGTTGCCGAAACCGTCGGCTTGCCACGTTCGGACGACCTCGGGCGTATCGAGGTTGTCGACCACCCAGGCGGGCCCTGCTTCCTGCAGGACCCGATCGACCAGGCCCGACACCAGGCGGAAATCGCCCGGCGCCTCGCAGAACGCGATCAGCTTCACCGGACCCAGTCGCGCTCGGCATCGAGGGTCCACAGCTCGCCGGCCTTCAGGGAGCCGTTGACGCGGGGCGCATCGGGGTGCTCGGACAGCGGCTTCGCGGCCACCGTGCCGTCGTCGCGCAGCGCGAACGCGATCACGTCCGATGGCGAGACCTCGTCGAGCACGTACGGCGAGTGGGTGGTGGCGACGATCTGGGTGTCCTTGAACTCCTCGAGAGCCAGCAGCTCCTTGATCATGCGGACCAGCTCCATCTGAGCGCGCGGATGCAGCGAGTGGTCGAAGTCGTCGAGCAGGATCACGCTCGGCCGGTTCGGGCCATGGAGCACGGTGAGCAGCGCGAGAGCAACGAGCGTGCCCTGGCTCGCGTGATGCGCTGGGACGCCCTTTGCACCCCGGAAGTCGAAGTACAGCTTGCTCCCCGTGACCGGGTTCGGGTTCGAGGGATGGATGACGGTCGCGGGCTTGATGAAGACGCGCTGGAGTGATGGCACGAGCCTGCGCATCGCGGTCTCGATGCGCTCGAACGCTTCGTCGTCAGCGAGCTTCAACGCCGCGAGAGATACCGCGGTTAGCGAGCCATCCTCGGCCACAGCTGCATCGGGTTGGGCGCTGTAGGCGCTCGCTGCGACCTGGTCCGCGCTGAAGTGATACAGCGCAACCTCCCCGATCAGCTTCGCGATTCCACTCAAGTGCTCACGCCAGCCCGGCCAGTCGACCGTGTCCTCCATGTTGAGCGCGCCGAAGACGTTTACGGCGTCCACGCTCATGGTCCAGTGGTGGCCCGTGGGCGGCTTGAACGCCACGGCAAGAGACCAGGCGTCACCGCTGGTCGAGCCTTCCACCAACAACCTCAGTTCACTCGCACCATGGCGGATCAAGTTGTTGAGTTCTCGATCGAAGGAGCTCGCGTAGGGAAGCCAGCTCAGCATGCGAAGGGCTGCCAGCACGCTGCTCTTGCCACTGCTGTTGTCGCCGACGAGCACGGTCAGCTGGCGCAGCGCCAGGTTGGTGTCCCGGTGCGCCTTGAAGTTCTCCAGTCGGAACCGCGTGATCATCGTCGGCTATCCTGCTGGAAGGGTACGCGAAGTCGGTGGGAGGCGCGACTTCCCGGCACCGGGGTCATTCGTCGCTGGTCGGGGGCTTCTTCGCCGGCTTCGTGGCCCGGGTGCGGCGGGTCTCGGCGAGCTTGCGGGTCTGGGTCTGGCGGGCGGTGGCGGTGCGGCGCTCGCCGCTGAGCTTGTGGAAGCTGGCGAGCCGGTCGGGCGGGACGGCGTCGCGGACGGCGCAGCCGGGTTCGTCGAGGTGGCGGCAGTCGCGGAACCGGCACGCGGCGGCGAGCCGGGCGATGTCGTCGAACGCGGCGGCAGCGGTGGTGCTGGCGGCGGCGTCCTCGGCGATCCACTGGCCGAGCTCGCGCATGCCGGGGGTGTCGATCCACAGGCCGCCGGCGTCGCTGGCGAACAGCTCGCGGCGGGTGGTGGTGTGGCGGCCGCGGTCGTCGGCGCGGATCGCGGCGATCGGCTGCGCGGTGCCGGCGATCGCGTTGAGCAGCGAGGACTTGCCGGCGCCGGAGCTGCCGAGCAGGACGGTGGTCGTGCCGGGGCCGGCGAGGGCGCCGAGCTCGGCGACGCCGGCGCCGGTGACGGTGGAGACGGCGATGACGCGGTCGGCGAGACCGGCGAGCCGGGCGAGGAGCGGCGCCGGATCGGGGACGAGATCGATCTTGGATAGCGCGAGGACGGGGGCGATGCCGCCGTCGCGCACGAGGGCCAGGTAGCGGTCGAGCCGCGCCGCCGACAGGTCGGCGTTGGCCGAGGTCACGACGACGCCGGTGTCGACGTTGGCGGCGAGTGGCTGCGGCGCGGTGGCCTCGCCGGCGGCGCGCCGGACCAGGAAGCTGCGGCGGGGCAGAATGGCGCGGATCACGCCGGCACCGCGGCCCGCGGCGGCCGTGCGCCAGCGCTCGATCAGCACCCAGTCGCCGACGGTCGGCAGCGCGCGCTTGTCGGCGGCGGCGTGAAACGCGCGGCCGGGGAGCTCGACCCATGCGAGGCCGCCGGGGCCGAGCGCCTGGTACGCGCCGCGGTGCTCGGCGGCGATCCGTGCGGGCTGCCAGGCGCCATCCGGATCGGCGGCGGCGCGGGCGGCCTGCCACGCGGTGTCCCAGCCCAGCCGCCGGATGAACTCGTCGGCGGGCGGCGGGCCGGTCACACGGACATCTCGCTGCCCAGCAGATCGAGCGGGAACACCTGGCAGCCGTCGGCGACGGTCTCCAGCAGCACGCGGAGCTCGGCGCCGCGCAGCGGTCGCTCGCGGACCTCGTCGAGCGTCAGGTAGGCGGCGCCGAGCGACTCGTCGTCGGGGACGGTCTTGGGCTCGGTGTCGTCGAGCGGCGAGCCGAGGAAGATCACGCGGATGCGCGCGCTGGCCTCGCCGGGGGAGTGCTCGACGCGCAGCACGCCGTCGAGCTTGGCCGGGACGCCGGTCTCCTCCAGCACCTCGCGGATCGCGGCCGACGCCAGGGTCTCGCCGGGCTCGACGCGCCCGCCCGGGATCGACCAGGTGGCCCCGTACTTGCGCTCCTGGGTCAGCAGGAAGCGGTGGCCGCGGCGCACGACGACGAGCGCGAAGTACCAGGTCGGGATCGGTCCGCGTGGCGGCACGGTGGGGGAACGGCGGCGGTCCGGACTGGCTGCGTGCGCCATGGACTCACAATTAGCATGAGCGCGCCCGGCGCGGCGCGCGACCTCGGGAGCCGGCGGCGCGAGCCGGGTTCCGACTCACATTCCTGATACCGTTTCCTGATACCGTCGGCGGTGATGGCGGACGCTGGCGACGACATGCAGGTGAAAATGACTCGCGCGTTCGCGGGCGGGGTGCCGCATAACCTCGCGCTCGGCCTCCGGGTCCTCGATGTCTCGCCCACCGAGGCGAGCTTCGAGCTGCCGTACGATGCGAGGCTGGTGGGCAACCCGGACACCGGGACGCTGCACGGCGGCGCGATCACGGCGCTGCTCGACGCGTGCTCCGGAGCGGCGGTGTTCGCCGCGCTGCCATCGCTGGTGCCGATCGCGACGCTCGACCTGCGCATCGACTACCTCAAGCCCGCCGAGCCCGGCAGGCCGGTGATCGGCAAGGCGACCTGCTACAAGCTGACGCGCAACGTGGCGTTCACGCGGGGCGTCGCGTACCAGGACGATCCCGAGAACGTCGTCGCCCACTCGGTGGGGACGTTCATGCTGTCGACCAAGCTCGGGAACGGCTGAGCACATGACGCTGATCGACCGGCTGACCGCGGCGCGCGCGTCGCAGGACTACCAGGCGCTCGTCGACCTGATCCCCTACGCCGGCTTCCTCGGGTTGACGGCGGCGATGCAGGGCGAGGAGCTGATCACCACCATGCGCTACGGCGCTCACCTGATCGGCAACCCGGCGCTGCCGGCGCTGCACGGCGGCACGCTCGGCGCGCTGCTGGAGTCGGCGGCGGTGTTCGAGCTGCTGTTCCGGTCCGAGACCGTGGTCCTGCCCAAGACGATCACGCTGACCATCGACTACCTGCGATCGGGCGCGCCGGTCGACACCCACGCGCGCGGCGTGGTGACCCGCCAGGGCCGCCGGGTCACCAATGTCCGGATGGAGGCCTGGCAGGTCGACCGCGGAAAGCCGGTCGCGACCGCGCATGCCGTGTTCCTGGTGAAGCGCAGCTGAGCGCACACGCTGGGGAGCCTGCGGAACGGAGTACCACGAGCCGCACCCCAGCACGCTGCTTCGTTGTCCTCGGGCTTCGTCGAGGTCTACCGTGCTGGTAAGCTCACGCTGACGACGTCAGGGGAGACCATGGCAGGGTATGACGACGGGTTTTCGCCGCGGGGAGACCGCACCGGCGGGCGCAGGACGGAAACGGCACCCGAGCCGCTGGGCGTCGGCAAGGTATCGCTGATCCAGCTCCGCTCCGGTCCGCATGCACCGCAGCCGACCGAGCCCAACAAGCACACGCTGACCGAGCAGCTCGTTCCGATCCAGGCGCAGCGTGCCGATCCAGGGAACGCGACCGCAGGGGGACCACCGCCCACCGGCGGCGGAGGTACTCCGCTGCCAGCCGAGGTGCGCGCGCAGATGGAGGACGCGCTCGGTGGAAACTTCTCCGCGGTCCGCGTGCACACCAGCCCGTACGCCGAGGTGATCAGCGCACACGCGTTCACGCGCGGCACCGACCTGTTCTTCGCGCCCGGCGCGTACGATCCGACCTGCCCGCAAGGACTGCACCTGCTCGGCCACGAGCTCGTGCACGTGGTGCAGCAAGCGCAAGGTCGCGTGCCGGTGAATGCTTCGATCGGCGGTGCGCCTGCGAACACCGATGCATCGCTCGAGCAGGAGGCCGACGAGCTCGGTGCGAAGGCCGCGAGCGCGCTGCGCGACGAGCAGGCAAGAAATGCGCTCAAGACGAGCATTCGGAAGCACAAGATACCATCGTACGAATTCTATCCCCGACACAACCCATCGGTTGCCAGTGCGGTGAAGAAATTCACCCAAGGAGATGATGCCAAAGAGCTCGAAGTGCAGGCCACTCTCATCGTCGAGGGCTCCGACTTTGACCTGGGACCGTTCCTATGAAGCGTTACTTTGAATCGTTCTTCAACCATGATCCGATGCACGAGCTGAGCGAAGCTGCCGCACAGCAAGCAAGAAGCTACGCAGTCGAGGATGATCCTGCGATGCGACGCTATCACAGGGTCACCGACCATCAGGTAGACAGCATCGTCTATAAAGGATGGAACGATCCGATGGTGCCAATGATCGATCTCGGCCGACTCGGCAAGCCGGTTGACGCGGAAATCCATTCGACCGTCAAGGAGCTTCCCGGCGGCGCGTATGGCTGGCGGATCTGGTACATCGACCCGCAGCGAAGGATCACCAAGATCCTCGAGCCCGAGTATTCCGCCGATGGCCGCATTCGCCGAGAGTCGCTGCGTGGCCCCGATGGCAAGCTGATTAGCTACACAATCTATCACTACGATAGCGACGGGTATCTGCTCGAGCTCGTGACGCACGCTCCCGATGGCATGGTCACGAGCCGGCAAGACGCCTGAGTCGACCGCGAAGCTCAGCGGGTCGGCGGCGGGTCGGTCACGGCGACCCCGAGGTGGCGAGCGATCTCGAGCGTGCGCTGCGGCGTCGGGCAAGCGCGGCCAATGGCCGCCAGATCGAGTCGACCGGAGCGCGCCTGGAACAGCAGCGGGCCCACGGGATGGGCGCGCGCTGCCGCGGTGAAGCCGTCAGGGCCCGGGTCTGCCAGGATCCGGTCGGCCACCGCGCGTGCCGCCGCGAGGAGCTCACCGTGGCGTGCCCGCAGCTCGTGGGCCCATTTCTCCAGCGCCGCGACGTACTCCTTGGATACCCCGTGCGTCGAGCCCGCGAACCGTGCGATCTCAGCATCGAAGTCGGCCCAGCTCATCGCGAGCCAGGGCCGTGCCTGGAGCACCGGCAGCTGCCATTCCTTCTTCGCGATCGACCAGTAGTCCGCGCGTGCATCGACGGCGTGCAGCGTGAAGTCCGGAACGCTCAGCGCGGTGAGCCGGCCGCCGTGGCATGCGCCGGTATCGATGCCATACACGCGGTTAGGCGTCACCAGCGGATCGCGGCCGACGACGTGATGCCCGAAGACGATGGGGATCGCGTCGCTGTAGCGCTCGTGCCAGTACCCGCCACCGAGCTGCGCTGCGAGCTTGTGCTCGCCCGAGGTCGTTCCGGCCAGCACGTCCTCGTCCTGGTCGGCGAAGGGGACGCCGGGCACCATCGCTGCGTGGACGACGCGGACCTCCGGTGTCTCGTGGTAGTAGGGAAGCGTCCGCATCCAGGCGACGCACTCGGTGTACCGGGCGCCGAGCTGCAGACGCGTGATATGCTGCGCGTAGGAGAACACCTCGCGCACATGCTTGCGCTCGTGGTTGCCCATCAGGACCAGCGAGCGTGGCCGGGTGCGGAACAGCTCGATGGCCTCCAGCGGCCGAGGCCCGCGGTCGACGACGTCGCCGACGCTGATCAGCAGGTCATCGTCGTGCACATGGGCAACCTCGAGGAGCTGGACCAGCTCTTCGTAGCAGCCATGGATATCCCCGACGACGACGGTGCGCGACACGGGCATGGGTTACCACACCCGCCGCTCGATGCTGGTGCAGGCGGTTCCAGAGCACGGCAAAGGCCGGAAAGGCCATTACGAGGAGTCCCCCATGAACAAGTTCCTGCTCTCGTCCATCGCCCTCTGGGCATCGCCCGCGCTTGCCGCCGACGACCACAGCGAACCGGTCGCTGTCGGCGTTCTTCGACGTGATCTCCACGATGATGCCCGCGGGCATCGCGCGGCGATCCGCTGCCGCGAGCTCCAGATCGTCGAGGAACGCCGCACCGCCGTCGTCCGCGGCGGTCGCGCGGTGCCGCAGCGCGGCCGGCGTCGCCAGCCCGACCACCGCCGGTTAGTCGAAGCGGTCCAGGTTCATCACCTTGGTCCAGGCCGCGACGAAGTCACGCACGAACTTGTCCTGCGAGTCCGAGCACGCATAGACCTCGACCAGGCTGCGCAGCTGGGAGTTCGATCCGAAGACCAGATCGACGCGCGTGCCGGTCCACTTGACCTCCCCGGTCTTGCAATCGCGCCCTTCGAAGGCGTCCCCTGTCTGCGACGTCGCCTTCCACGCGGTCCCCATGTCGAGCAGGTTCACGAAGAAGTCGTTGGTCAGGGCCTCCGGACGCCGTGTGAAGACGCCGTGCTTCGACCCTCCGACGTTGGTGTTCAGGACGCGCAGGCCACCGATGAGGGCCGTCATCTCGGGCGCGGTCAGCGTCAGCAGCTGCGCCCGCTCGACCAGCAGCTCCTCGGCCGAGACCGAGTAGCGCTCCTTCTGGTAGTTGCGGAAGCCGTCGACGATCGGCTCGAGCACGGCGAACGACGCCGCGTCGGTCTGCGCCTGCGTGGCATCCGTGCGTCCCGGCGTGAACGGCACGGTGACCGGGTGACCGGCATTCCTCGCGGCCTGCTCGACCCCTGCGCAGCCGGCCAGGACGATCAGGTCGGCGAGCGAGACCTTCTTCCCGCCGGACTGCGCGCGGTTGAACTCGCCCTGGATGCGCTCCAGCGCGCCGATCACCTTCGCCAGCTGGGCGGGCTGGTTCGCCTCCCAGTCCTTCTGGGGCGCGAGACGGATGCGAGCACCGTTCGCACCTCCGCGCTTGTCGGAGCCACGGAAGGTGGACGCCGACGCCCAGGCGGTCGAGACCAGCTGCGAGACCGTGAGGCCCGACGCGAGGACGTTGGCCTTGAGCGCGGCCGCGTCCCGGTCATCGATCAGCGGGTGGTCGATCGCGGGGACCGGGTCCTGCCAGATCAGCTCCTCGCCCGGAACCTCCGGGCCGAGGTAGCGCGCGCGGGGACCCATGTCGCGGTGCGTGAGCTTGAACCATGCCCGCGCGAACGCGTCCGCGAACTGATCCGGGTGCTGGTGGAAGCGCCGGGAGATCTTCTCGTACGCCGGGTCGAGGCGCAGGGACAGATCGGTGGTGAGCATGGTCGGCGCGTGGCGCTTCGACGGGTCGTGCGCGTCGGGCACGGTGCCGGCGCCCGCGTTGTTCTTCGGCCGCCACTGGTGCGCGCCGCCCGGACTCTTGGTCAGCTCCCACTCGTAGCCGAACAGGTTGTCGAAGAAGTTGTTGCTCCACTTCGTCGGCGTGGTGGTCCAGGTCCCTTCCAGGCCGCTGGTGATCGTGTGGCCGCCCTTGCCGGAGCCCAGGCTGTTGCGCCAGCCGAAGCCCTGGTCCTCGATGCCGGCCCCTTCGGGCTCGCGCCCGATGTGCTTGGCCTCCTCGCCGGCGCCGTGGGTCTTGCCGAAGGTATGACCGCCCGCGATCAGCGCGACGGTCTCCTCGTCGTTCATCGCCATGCGGGCGAACGTCTCGCGGATGTCCCGCGCCGCGGCGATCGGATCTGGATTGCCGTTCGGACCTTGCGGGTTGACGTAGATGAGGCCCATCTGGACGGCGCCCAGCGCACCCTCGAGCTCGCGGTCACCGGAGTACCGCTTGTCCCCGAGCCACTGCGTCTCGGAGCCCCAGTAGACGTCGGTCTCGGGCTCCCAGATGTCCGCGCGCCCACCGCCGAAGCCGAAGGTCTTGAAACCCATCGACTCGAGCGCGACGTTGCCCGCGAGGATCATGAGGTCGGCCCACGAGATGCTCCGGCCGTACTTCTGCTTGATCGGCCAGATCAGCCGGCGCGCCTTGTCGAGGTTGGCGTTATCCGGCCAGCTGTTGAGGGGCGAGAAGCGCTGGCTGCCGTTGCCGGCACCGCCGCGCCCATCGCCGATGCGGTAGGTACCTGCGGCGTGCCATGCCATGCGGATGAACAGCGGCCCGTAGTGACCGAAGTCCGCCGGCCACCAGTCTTTCGAGTCGGTCATCGCCGCCAGGAGATCCTTCTTCAGCGCCGCGAAGTCCAGATGCTTGAACTCCTCGGTGTAGTTGAAGTCCTCGCCCATCGGATCGGACAGCGAGGAACGCTGATGCAGGATGTCGAGTCGCAGCTGGTTCGGCCACCAGTCGCGGTTCGACGTGCCTCCACCCGCGTGGTGTTTGAAGGGACACTTTGCTTCGGTTGACATGGTTCTCTCCGTGGTTCCGTGGCGAAGAGGGTAAGCGTGAACGGGTCGAGGTTGAAGCCCCGTTGGGCGGATCGGTTCGATAGCCAGGACCTATCAGCTGCACACGTCGGGAGCCCCGCTCGCTGCCGCCGAAGTTGGCCGCACGTATCGCAGCATACCTCGGGTACCCTCCACCAGGTGACGAGCGAGCCCGCATTCGACTGCGACGAGGTCGCACGGCTCGCGGAGGGTCGACATGGGGAGCGCCGGACCACGGCTCGGTACCGCCCGTCGAGGACCGGATGATTTCACCGGCGTCAAGACCGCCGCCGGCGTCGCCGCGGCGGTCTTGATCGGCCTGGCCGGATGTGGGTACCCCGTGCACCAGCGGGCGTCCGGCTGGCTCGTGGTGGAGACCCGTCACATCCAGCTGCGCACCAACCAGCTGCGCACCAGCATCGCTCGCGGTGCCCCCGTCCGGATCGCGAGCGAGATGCAGCGGTCCTACGACATCCTGGCCCGCCATGCGCACCCGGGGGGGGGAACGAGGATCGCGTTCAGGTCACCGTGCTGCCGGTCTGGCAGTCCGACCGGTACACCCCGACCGTGCCGGATTCTTCGAGACGATGCCCGTGGCGTCAGACCGGGTGACCATAGGCCGTCCGACCTACGCGATCAAGGCCCGCTCCGGCCGCGCGATTCTCGTCCTACCTCTCGGGACTCCAGCACCCCGGCGCCGATCCGCGGGAGCGGTTTGTGAAGTTGTTTGAAGGCGTGCCGCTGCAGGACCGGCTGAACGAGTACCTGCGCCGCGGAAAGCTCGAGATGCTGCAGTCCACGCAGCCGTTCGCGGCGGCGCGCGATGCCGGCTCCGACCCTCGCGTCCGCGACCTGCCGGATCGCCGGAATCGCGGCCGCCTCGCCGCGGTGATCCGGCCGCCTTCGCGACCACCCGCGCCGATCACGTGATCGGGTAGTGCCGGAGCTGGGCCAGCTCGCGGCGGAGCTCGCCGCGGACGTCGGGGTGGGCGATCGAGATCAGGGCCTCGCCGCGCTCGCGCAGGGTGAGGCCGTGGAGGTTGCGTGCGCCGTACTCGGTGACGACCCAGTGGACGTGGCCGCGGGTGGTGACGACGCCGGCGCCGGGCTTGAGCTGCGCGGTGATGCGCGACACCGTGCCGCGCTTGGCGGTCGACGGCAGGGCGATGATCGGCTTGCCGCCGCGCGACAGCGCCGCGCCGCGCAGGAAGTCCATCTGGCCGCCGATGCCGGACCAGATCGCGGGGCCCATCGAGTCGGCGCAGACCTGGCCGGTGAGGTCGACCTCGATCGCGGCGTTGATCGCGGTCACCCTGTCGTTCTTGCGGATCAGGCTGGTGTCGTTGGTGCGGTCGCAGGGGTGGAACTCGATCGCGGGGTGGTCGTGGACGTACTCGTAGAGCGCCTGGCTGCCGGACACGAAGCTGGTCACGCTGCGGCCGGGGTGGACGGTCTTGCGCCGGTTGGTGATCACGCCGCCCTCGATCAGCGGGATCAGGCCATCGGAGAACATCTCGGTGTGGATGCCGAGCTCGTGGTGGTTGGCGAGCCGGGCGAGCACGGCGTCGGGGATACCGCCGATCCCGGTCTGCAGGGTGGCGCCGTCCTCGACCAGCTCGGCGATCTGCTCGCCGATCCGGCTGTCGACGTCGCTCGGCGGGGCGTGGCTCGCCGGGGCGAGCGGGCGGTCGGTGCGGATGAAGGCGTGGATCCGCTCGAGCGGGACGACGGTGTTGCCGTGGGTGCGCGGCATCCGGTCGTTGATCTCGGCGATCACGATGCGCGCGTGATCGACCGCGGCGCGCGCCGCGTCGACCGAGGTGCCGAGCGACAGCAGGCCGTGGCGGTCGGGCGGCGACAGCTGGACGATCGCGACGTCGAGCGGCACGGCGCCCGACGAGAACAGGGCGGGGATGTCGGACAGGAACACCGGCATGAAGTCGGCGCGGCCCTCGGCGACCGCGGGCCGCGCGTCGGCGCCGACGAACATCGAGATCGAGCGCAGCCGGCCCGTGACGTCGGCGGCAAAGCAGCTCGACGTACCCTGGGTATGCAGGTGATACAGCCGGACGCCCTCGAGGTCGCGGCGCGCGGCGAGGGCGTCGAGCAGCGGGATCGGCGTCGCGGCGGCGCCGTGGACGAACACGCGGGCGCCGGACGGGACGTGCGCGACGGCCTCCGCCGCCGAGACGGCGCGCGCGGCCCAGGAAGAATCGAGCTCCATGACCCACAGCTTGCACGATCCGGGCGCGGTGGGGCCCGGGGCGGCTGTACGGGAGGTCCCGGACGCTGTCGAGCGCAGCGAGCGGGGGTGGGGACCCGGACGGCTCCGCCGGCGGGGCGGGGGCGGAGGCCCGCGTGGGATCGAGCGCAGCGAGCGGGGGTGGGGACCCGGACGGCTCCGCCGGCGGGGCGGGGGCGGAGCCCCCGTGGGATCGATCGCGCAGCTCGTGCGCGACCCAGGGTGAGCGCAGCACGGCTTGCGCACCCGACCCACCGCGGCGGCGGCGGGCAGCGGCGCACGGCTTGCTTGTCCAGCGGATCAATACCAAGGAGTTCGCCATGCGAGTCGACGAGATCATGAGCACGCCGGTGCTGACCTGCCATGCGCAGGACATGCTGAACATCGCCGCGCACAAGATGTGGGAGGCTGATTGCGGCGCGATCGCGGTCGTCAACGACGAGGGCAAGCTCGTCGGGATGGTGACCGATCGCGACATCTGCATGGCCGGGCTGATGCAGAACCAGGCGCTGTCGGACATCCCGGTCCACATCGCGATGGCGCGCCACGTCTACGCGGTCCAGCCGGTGCAGCCGATCGAGGACGTCGAGCGGCTGATGGCGGTGCACCAGGTCCGGCGGATCCCGGTGGTCGGCGGCGACGGCAAGCCGATCGGGCTGGTGTCGATCAACGACCTGGCGCGCGAGGCGGCCAAGCCGCGGTCGCAGCTGCGCGGCGGGCTGGTCCGGCTGGTCCAGACGCTGTCCCTGATCTGCCAGCCGCGGACCGAGTCGAAGCAGGTCGCCTGAGTCTTCGAGCCGGCGATCGCCGGAGCGCGGTGGTCAGGGCGCGGTCGCGCGCAGCCGCATCGTGATCACCGCGCCGCCGCCGGGCCGCGGCCCCAGCGTGACCTCGCCGCCGAGCGTGGCGGCGACCGACCGGGCGACGCCGAGGCCGACGCCGATGCTCGCGCCGCGGGTCGACGAGCGGTAGAACGGGTCGAACGCGTGGTCGGCCTCCTCGGAGCTCAGCTCGCGGCCGTTGTCGGACACCTCCAGCACGACGTCGTCGTCGCGCTGCTCGACGCTGATCACGATCCGGTTGCCGAGGTTGGTGGTCTCGCCGTCGAACCCCGAGCTCGCGAACAGCAGCATCGCGATCACGGCCTGGCCGATCCGCGACTCGTCGCCGTTGACCTTGCGGACCGGGAAGATCTGGCGGATCACGTGGGCGCGCTCCTCGAGCGTCGGCGCGGCGAGCCGGAGCGCGGCGGACACCACGGCGGCGAGGTCGATCGGCGCGCTCGCGCGCCGGGTCGCGAGGCTCTGCAACGCGCTCACGTTGCTCGCGATGCGCTCGGCGCCGGTGGTGATGTCGTCGAGGCAGCGCAGCGCGGCGGGCTGGGATGCGAGCGACATCCCTTTGGTGAGGTGGCCGCGCAGCAGGCGCAGGTTGAGCAGCACGGAGGTCAGCGGGTTGTTGATCTCGTGGGCGAACCCGGCGGACAGCGCGCCGACCAGGCCGATCCGGTCGGCCTCGAGCAGCGACAGCCGGCTCTGGGTGTGTGGGGCGTCGCGCAGCAGCATGACGTAGGCGATGCCGTCGGGGATCCGGAACGAGCTCATCGCGAACTCGAGCGTGATCTTCGTGCCGTCCTTGTGGGCCGCGGTGAACTCGAGCACGGGCGGCACCGGCTTGCCCGCGCGGAAGCCCGCCATCATCTCGAGGAGCAGCGCGCGCTGCTCGGGCGCGATCGACTCCGCCAGCGGGCGCGCGCGGAGCTCGTCCGGCGAGTACCCGACCGCCGCGGCGGCCGCCTCGTTGACGTACACGCGCTCCAGCCCCCGGCCGCGATCGGCGATCACGGTGACGCCGGTGCCGACGTAGCTGAGCACTTCGAGCAGCGCCGGCAGCATCGCGCCGAGGTTGGGGATCGACATCATCCTGCCTCGGCGATCTTCACGAAGGTCCGGCGCGCCGGGTCCTTGACCACGCCGGGGAACCGGAGGACCTGGTTGTGCATGGCGACGTAGACCCCCGGTGGGACGAGCTGGACCGCGAGCAGCGCCTCGGTCAGGTTCTGCAGGGCGTCGGTCGACCGCAGCTCGTACGGCCGCATCGCGCCGGTGAACACGATCGGCGTGGCCGGCGTGCCGGCGAGCTCGACCACGCGGTGGCCGGACACCGCCAGCCGGTCGGTGCCGTGGACGACGACCACGCCGGCGTGGCTCTCGGCCAGCCGCGCGGCGGTGCCGGCGATCAGCGTGTGATCCTCGGGTGACATGTCGAGGCTGTCCTTGTTCATCAGCGGCACGCGGTGGACCGCGACGCCGCGCAGCTCGAGGGACGCGAGCATGACGTCGAGCACCGAGACCTGGTTCTCCAGCACTCCGCGAAGCTCGTCGTAGGTCTTCTCGATCGTACCGCCGGTCGAGATCAGGGCAATGCGTCGGGTCATGTGGCTCGGCTCGCTGGATTCCCCCATCACACGCGCGCTCGGTCAGGTCAGCAGGGGGAGGACGAAGTACACCGTGGTCGCGGCAGCCGCGGCAGCGAGCACCACGAGGATCACCGCCGCGAGCTGACTGTAGCGCCGGGCGCCGCCGGAGTTGCGGCCGGGGATGCGGTCCGATCGCGGGTCCGGCGGCCGGGATGCGCGCTCGGCAAAGTCGCGCTGGAGCTGTGGCGAGGCCGCCGGGTCGTAGGTGGGCAGGGATGGACGGGGCGCGCCGAGCGGCGCCGCGTTGAGCGCCGGCATCGGGGGCATCGCCACCGGCGGGTTGCCGGGCGCGGGCTGGGCCGCGAACGGCGGCGGCTGGGACTGCGAGGCCGGGCGCGGCAGGAGCGGCCCGGCGAGCGGCAGGGTCTTCGACGGCCGGATGCCCTGGGCGACGAGCGGTGGGGGCTGGGACTGCGAGGCCGGGCGCGGCATGGGCTGGGCGACGAGCGGCGGGGGCTGCGACGGCGTGGCCGGGCGCGGCATGGGCTGGGCGACGAGCGGCGGGGGCTGCGACGGCGTGGCCGGGCGCGGCATGGGCTGGGCGACGAGCGGCGGG
>JBGQCL010000120.1:0-26321 GCA_041495365.1 Kofleriaceae bacterium | reverse complement strand
GCGGGCTGAGCGGCGGGCTGAGCGGCGGGCTGAGCGGCGGGCTGAGCGGCGGGCTGAGCGGCGGGCTGAGCGGCGGGCTGAGCGGCGGGCTGAGCGGCGGCGGCGCCGGCAGGTCGTCGCCGTCGGGCAGGTCGTCGCCGGAGATCTGCGCCGGGGTGCCGCACAGCGCGCGCGCCGCGTGCATGCCGGACATCACCGCGGCCTCGACGCAGCCGGCGCCGAGCGCGGTCCGCGTCCAGTCGCCCGCCATCACCAGGTTGCGGTAGCCGGTGCCGGCCGACGGCAGCCGCGCCGCCGCGCTGCCCGGCACCGACAGCACGTAGCGGTCCGACGGGTTCCAGCACCCGATCCAGAACTGCGCCGCGAGCCGGTCGCGACCGGTGGCGCCCGCCGGATCGACGAGCCGGTCCCACTGGAAGCCGCCGTCCAGGACCGCGCCGGGGAGCACGCTGCGGGCGCCGGAGGCGTCGACCCAGCGGTTCAGGTTGGCCCACACCCGCGCGCGCTGGTCGACCGGGTACTGCGACTCGGTGCGCGGCGGGGTCGGCGCCCGGTCGCCCTCGGCGAGCTGCGAGGTCAGGTACACGATGCTCCCCGCCGTGCCGGCCCGCCAGCGCTCGCGCGGCAGCACGTGGCTCATGTCCGCGAGGGTGTCGAATGGCTCGCCGCAGATGCCGACGATCGGCTGCGGCCCGAGCGACCAGCCCAGCGCCGCGACGTCGCGGTCGAGCCACAGCTGCGCCGCCTGGGTGGCGGTGACCGCGACGGCGTCGACCATCCGGGCGAACTTCGGGGTCTGGTCGATCAGCGCGCGGCAGAGGTAGGGATACGCGCCGATCGAGATCCCGAGCACGACGCAATCGAAGTCGGTGCCGCGCCGCAGCTCGCGGGTGCGCACGGCCGGCCAGCGCGACCACCAGTTCTCGAGGTGCTCGCCGGACCGCCGCAGCTCGTCGCCCTGGACCAGCTGATCGTACAGCGGCTCGGACGGCCAGCACGGCAGGCCGACGACGTCGATCAGCGGCCGGTACGGCGCGCCGTCGCGGGTCTCGGCCTGGACCCCGATCCGGATCGCGTCGATCACCGGGTGACCGTCCGCGTCCCGCCCGGTCGCGAGCTCCTCGACCGCGTGGAAGAACTCGAAGCGCACGCCACGCGCCGACAGCACCTGGTAGAGCGGCGCGAACACCGTGTCGCCCATGCCCGACTGCATCTTGTAGGCGAACGCGCCCTTGTAGGTGTAGACCATGCGCAGCGCGTAGTGCAGGCAGGTGCCGGCGCCGACCCCGGTCTGGTGCCCGAACACCAGCTGGCGGAGCAGCACGACCGGCGGCGCCGCCGTCGAGCTGGGGTCGGCGCCGTGGTGCACCAGCCAGTCCTCGAACGACATCCGGTCGATCTTGAACCAGTCGACCGGGGGCGTGATCAGGTCATCGACGATCATGCCGATCGCGACCGAGATCAGCGCGTCGAGCGAGACCAGCGTGCGCCGGATCTCGGGTTCGCCGCGCGCCCGCTCCGACCAGTGGCGCTGGAGCCAGCCCCGGAACCCGCGGAGCAGCCACAGCAGGATCTCGTGATCGTGGGGACTGTGCGCGCGCGGATCGTCGGGCCGGGTGGCGGCGTGGTGCTCGGCGGCGTGGAGGAACGCGCTCGGCAGCACCGCCTCGGACAGCTCCGCGAGCCAGTCGACCGCCGCGTGCGCGCGCCGCAGCACACCGCCGATCACCGCCTCGCTCCGGGCGACGAGGGCGCGGAGCTCGCCGGCCGCGCCGTCGATAAGCCGGTCGAGGCGATCCGGCGCGACGGTCGCCGGCGCCGGTGCCTCGTGGCTGCGGCCGAACAGCTCGCGGGCCCACGCGAGGAGCAGCTTCACGATCTGCCACGGCGTCGGCAGCTCGCCGCCCTGCCCCGGCACACCGTCGACCGGCGGGAAGTCGAACTGCCACGGCACCCGGCGGCCGTCGACGTCCTCCTCGAGGACGAAGTAGCTGTGGGGCTGGAACGCCTGGTCCCAGCGCGCGAGCGGCGCGTCGGCCGGCCGGCCGAGCTCGCCGTACAGCCGCCGGAGCAGCGCGAACGCGTTGTCGTAGAACCCGAACAACAGGTGGAAGCCGTGCTCCTCGATGCGGTCCGCGCGCTCGCCGTTGCGGCCGCTCGCGCCCTTGCCGCCGAGCCGCCAGCCCAGCTGGTAGACCGTGATGTCGTAGCGCTCGCGCCAGCCTGGCACCGAGGTCAGGTGGAACGCGGCGGTCATCGCGCCGACGCCGCCGCCCAGGATGGCGATCCGGGGCCGGGTCACGACCGCTCGAGGAACGCGCGGATCGCGGTGATCATCCGCGGCGCGGTGTCCTCCAGCAGCGCGGCGTGATCGCCGCCGGGGATCACGACCCACTGCCGATCGGTGGTGCCGAGCCGGGTGAACAGCCGGGCCTGGGCATCGGTCCTGGCGAGCGGATCGTGCTCGGCCTGGAGCAGCAGCGTCGGGACACGGACCGCCTCGGGCGCGAGCGCGTTCCACTCGGTGTCGTGCCGCCAGTCGGAGCGCACCGGATCGGCGGCCAGCGCCGCCTTGACGTAGGCGTCGATCGCGCGCTGCGAGATCATGCCCGGGGCGATGAAGTCCTCGGCGGCGGCCTTGGCGGTGGTCGGCGCGCGCGCCGGCGTCTCTGGATCGGGCTGATCGGGCGCCTTGCGATCGGGGTCGACCGGGTACCCGAACAGGATCACCGCCGTCATCAGATCCGGCGTGCGCTGCGCCGCGAGCTGCGCGACCATCGACCCCCGCGACCAGCCGAACAGCACCGGCCGGCCGCCGATCGTGCGCAGCGCCGCCGCGACATCGGCCGCCGCGCGCTCGGGGGTCAGGAACCCGGTCGCGTCGCGCGGCGTCGCGCCGTAGCCGCGCAGGTCGATCGCGTAGGCGGCGTAGCCCTGGGCGACCAGCGCGTCCATGAACGACCGCGCCTCGCCGGGCACCTGGAGGTCGAAGTCGGGACGGCCGCTCCACGTCCGGCCGTGGACCAGCAGCACGGCGCGCCGCGGCTGAGCCGGCGCCTTGCGCCACATCGTGAGCTGGAACCCGTCGTCGGCGGTCACCGCCACGCGCGCCGGCTCGGTCGGAGCGGACGCGGTCGCCGGCGCGGACCCGGGCGCGGCCGGCGCGCGGGAGTCCGCCGGGGCGCACGCCGCCAGCGCGAGGGCCATCGACAGGCCGATCGAAACGATGCGTGGCGAGCCCATGGCTACTTCCCCCGCCGGGTCTGCCCGGGCTGGAAGATGCTCTTCGGCAGCCGGACGTGGACGCCGAGGTTCGGCTTGTCGACCAGCTGCGTGATGACGACGTTGCCGGCGATGCTGGTCAGCTGGTACGCGTGGTGCCGGGTCAGCTTCTTCTCGGCGACCAGGAAGTCGATCATCTCCTGGATCGCGCCCTTGGTCGCCGTCGCGAGATCCGGATCGGTCGCCATGCTGATGTAGTCGGTCGCGGTCTCCGCGCGCGGCCAGGTCAGCTTCATGTCCTTGCGCACCGTGAGCTGGATCCGCGCGCGCAGCGAGGTCTCGATCGCGGTCTGATCGACCTCGCCGTCGCCCTGCGCGGCGTGGCCGTCGCCGATCTCGAACAGCGCGCCGGGGGCGAAGATCGGGATGTACAGCGTGCTGCCGGCGACCAGCTCGCGGTTGTCGAGGTTGCCCGCGTGGCGGCCGGGCGGGACGCTGCTGACCCGGCCGGCCTCGGGCGCCGGCGCCACCCCCATGCTGCCGAAGAACGGGTGCAGCGGGACGACGATGCCGGGCTCGAACTCGGCGGTCATCTTCTGCCGGTTGAGCTGGATGATCTTGGCCGGGACATCCTTCTCGCAGTTGTCCGGCAGGTACCCGCTGCAGCCGTTGTAGCCGTAGTCGATCGCCAGGTCGATCGACAGGATCTTGACCTCCAGCACGTCGCCCGGCTGGGCGCCCTCGACGAACACCGGCCCGGTCAGGATGTGGCCGCCCGGGCCCTTGCGGTCGCCGGTGACCTCGCCGACGATCGCCTTGAGCGACGCCTGGATCTTGGCGTCGGGGACCCCGGCGCGCGCCAGCCCGGTCGGCGAGTTGGTGAGCAGGGTGTCGACGTCGATGATGTCACCGGACGCGATCCGCAGCACCGGGGCGGCCTCGGCCCAGTAGTAGCCGTAGGCCACGGTCGCCGGGGTCACCTCCAGGCGGTGCGTCTTCGGCGGCGCGGCGCCGGCGGCGCCGGCGAGCGCCGAGACCAGCGCGGTCATTGCGATGCAGGCGGGGGTTCTCATGGCTGCGCACGCTATCACATCGCTCGATGGGCCCGACCGGCGCCGGGCTCCCTGGCGACTCCAGTGGCCGCAACACACTGTGGGCACAGCTGGAGGGTGGATCCTCGCGACCGCGCCGATCATCGCAATCTCCGGCGCCTGGGCGCTGGCAGACGGCTTGCTCCCGGCGCAGGCGAGCGTCCAGCGACAGGGAGCCGCACGCGACTCGCCGCGCGAGGAGGGGGACTACCAGAGGACCTCGCCGGTCACCGCCGTCTGCCCGTGACGGTCCGGTCGGCGCGCCGCGTACAATGCCGGCCATGACCAGCCTGCGCGAGCTCTCGACCAGCCTGCTGTCCGGCGCGACTCCGATCGAGCGCGCCTACCCGATGGTGCCGCGGTTCCAGGCCGAGTCGGTCGCGGCGCGCAGCACCTTCGTGGCGAGCTTCGCCAACGTCGCGGCGTTCGACACCGACGACGGCCTGGTCCTGGTCGACACCGGCAGCTTCCTGCTCGCCGAGCGCACCCGCGCCGCCCTGCGCACCGCGACCACCGCCCCCGCGCACACCGCGATCTGGACCCACGGCCACGTCGATCACTGCTTCGGCGTCGAGCTCTACGAGCGCGAGGCCGGCCGCGCGGTCCGCGTGATCGCCCACGAGGCCGTGCCGCGCCGGTTCGCGCGCTATCGCCTGACCCGCGGCTGGAACCAGGCGATCAACGCCCGCCAGTTCCAGTCCGCCGTCGAGTTCCCGTCGGAGTTCCGCGCGCCCGACGAGGTGTTCCCCGACCGCCGCAGCCTCGACGTCGGCGGCCGGCGGTTCGAGCTCCACCACGCGCTCGGCGAGACCGACGATCACACCTGGGTCTGGGTGCCGGACGCCGGCGTGGTGTGCACCGGCGACCTGTTCATCTGGGCGTCGCCCAACTGCGGCAATCCGCAAAAGGTACAGCGCTATCCGCGCGAGTGGGCCGCCGCGCTGCGCGCGATGGACGCGCTCGGCGCCGAGGTCCTGTGCCCCGGCCACGGCGTGCCGATCTGGGGCGCGGCCGACGTCCACCGCGCGCTCGACGACACCGCGAGCTACCTCGAGTCGCTGGTCGATCAGGTGGTCACCCTGTTGAACCGCGGCGCCGGGCTCGACGAGATCGTCGCCCGCGTCGCCCCGCCCGCCGAGCTCGCCGCGCGGCCCTACCTGTCGGGCGTCTACGACGAGCCGGAGTTCATCGTCCGCAACCTGTACCGGCTCTACGGCGGCTGGTGGGACGGCAACCCCGCCCACCTCAAGCCGGCCCCCGCCGCCGCGCTGGCCCGCGAGCTGGCGAGCCTGGCCGGCGGCGCCGCCGCGCTGGCCGCGCGCGCCGAGGCCGTCGCCGACCCGCGGCTGGCCTGCGAGCTGATCGAGCTGGCGTCCCTGGCGGCGCCCGACGACGCCGCGATCCGCGCCGCGCGGGCGAAGCTGTACGCCGCGCGGGCGGCCAGCGAGCGATCGCTGATGGCGCGCGGGATCTTCGCGACCGCAGCGGCCGAGTCGCGGAAGTAGCTGCGCAACAGGACTCGAAGACGCCGCGCGGTCACCGCGATCTCGGGCGCCTCACGAATCCCGCGCTCCCGCTCGCAGCGACCGCCGCCGCCGGCGTGGCGCGACGATCGTCGCGCCCAGGCACACCGCGACGCCGAGCTCTCCGCACAGGACGTGGAGCGGAGCGAGGCGTTCGCGGCGGATCGCCTCGGAGGCGTTGCAGGCGGCCGCGCGGTCGGTGCACGGTCCGCGCAGGTGCTTGTTGACGAGCGCACGTGGCCGCGGCTCGGATGGCGCCGGGCCACGGAGCGTGCGCAGCACGCGCGTCACCACACCGCGTGGCCCCGGCCACGTTCCAGAATATCGGCGATTTCATTGTACCTGAAGGGCAAGGGAGTGGCCCGGGACCCGGCGCGCGCCGCTGCGCTGCTGCAGAAGGCATGCGACGCCGGCGAGATGGCGGCGTGCACGAGCCTCGGCGCCCTGTACCAGCGAGGCAGCGGCACGCCCACGGCGCCGCAGCCGGCCGACTCCGCACCGCCCTGACACCTAGCCGGGACGCGTCCCGCGACGAGATCCCGCCTCCCCGCCGCGAAGTGGCGCCCCCCGATCGGGCCTGGCAATCTGCTGGCATGCGACTCGGCATCGACTTCGGCACGACCCGCACCGTCGTCGCGGCGGTCGACGATGGCCGCCACCCGATCGCCGCGTTCAACGACGGCGGCGAGTTCCGCGACTACATCCCCGGCATCGCTGCGCTGCGCGGCGGCGAGCTGATCGTCGGCTGGGAGGCCGCGCGGGCGCTGAGCGACGGGAGCGCGGCCCACGCGATCCGGTCGATCAAGCGCGCGGCGACCGAGCTTGCGCCCGACGATCCGGTCCCCGGGCTGCCGGGAGTGACCGCGCTCGCGCTGGTCACCGCGTTCCTCGCCGAGCTGCGGCGCGCGATCGTCGAGCGCTCGAACCTCGACGTCGACGGGCCGCTCGAGGCGATGGTGGCGGTGCCGGCGAGCGCGGCGTCGCGCCAGCGCTGGCTGACGCTGGAGGCGTTCCGGCGCGCCGGGTTCGCGCCGCTCGGCCTGGTCAACGAGCCGACCGCCGCGGCGATCGAGTTCGCGCATCGCCACCTCGAGCTCGGCCGGCGGTCGCCGAAGCGCTACGTCGTGGTCTACGACCTCGGCGGCGGGACGTTCGACGCCTCGGCGGTGTCGCTCGAGGGCCGTCGGTTCGACCTGATCGCGTCGGAGGGGCTCGCCCGGCTCGGCGGCGACGACTTCGACGAGCTGATCGTGCGGGCGGCCGGCGCCGAGCCGACGGCGGCCGCGCTGGAGCGGGCGCGCGAGGCCAAGGAGACGCTCAAGGCGACGACCCGCAAGCTGGTGGTCGAGCTCGGCGGCGAGCCCGTCGCGCTCGACACCGCCGAGCTGTACGCGCGCGCCGCGCCGCTGATCGAGCGCACGATCGCGCAGACCGAGCTGCTGTTCGAGCGGCTGCGCGAGCGCGGCATCGACCCCGACGACCCGCGCGAGCTGGGCGGGCTGTACCTGGTCGGCGGCGGCGTCGGGTTCCCGGCGGTCGGCCGGGCGCTGCGGGCGCGGTTCGGCAGGAAGCTCCAGCTCGCGGCGCAGCCGTTCGCGTCGACCGCCGCCGGGCTCGCGATCGCCGCCGATCCCGGCGCGCACGTGATGATCCGCGAGGCGCTGACCCGCCACTTCGGGGTGTGGCGCGAAGCCGAGGCCGGCGCCGACAAGGTGTTCGACCCGCTGATCGGCAAGAACACCGCGGGCGAGGTGCCGATCGTGGTGCGCCGCAGCTACCGCCCGACCCATGCGGTCGGCCACCTGCGGTTCCTGGAGTGCGGCGCGCTCGACGCCAGCGGCCAGCCGGTGCAGGACCTCGTGCCGTGGCGCGACGTCTACTTTCCGTACGACCCCGCGCTCGCCGACCGCGGCGATCTCGACAGCGTCGCCGGAGAGCGCCGGCCGGACCTGATGGCCAACGAGATCGCGGAGACCTACACCTGCGCGAGCGAGGGCACGATCTCGGTGGTGATCGAGAACACCTCGCGCGGCTACGCGCGCAGCTACGAGCTCGGCGCGCTGCGATAGCGATCGTCGCGCGCCGCCGCGGCGTCCCTCGCGGCGTCCCTGGCCCTGGCGGTCCGGTACGGCCGCACGAAGTTCGCGACGCCGGCCGTGATCGTGAACGCCGCCAGCCAGCCGCCGGCGAGCGTCCTCCACGCGAGCTGCTCGACCCGGGCCGTCATGCCCGTCCTGCCCGGCATGCCCATCCTGCCGATCTGGCCCGTCATGCCCTGTGCAACGCGCGAACAGCCGAACCGATTCGCACCCACCTGCACCATGGCGGGTTCATATCACGTCCGGTCGAGTGCCGCGGGACGCGCCGCAGCGGCAAACCGCGGCACTGCCGCGACCGGCGCACTCCCGCGGGGCCTGGGTGACGCTTGGCCGCCGCCGATCGCGGCGGTCGCGCTCGTCCGGCGCGTCGCCCGAGCGTCGGCGCGCACCGCACCGCGACGCCGGCGGGCCGAGCGCATCGCGGCCGGGCGGCCGCCCTGTCCGGATGCGGGACACCCTGCGCGACGCGGCGGCGCTGGGGTAGCGCAGGGGTTGCGATCTCGCGCGCAGCTTGACCCCCGACGACGGACATGGCGACATGTAGCTGTTCCATGGATGGGTCAGGTCGTCCAACCGCGAATCGCGCTCGCGGGACAGGCAGTGCAGCGGGCAGGCGCGCGCCGCCGAGGTCTGACGACATGCGCAGCAGATTCATACCGCACCGAGACAATGGTGAGCTGCGTTGCGATCGCGTCATCCCGAGTGGTAAGCGCGGGAAAACTCCGGTGCACGTGTAACTGTGAGGACCAGCGCACGCGCCATGCACAGCCGTCCGGCGCGCGATCGTCGTCGAGCACGATGCCGCGCTTTGCCGTTCCGCATCGGGTTCAGCCCGCCGAAGCTGGCTGCCCGGCGGATCGCTGGATCGATCACGTACACCAGGCGATGCCATCGCACCGCACCGGCGTTCCGCACGGGCGGCCCGCCGTATCGGCCAATACACAGCAGTGGATCGCAATATCCAATCATCAGTGATGCCATCTGCTGCGAACTGCAATCGCAGCAGTGATCGCGTACACCAATCTGGGGGGTTCATACATGTCATCCAACGAGTCGAAGACGAGGCCGAGTCGCAGGACCATCCTGAAGCTCGCTGGCGTCGGAGCCGGCGCCGCCATGCTGTCGCGTGCGTCGCGGGTTTCCGCAGATCGCCACGCGCCCGAGCTGCACACACGCTTTTCACGGCATTTCGGACTGCGTGTCCCACTCGCCAGCGCCGGCATGGCGTTTGTCGGGTTGACCGATCTCACGTCGGCGGTGAGCAACGCGGGCGCGCTCGGGGTGTACGGAGTCGGGCCAGAGCCGCCTCCGGTGATCGCGGCGCGCATCCAGGCGATCCGGGACCAGACCAGCGGTCCGTTCGGCGTCGACTTTATCGTGGCGTCATCACCGCTTGGCGACTTCACGACGCAGGCCGACATCGATGTCGTCGCGGCAGCCCGCGTTCCGATCGTCGTGTTTCACTGGAACCTACCCACGCAGGCGTGGGTCGCACAGCTGCAGGCATCCGGTGCCAAGGTCTTCATCCAGACCGGAGACGTCGGCGTGGCGCTGCAGGGCGTCGCGCTCGGCGTCGATGGCGTGATCGCGCAGGGTCGCGCCGCGGGTGGCCACAACCGCAACTCCACGATCCCCACGCTGCAGGTCGTGCACAGGATGCGCCGTGCGCTGCCTCACAAAATCTTCATTCTGGCTGCAGGAGGCATCTCTGACGGAAGGAGCCTGGTCCGGGCGATCCGCGCCGGAGCGGACGGCGGGTGGGCAGGGACGGTGTTCGTCGCAGCCGAGGAGTCCTACGCGAATGACGGCTACAAGGCCCGGCTGATCGCCGCGCACTCGCCGGAGACCACGACCTTCACCACCGTGTTCGGCCCCGAGTTCCCGGGCGCCCAGCAGCGCGTGCTGCGCAACCACGCCACCGCGAACCCGGGCGCGACGACGCCGCCGACGATCGGGACCACCACGCTGTTCCCCGGCGTGCTGAATGTTCCGTACACCATGCCGCTGCACAGCGCGATCGTCCCGACCCGCGACACACAGGGCGACCTCGACGAGATGGACATGCCCGCCGGGGCGGTGAGCGTGCGCGCGGTGCGCCGGGTCCGGCCGGCCGCCGACATCGTCGAGGACTTCATCGAGGGCGCGCACGACGCGGTCGAGCACGGGGACCGCGACGAGCGCTCGATCGACGAGGACTGATCGCGCGCGAGCTCCCGAGCGCAGGACGCGCGCGATCTCCAGGCACGCGCGCCGGCGCGCGGTGCGGCCTGCCGTGTCGGGCCGCACCGTGGTGCGATGCTCGGTACGATGCGCGCCGCGGACCGATCCGCATTTCGCGCACGCGGTGCGATGCTCGGTACGTCCTGTAACGCAACCGACCGTCCCCATCCTGCGCAGGTGGCACATGCTCGCCCCGTGGTGCAGCTGCGCGGTCGGGTGCGGCTCTTGCTTCACCGGTCGGCGATGACCGCCGGCTCGAACCAGGAGCGCCACCGCGAGACGCTCTCCGAGGGTCGCCCGGGGGCTCGGTATCCGCTGTCCAGCGGCCGCGGTTGAATCGCGCAGCGCGGGCGCGGCCGGCACCGGCCATTGCGCGTTCCCGCATTCACCGCTCTGCACGCGTCGGGGTCGATTCCGTGGATGTCCCTGTTGGTGGATGTCCCTGTTGATCGATAACACCCTGCGCGCCCACGCACAGGCGCGCGTGTGGGCGCACGACTCGCGCGATGTGCAAACCATGCGCGAGATTGCTGCCGCGTTTCGAGGCAATGACTGACAGTCGAGCGGGAGCCAGAAGAACCCAGAGCTCCCGTCGAGACCTGTGACGGCCTGGCGCAGGATCAGGCCGCTCGCGGTTCGGACAGCTGCGCCAGCACTGCGGTCACGATCCCTTCCCGGCGATGGAGTATCTCGCGGAAATCATGGCTATCTGCCCGAGCACTCTCCAGGCGCAGCTGGGTCACTGCTCCCTGCAGCATCTCGCGAAGCACCTGGGATTGTTCCCGATCGAGTGTGAGCACCATGCAGGATCGCAGGTGCATCGCGTGTTCCACGGGCGCAATCCCGCACGTCCCGCGCAGCGCCCGCTCGACGCACCCGTCCATCGACCGCGCCGGCGGCCGCCCGGATCGTGCACGAGTCGGGGCACGGCGACCGACGGCGACCGATTCACCGCCGGGCACCGCTGTCCGGGTTACTTCTTCGAGGCCCGCTTGCCCGGGAAGTAGGTCGTGGACCGCTTCTGGCCCTTCGCGGTGATCTTGGCATCCGCGATCAGCTTGCGGATCGGCAAGGCGAGGTCCTTGGTGGTGGTGCCGAGCTCCTTGTTGATCTGCTCGATGCGCAGGCCGGGGCTCGCCTTGACGAACGTGGCAAACTTCTCCGACAGGTCCTCGAGGTCTGCCGCCGAGCGCTTGGCGCCGCGACCGCCACGGGGGCGCCCTGCGCGCCCGGCACCGGCGGTGATCGCCGCGGCGGTAGCCCGGCCTCCGCCGTTGCGACCGCCCCCCCGACTGCCGAAGGCGGATTCGAGGGTGTCGAGTGCTGCGCGGCGGGCGAGCTCGGCGATCTGTGCCACAAAGCCCTGCACCGCATGGTTCATTTCATTCTGGAAATCGCTCATTCTGATTCCTCGTGGAGATACCTCCAGATGATCAGGTGATCGTCAAGTAGTCAAGGCGAATGTTCGTCAAATGGTGCTGTCTCTGTTGCATTTGGCGGCCGGATGCCCGCATGACTGCGACAAGCACTGATCAGGTTGCCAGGTTTACCGAAACAACACGGTGGTTTCCGGTGCGAGGCGCCCCCACTATATATGATTCCAGGCGGCCCCCGACGCCGAGCGTCCAGGCGCAGCCGGGGGGGGTGTGGATGGACTCGGCCCATCCGACATGGCCACCATTTTCGACTCGCCCGGACATCATGTCGCTCGGCCCGAACCGGGTCCAGTGGCTGTCCCGCTGACTCGCATGTTGTCGGCCAGTGAACCCGGAGGAACCGGGGAGGAACCGGGGAGGAACCGGGGAGGAACCGGGGAGGAATGACTCACCCGTGACCGCGGTCGCTGGGAATCCGGCGGGTGGCACGGACCACCGAGCACAGCGCTTTTACGCCACCACCGCCGCTGTTACAAGAGCCCATGGTCTCGGTGAAACAAACGCCTTGCGCCCTGCGACGAGCTTGTAGCCTGGCCGCCGTGGCGCTGGGCTGCGCCGCGCCGCAACGAGCGTCGACGGCAGAGCGCGCCGCCCCGACGCTCGTCATCGCGCATGTCACGGTGATCGACCCCCGGGACGGCAGCGCCCTGCCCGACCGGACCGTCGCGATCCGGGAAGATCGGATCGTCGAGGTCACGGCGTCGAGCGACGCGGCCGCCCCGGCGGGGGTGCGCACGGTCGACGCGACGGGGAAGTTCATGATCCCGGGCCTGTGGGACATGCATGTCCACACGTTCTTTGGTACATGGGTGCCCGGCGGCAAGGAAGTCACGCTCCCGCTGTTCATCGCCAATGGCGTCACCGGCGTGCGCGACATGGGCAGCGAGCTGGAGCCGATCCTGGAGGCTTCATCAAGATTCAATCCTACGTCCCGCGCGACGCCTACTTCGCGATTGCCGAGGAATGCCAGCGCCGCGGTCTGGTATTCGTCGGCCATGTGCCGGACGCGGTGCGCGGCGCGGAGGCCGCCGGTTCCGGCCAGAAGATCTTCGAGCACCTGATCGGCATCTTCGAGGGCAGCTCGGCACGGTCGAGTCCGGCAAGCTCGCCGACCTGGTCGTGCTCGACCGCGATCCGCGGCTCGACATCGCCGCCACCCGCGCGATCGCCGCGGTGATCGCGGCGGGCCGCTACCGGTCGCGCGCCGAGCTCGACGCGATGCTGCGCGACATCGCCGCCGCGTGCAGGATCGGCGAGTTCCCGACGCAGCTACCCAAATTTCCGGGCAAGCTCTAGGCTAGGGCTCGTGGCGCGCGAGCGCGGCGATCGCCGCCTTGATGCCATCCTTCTGCGGCACGCTCGCCATCTCGAGGCTGTCGGCGAGCCCGATCCCGGGCAGGTGGCCGCCGGCGAGCAGCTTCGGGGGCGCGTACAGCTCGTAGAACAGCTCCTCGGTGATCCGCCGGATCAGGTGCTCTCCGAAGTTGGTGATCTCGGTGTCCTCGTTGACGCACAGCACGCGGTTGGTCTTGCGCACGCTCGCGGTGATCGCCGCCCAGTCGTAGGGATGCAGCGATCGCAGATCGACGACCTCGGCCTCGATGCCCTCGGCGGCGAGCTCGTTCGCGGCGGCGACCGCCATCGCCACGTTGCGGCCGTAGGTCAGCACGCTGACGCTGGTGCCGGCCCGCGCGGTCCGCGCCGCGCCGATCGGGATGTACAGCTCCTCGAGGTCCGGCCACCTCGGCTTCCATCCGGTGCGGTCACCGAGCGGCGCATCGATCATGCCGGACAGCGCCTTGTCGTCGCCGGGCTCGCCCGGGATCGAGTCGCCGGCCTCGCCCTTGATGCGCAGCAGCGCCTTGGGCATCAGGTACATCACCGGGTTCGGGTCGACGATCGCGCTCAGCATCAGGCCGTACGCATCGCGCGGCGTCGACGGCATCACGATCTTCCACCCCGGCAGCCGGGTCGCGGTCGCGTCGAACGAGTGCGAGTGGTAGATGCTGCCGCGGATCCCGGCGCCGACCGGCGTCATCAGCACCATCGGCACGTTCCAGTCGCCGCCCGACGACCAGCAGGTGTTGCCGGCGAGCTTCAGCAGGTCGATCGTGTTGAACACGTAGTCGCAGAACTGGATCTCGGCGACCGGCCGCTGGCCCGCCAGCGCGAGGCCGATCGCCGTGCCGACGATGCCGCGCTCGTCGAGCGGGGTGTTCCACGTGGTCTCGAGCCCCTGGGTCCCGGTGAACACGCCGCCGAGCGGCGGTCCGACGTCCTCGCCGAAGATGTCGGTGACGCCGAGCCGCGACTCGCCGACGTGCAGCGCCATGCGGATCGCCTGGATCATCGTCGCCATCTCAGCCTTCCCCGCGGACCAGGTTCCGGTCGGCGAACACGTGGTCCCACACCGAGCTCGGCGGTGGGTGCGGCTCGGTCCGGATCCGCTTGTGGGCCTCGGCGAGCTCGGTGGTGTAGCGCTCGCGCAGCTCGTCGACGCCGGCCCGGGTCATCAGCTGGCGGTCCTCCAGCACGCGCTCGAACCGCTCCAGGCAGTCGACCTCACTCTTGACCAGGTTGGCGCCGCTCGCCGACGAGTGGCCGCGCAGCCGCGACACCATCGCCTCCAGCAGGTAGGGCCGGCGCTCGGTGCGCACGTAGTCGATCGCGTGCTTGAGCGCGGCGTAGCTCGCCTCCGGATCGTTGCCATCGATCACCGCGGTCTGCATGCCGAACGCCTTGCCGCGGTCGGCGATCTGGTCGTAGCCGTGCTGGCCGGCGTACGGCGTCGAGATCCCGTAGCGGTTGTTGCACACGATCATCAGCAGCGGCAGCTCCTCGCCGCGCCGCGTGCTCCAGATCAACGCGCTCGCGAAGTCGCCCTCGGCCGTGCCGGCGTCGCCGCCCTGCACGATCGTGATGCCCTTCGCGCCGGTGCCGGCTCGCTGCGCGCGCGCCGTGCCCAGCGCGATCGCGAACTGGACCCCGATCGGTGACGTGACCGGCACCACGTTCCACGTGCGAACGGAGTAGTGCCCTGCGAAGTTGCGGCCCCGCGAGTACGGATCGGTCTCGGCGTTGCGCATCTGCCGCAGCGAGTCGACCGGATCGGCGCCCATGGCCAGCAGCGTGCCGCCACAGCGGTAATGCAGGTGCAGGTAGTCGTGGTCGAGGCCCTGGCCCTTGTCGACCAGCAGGCCGAGCGGGACGCTGAACGCCTCCTCGCCGGGGCCGCCGATCCAGAAGAAGCCATCCCCTTGCTTGTACATGGTGATCAGGCGGTCCTCCAGGACGCGGGCCCGCAGCATCAGGTCGTAGATCTGCAGGCACAGCTCCGGGGACAGGCGCCCGGATGGTGCGGCGGCGACCGAGGGGGAACGGGTGGCGGTGACGCTCATGGCGGGACCGTCTTACCGCAATCACCGCGCGCCAGCATCGTCCTGCCCGGGGTTTCCAGCGCCAACCAGCCGCACGGCCTGCGTCCGCTACGCGGTGCAGCATCGCGGCTGCGACGCAATGCGCGAGGCCTCGCGATCGACCGTCGCCCGCAGGCCGGATACGTTGCCGCCATGGCATCCGTGATCGGCATCGGCGGCGTGTTCGTGCGATCGAGAGATCCCGACGCGCTGCGCGCCTGGTATCGCGACCTGCTCGGCCTCGAGATCCAGGACTGGGGCGGCGCGCAGCTCTGGTCGACGCCGGGGACCTACGGCGTGTGGAGCGCGTTCCGCGCCGACACGACCTACTTCGCCCCCAGCGAGCGCGAGTTCATGATCAACCTGCGGGTCGACGATCTCGAGGCCCTGCTCGCCACGCTGCGCGCGCGCGGCGCGCGCGTGCTCGATCGCCGCGAGGACAGCGCGGATGGGAAGTTTGGCTACGTGGTCGACCCGGACGGAACGCTGCTGGAGCTGTGGCAGCCTCCCGGGTGACCGGCGCTCCCATCGGCGCGCGGTCACGGCACCCAGATCGTGTCGCCGGGCAGGACGTAGATGTTCATGTCCTGCCGCTTGCCCGACGCGATCAGATCGTAGTCGAGCGGGATCCTGCGGATCTCGGCAGTCTTGGGGTCGCGGCGCAGCAGCGTGATCTCGTTGCGCTTGGCGAACTTGCTCGGGCCGCCGGCGATCGCCATCGCGTCGGCGATGGTCACGTACTGGTCGGCGGTGAACACGCCGGCGTGGGTGACCTCACCCTGGATCGTGAAGCGATAGCTCCGCCACGACTTCACCGCGACGGTGATCTCGGCGCTGGTGCCGAGCCGGACGTAGTCGCCGAGTCGGCTCTTGATCTTGGCCTTGAGCGAGCTCGGGGTCTCGCCCACGGCCTTGATGTCGCCGATCATCGGCATGGTGATCGTGCCGTCGGGACGGATCGTCGCGTCGGTGTTGTAGTCCTTGTTCTCCCACACGTTGATCGAGACCGAGTCGCCGACGCCGAGCACCAGCTCGCGCGAGCGCGGGTCTGGCTCCTTGGTGTAGTCGTACTTCGGCAGGGTCGAAGAACAGCCGGCCGCGAGCACCAGGGCGCTCGCCATCATCGCGTGGAGGGCCATTCGGCCGATCAGGAAGCGGAGAGTCGCTGCGCGCATCACGGCCGCAGTGTCACCCGGCGCAGCGCCTAGTTCCAGCCCGCTTGCGTGGTGATCGCAGCGCCGAGTGGCATGACCGCGAGCTCGCCACATTGCTCGTTGAGCGGCACGGTGGCCGGCACCAGCGGGTCGCAGCTCGGGCCGGGCAGCACGGCCTTGAAGAAGAACGAGCACGGGTCACAGGTGCCGTCGGGCCGGCACTGCAGCGGCGTGGGCGGCGGCGGGTTGGCCGCGCCGGGGAACACCCAGAGCGTCCAGTCGGTGGTGACGGACGGCGAGGTGTGATCGACGACGCGGGGCGCCCAGCTCTCGACGTCGACGTTGCCATCGGTCTTGTACTGGTCGACCGAGATCCAGCACGGGTACGCCGCACAGGGCCCGGGGAGCACGGCCGGCGGATCCTCCTGCAGCCGCCACAGGGTGAAGGTGACGGTGGTGAAGTTGATCGGCGGGGCTGTGCCCGGCACGGTACGGGCCTCCGCGACGGCGCTGATCTGGGTCCGCGCCTTGCCCATCGCGACCGCGACATTGGCGCGCACCGGACCGAGCGCCACCGCACGGCGACTTGCCTCGCGGACCAGATCGCCGACCCGGTTCGCGACGTCGATCGGCCGGACCCGCCCTCGCATGTAGACGATCGCCATCGTGACCAGGATCCCGATGATCGTGACCACCACCATCATCTCGGTCAGCGTGAACCCCGCCTGGCGCCGCCTCACAGCGCGACTCCAACCCCCAGGTTGCGAAAGTCGACCTGGAACGTGGTCCAGCGGTAGATCCGCTGGCCGGGCAGCAGCGGATCGGGAGGCGCAGCCGGCAGCGCGGTCGACGGACGATCGCCGATCGAGTTGTTGGCGGCGTTGACCGCCGCCGGCGCCGGCGGACCGATCAGGTCCGGCGTCGCCGCCGTGGCGATGCCCTCGACGTTGCGATCGGTGTGAGCGATCAGGCTGATCGACGCGCCGAGCAGGGACGTGGTCGACGGCGCAACCGCCGCGCGGGTCACGGCGTCCTGGGCCGCGCTGGAGTACCAGTTGCGATTGGCATCACCGTCGCCGTCGAGATCGACGGCCTGGGTCGGGTCGTATCGCCGCACCGCGGTCTGGATGTCGCTGAAGCCATACGCCTGATCGTCCCACACCTCGGGGTTGCCCGGCAGGTTGCTCAGCAGGCCGCCGGTCTGCGAACGCTGCAGCACGCCGAGCGGGAGCCGCGCGACCGTCGGATCGATGCGGTAGGCATGCGCGACGAAGCGGTACATCATCGTGCGACTCTGGGCGAGGTTCGTGCAGTGGGCGAACGAGGTCCCCCACGGCGACGCCGCATCGAACGTGACCTGCTCGGCCACCAGGTTGACCGCCGCGATCCGCAGGACGCAGGCGTCGTACGTCGCGATGTCGGGCAACGGGTTGAGGGGCGTCGACAGCGGGTTCGCGGCGGTCGACGACGTGGTCAGCACGACCACCATGCCGGGGGTGAACGCCGACACGTCATCGAACCCGACCGGGCTCGCCAGCGCCACCGGGGTCGGCTGGGTCAACTGCCCCTGGATCGAGGTGTCGGCATAGAACAGCGCGATCTGGTCGGGACCGCTGTTGCTGTTGGTGACCTGGACCGGCGATTCCAGCGCCGGCCGCCCGGGAATCGCGGTCTTGAAGCCCTGCGGTATCCCGAGCCCGGCCTGCTTGGCGTCGAGCTCGATCGCCGCCCGCGCCGCGGCGAGGACCTGCTGGACGCCCGCGATCTGCTGCTGGCCGCGGTAGGCCAGCGACATCCGCGAGAAGATCGCCAGGATCATCCCGACCAGCAGCGAGCTGACGAGCAACGCGACCATCAGCTCGATCAGCGTGAAGCCGCGCTGCCCGCGGGTCCCGGGGCGATTCCCGGAGCGGTTCCCGGAGCGATTCATAGCCGGTCCTCGATCGTGCGAATGACCTCCAGCGCGACCGTGTGGGTGAGCGGATCACCGACCGCACCGATCGCCGCGCCTTCCTCACCCCAGCTGGTCGAAACCCGGATCAGCCACAGGCTCGCCGACGCCTGGTTCAGCGCGGTGACCGATCGCGTGACGCTGTAGGGCAGCCCGTTGCGCCCCAGGACGGTGTACGCCGGCGCGGTCGCCGGCGGGACGGCCAGCGCATTGCCGGTCAGCGTCCTCATCATGGTCCCCGGCGACTGCCCGCGCAGATCCTCGAGCGCGGTCGTGGTGATCTGCTCGGCCTCTGCCGACCGGCTCGCGCCGTCGTTGCCGCGCGCGATGCTGAGGTGCAGCGCGAGCAGCCCGATCAGGCCGATCGTCGTGACGCTCAGCGTGATGAGGAGCTCGAGCAGGGTGAACCCCCGCTGGCCCCGGCGACCCGAGCGACGCGCCCGCGCGGTCATAGCACCACGCGCCACCCCATCAGGGTGAACCCCGACGTGGTCCCGACCTGCTGGCTGCCGGTCGCCTGGTCGCCCGGGCCCATGCCCTGGGTCCGGCCGGCCAGGGTGTCGCCGCCGGCGGTCGCGGTCCGCGGCGTGCCGACACGCGCGACATCGCCCGCGAGGGTCGCGAAGTAGATCGCCCCGGCGTCTCCGAACAGGCCACCCATCACGGCCGAGCTTACCGCGAGGTTGAAGTCGCTCGCGAAATTTGTGCCGGTTCCGGGGTTGAGCTCGACTCCCGCGATCGTGGAGCTGCCGGTGTCGCAGGCGCTGGTGCCGATCGCCGGGTCGACCGTCTTGGTGAACAGCACCTGCTGCGGTGTCACCACGATGCCGCCGTAGAACTTCTCGCAGGTCCCGTTGTTGCACGCACCGGCCACCTTGGAGCGGACCGCGCCGGTGTCGGCGTAGATCGCGAAGAACGCGTTGGCCGAGGTCGCCGGGACGCTCTCGATCCCGCCGGTGCCGAAGAACAGCACCATGCGGGTCGTGCTGTCGGTGCGCGCCGCGAGCGTGCCCGCGATCGCCCGATCGGCGCCGAGCGCGCCCAGGGTCAGCCGGGTCGAGAACAGCGCGTACTCGACCGTGCCGTCCGGCGTGGAGTTGACCGCCAGCACGCCCATGCCGACGTTCGAGTACCAGCCGCCGGCGAGGTCGACGGCGGGCTGCAGCTTGTACACGTAGCCGCAGTTGTCGGCGAACACGACGCGGTCGATGTAGCCGTTCTGCGTCGGCGAGCCGGGCTCCAGCGCGTCGTCGGTCTCGAACCCGGCGACGTCGGTGGTCACCGGGCACTTCGCCTGGAACTTCCACATCAGGGTGCCGGTCAGCAGATCGTACGCCGAGACCGCGCGGCCCTTGAGGCCCTGGGTGTCGGTGTGGTCGACGCCCGTGCCGGCGATCACGAAGTAGCGCTCGGCGTTGTCGAGCAGCACGCGCACCACGGTCGGCTTGGCGAACGACTGGCCGGCCTCGCCGAGGCCCGGTGTCGCGCTCCACATCGGGACCGGGCCGGACACCGCGCCGGTCGCCGGATCGACGGTCTGGGTGACGTCGAGCACCGAGAACGCGCGGCCGCCGTTGCCCTCGGCGACCAGCGCGACGGTCCTGAACGCGCCGCTCGAGGTCTGGTAGTCGACCAGGGTCGGCGAGCCGTCGGGGAACGCGCCGATCGTCGGGTGGTTGAGCCCGTCGGTCGCGGTCTGGTTGGCGTTCTGCGTGCTGTTGTAGTCGGCGAGCATGCCGGCGGCCACCGGCGCGGGGATGTAGGCCCACGCCTCGCGGCCGGTGCGGCTGTCGGACTGGTTGGACGGGAACGTGTAGACCGCGTGGACCATCCCGTCCTTGGAGCCGAACAGCACCAGCGGGACGCGGTTGGCGTAGGCCGCGACGAAGGCGTCGGCGTGCAGCCGATCGGGCCCCGAGCCGAGCGAGTACCAGCTCGGCCGGCCCGGATAGGTCAGCACCGCCGGGGTCGCGGTCTCGATCGAACCGAGCCGGGTCAGCGGATGGCTCGAGTCGCCGACGCCGAACCGCGCGCCGCGCGCCCAGGCGATCAGGTTCTGCGTGCTGTCCGTGTTCGGCGTGGTGAGCAGGGTCTGGAGCGCCGCGACGCCGGCGTTGGCCGTGGTGAAGTCGTAGCGGGTCTCGGGCGTGGTCGCCGCCGCGGTGTAGATGTGGCGGCTGTCGTCGGACATCGCATCGAGCCTGGCACCGGCCTCCCACAGGATCGACGTCAGCCCGGCGTCGAGCGCGTACAGCTTGCCGCGATCGCCGGGCTGATCGAACGCGCCGACGTAGGCGATGCCGTCGCTCGCCACCACGCCGGACTGGTAGTGGTCCCTGGCCACCGTGTAATCGAACTTCGCGGCCATCGCGGTGATCTTGGGCGTCGAGGTGTGGTTCGTGCCCGAGCACAGCGTCGCCTTCCAGCGCACCGAGCGGCCGACCGCCTTGGGGAACGCGGCGCAGTAATCGGTGGTGCTGCCCGGGCACAGGCTGGCCTGGACCCAGTTCGGCGGCTCCTCGTTGGACAGGTAGAACGTCGCCGAGCCCAGGCCGAGCGAGAGCGTCGGCGTGATCCGCGCCGCGGTCACCACCATCTCGCTCGACAGCAGCGAGCCGAGGTCGATCACGCCGGATGCGGCGTCACCGCAGTCGACGTACGTGATCGACTGGCGATCCGCGATCACGTAGTAGCCGCCGGAGTCGTTGCCGTTGGCGACCAGCAGATCGGGCGAGTGGGTCGGATCGCGGTCGTAGTCGAAGATGAAGCCGACGTCGTAGTCGGTCACCTGGTTGGTGCCGGTGCCCTTGGTGGTGATCTGGCTCGGGGGCCCGGAGAACGGCGTGTTGGTGCCGTTGTTGACGTAGTAGAACGTCGTGCCGCCGTTGAGCGTCGTGTTGTAGTTCTTGCCGTCGGTCGCGACGATCAGGTCGGGCTTGCCGTCCTGCGAGTAGTCGGCGACGAACACGCCGGTGATCGCGCCGTTCGAGGTCAGGCTCTGCGACGCCACGGTCTCGACCGTGGTCGCCGATACCCCCTTGAACAGCCGGAGCCGGTAGGACGCGCTGGTGCAGCAGTTCGGCGCGCCGACGATCAGGTCGCGCTTGCCATCGCCGTCGACGTCGGCGTACGCGAACACCGGCAGGCCGCCGCTGACGTTGGTGCCGAACCCGTCGGCGGTCGACGGCGTGTGATCGGTGGCGAGGTTGGAGATCAGGGTGCCCTGATCGGTGAACGTCAGGTTGCCGGTGCACGGCCACAGCCCCGCGGCGTTCTTGACCGCGTTGCCCGCCTTGGTACAGCTGCCCTTGAGGATCCGGATCGAGCCGCCCTGCGCACCGCTGCCGACCAGGACGTCCATGTAGCCGTCGCCGTTCCAGTCGAGCGCCACGATGTTGGTGCCCGACCAGGTCTGCTGGCCGATGTAGCCGGAGATCGCGGTGATCGGCTGGTACGCGGTGTTGAACGTCGGGCGGCCCTGCGCGTCGTTGGCTGCCTTGTTGACGTAGAGGTTCACCGTGGTGAGCTGGTAGGTCGAGTACGGCGCCTGGATCTCCAGCACGTCGTCCCAGCCGTCGCCGTTGAAGTCGGTGGCGGCCAGCGCGTAGCGGCCCTTGAACCCGGTGCCATGAAGCGAGTAGACCTTGGTGAACAGCGGGTCCACCACGGTGCCGGAGTTCGCCCAGTTCGGCGCCGAGCCGCCCGAGTACGCGGTGCACGCCGCCGTGGTGCAGTGCTCGTTCTGCCAGGTGTAGTTCTGGTAGACGTCGAGGTAGCCGGTGTCGGTGTCCTCGTTGGCGCCCACGATGTCGGGCCAGCCGTCGTGGTTGAAGTCGCCGACCGCGGCGTACACCATCGTCGAGTTGACCGTCATCTGCTTGGTGTTGAACACCGCGCCGGCCTTGTTGAGCTCGATGTCGGTGCCCGACGTGTTGTACAGTGTGCCGGTCTTCGTGACCGGCGTGTCGAGCGTGGTGCCCGACCAGCTCGTCGGGCTGGACGTCTGCGGACACGACGGAGCCGACGGAAACGAGTCGCCGGCCGCGGGCGCTGCGAGCCAGCCGATCGCCGCCGCCGCAACCAATCCTTTGATCATCCTACGCATGGATCAGCCTCCTGGACGGAACGTGGCGGTGTCCGCCGTGTTGATCGTCCCCAGACAGTCGTTGCGGCCGGAGTCGTCCTCGGACTCGTTGCGCTGGGCGTACACCGAGCACGGACGGCCGAGCCCGGTGACGTTCTGCGCGGTGATCTCCCACTCGACCACCGCGACCGCGCCGTTGGGGCCGTAGCCGGTCGAGCGGAGCACGACGCGTTTGTCGTTGTCGTCGCCGGTCGCGAACCCGGTGTCGGTGCGGTTGTTGAGGATCTGGACGCTGTACCAGCCGAGGGTATCGGGCGACAGCAGGTTGCCCACCGCGCCGCTTTGCTGGTTGTTGCCGGGCAGGTTGGGCTGCGGTGGACTGGCGTTGTTCGGCGAGATGTAGTTCTTCCAGCCGGTCGTCAGGTTGACGTTCTTGCGCAGAAAGTCCATCGCCGCCGCGCCGCCGCTCTCCGCGGCGTACACCGCGATCGCGTGGAACCGATCGTTGGCCGTCATCGCGAGCCCGCCCTCCACCGATACGACGGTGAGCGCGCTCAGCGTACCGAGTGCGGACAGCACGATCATCGCGAGCACCAGCGAGTTGCCGCGTTCGGGATGACGGCCCAGGAGCGGGCGTTGGCGGGTCACAGAGATCCTCGACTAGCGATCTCGTCCAGTGTGCGACTCGATGGAATGCTCGACGAGGTCCGGTGGGTCGCCGGGCGGGTAGCTACCTGAGCGTCACCGCGGCCGGCCGTCGGCGTCGAGCTCGATCAGCCCACCGCCGCCCACATCGCCGCGCGCGGCGAGCGCGGCGAGTGCGTCGCGCAGCGTCGGAGCTCGGTGACTCACCGGCGAAACCTCGCTCCGGGTGGTTCCGGTGGAGCCGCCGGTCATCGGCTGCGCGCCATTGCCGACGACGACGTACACCGCACGACCGGGATCGAGCCGGCGCGCTGCGGCGGCCATCACATCGTCGATCGACACCTGGCTCATCCGATCGACATAGGAGTCGTAGTAGTCGAGTGGTAGTCCGAAGTAGACCAGCGCGCGATACTGGCCGAGCGCCGCCTGCGCGGTGGCGAACCGCCCCGGCAGGCCGAGGATCGCGCCGTTCTGCTCGCGCGCCAGCTCGTCGGGCCCGACCGCGTACGCCGGATCGCCGCGCCACAGCCCGACGACCTCGCGGTGGATCTCGCGCAGCACCTGGTCGGTCGCGCCGGCGGCGACCTGGGCGCCGACCGTGAACGTGCCGTACGATCTCGTGTAGCCGAAGCTGCCGCGCGCCCCGTACGAGTATCCCTTGGCCTCGCGCAGGTTCATGTTGATCCGGCTCGAGAACCCGCCGCCGAACACCGCCCCCATCATCGCGGTCGCGAAGTAGTCATCCGCGGTGCGCGGCGGGCCGAACTGCAGGTACGACACGGCCGCCTGGGCGGCGCCGGGGATGTCGACGAAGAAGATCCGGCCGGGCAGCGTGCACGGCGCGGGCAGCGCGGGCGGCGCCGTCGCCGCGCCGGTCCAGCCGGCGAGCCGCGGCGAGTCGAAGCAGGCGCGCACCGCCGCCTCGGTCAGGTCGCCGATCACGAACAGCTGGGCGCCGCTCGGGCGCAGCCACGTCCGCGCGAACTCCCGGCAGTCGTCGAGCGTCAGCGCCGCGAGCGAGGCCTCGGTGACCACCGCACCGAACGGGTGCGCCGGGCCATACAGCACCGCGCCGGCGGTCCGCGACGCGACCGACGCCGGGCTGCGCCGGGCCTGGCGGATGCCCTCGATCCGCCGCCGGATCATGCGGTCGAAGTCCGGCCGGCGAAACCCGGGCGCGCACAGCGTGTCGGCGAGCAGCGCGAACGTCGCATCGAGGTGGCGGGCCAGGCTCGACAGCATCAGCCCGACCGAGTCGTCGCCCGCGTAGCCGCCGATGCTCGAGGCGGTGTCGGCCAGCCGCTCCGCGTAGGCGAGCTTGTCGAGCTGCTCGGTGCCCTCGGTCAGCATCGCCATGCACACGCTCGCCAGCCCCTCCTTGCCCGGCGGATCGACCGCCGAGCCGCCGTCGAAGTGGAGGTCCATCGACACCAGCGGCAGCGTGTGCTGCTCGACCAGGTAGACCTGGATCCCGCTGGCCAGGGTGAACGCCTGGACCGGCGGCAGCCGGAACGGCCGCGGCGCGCCCGCCGCGGGCGGCTGCGCGCGAAACACCTCCTCGGGGAACACCAGGGCCTGAGGTACAGGTGGTGCCGGTACAGGTGCCGGCGCGGCGGCCGGCGGGCTCTCGGCGTTTGCGAGTGGCCTGGGCACGTCCGCGCACAACCTAGTCGCAGCGCCGCCCGGTTGCAACCGGTGTGCGCCAGCCCGCGCACCACCGGCCGGTCGGTGAGCACGCCGAGCTCGGTCAGCAAATCGCCGAGCCTGGGGCCGTGGCGGCGCGCCGCGTCGTGGCCGTCAACGCCCGTGCGTTGCGGCGATGATCTCGCGTTGTCCGGCAACCGGCCCGCGCGGCCTACAGCTCGAGCGGCTGGACGCCGAGCACGACGTGATCGACCGACACCGCGTCGAGCCACAGCAGCAGGCGGCGGGACTCGCCGGCGGCGACGTCGATCTCCAGGATCCGGCGCACCGGGCTGCCGGCCAGGGTGCGCGCGAGGTCGGCCTCGGCGGTGCTCCACGCGGTGGCGAGCGGCGTGGTCTGCACCGGCAGGCCCTCGATCTCGATCGAGGCGCCCATCACGAACCGGGCGAACGCCGGGTTGGCGCGCACGATCACGCCCTGCGGGTCGACCAGCGCGAGCGGCAGGCGGCAGGCGTCGAACGCGATCCGGGCCAGCTCGTCGCGCAGGTTGAGCGCGCTGGGCGAGCTCGACGAGCGCTGCTCGATCACGACCCGCTTGGCCGGGCCGCTGCGGGCGCGCCGGCCGAACCCCATCATGTCCATCACGGTCTTGAGCTCGTAGATGAACGCGGCCATGTCCTTGTGGCGCTCGGGGGGCCGCTTGGCGATCGCGTGGAAGATCAGGGTCTCGAGCGCGGGATCGACGCCGCCCTCGACCATCTGCGACGGCGGCCGGGCGTGCTCGTCGAGGTGGCCGGCGAGGATCTTCTGGACCGGGCCGTCCCACGGGACCTGGCCGGTGACCAGCTCGTAGAGCAGGATGCCGACGCCGTAGACGTCGCTCCCGGGCGACGCCGGCTCGCCGCGGATCCGCTCGGGCGCGACGTAGTGCGGGGTGCCCGACAGCGAGGTCGAGACCCGGCTGGCGTGCAGCGAGCGCGCGAGCCCGAAGTCGAGCAGCTTGATCACGGTCTTGCTGCGCTTGCCCTCGTGCTCCTCCTCGGAGATCAGGATGTTCTCGGTCTTGATGTCGCAGTGCACGACGCCCTGCTTGTGGATGTAGTGCAGGGCCTCGGCGACCTGGAGCACGATCTCGCACGCCTTGCGGGTCGACATCTGCTTTTCGCGGAACAGGATCCGGTTGAGCGCCTCGCCGTCGACCAGCTCCATCACCATGAACATCCCGACCTTCTCGTCCTCGCCGAAGTCGACCACCGAGGTGATGTTGGGGTGGGACATCGCCGAGGCGAACCGCGCCTCGCGGTAGAACAGCTCGCGGGCCTCGTCGGTCTCGGCGACCTGGTTGGAGATGATCTTGAGCGCGAACGTGCGCGACAGGTGGATGTGCTTGACCTTGTAGACCTTGCCCATCCCGCCCTGGCCGATCCGGGACAGGATCTGGTAGCGCCCGCCGATCAGCGACGAGTGCTGGGCGGTGTCGACGCGGACCGCGGCGCTGCGCGGCGGCGGGCGCGGCGTCGGGGGGAGCCGCGATGGGATGGCCCTCGCCCGGGGCGGCAGGGTCGGCGGCCTGGGGGCGCGCGCGGGGGGCGGCGGGACCGACACCGCGCGGGCGCCCGTGAGCGAGGCGCTGGCCGGGGCGAGCGCGCGCGGGTCGAGGTCGACCTCGTTGGACTCCTCGTGCAGCGCGACCTCGGGGAGCCGGGGCAGGTCGTGGGCGACGTCCTTGCTCGGCGACCGGCGGCGGCGGGTCACCTGGGTCGGCCCGGTCGACGGTGGCTCGTCGATCGACAGGGGACTTGCCCGTCCCCTCTCGCCCGGCATAGCCGGGCGAT